>JASMTR010000105.1:0-45915 GCA_041694175.1 Bacteroidales bacterium
TAGTAGCGGGGACTGGACTCGAACCAGCGACCTTCGGGTTATGAGCCCGACGAGCTACCTGCTGCTCTACCCCGCGATATATTTTAGTAAATTATTTTTCTAATTGCGGACTGCAAATATAAGAATACTTTTCGTTTTGAACAAAATAATATAAAAGTATTACAAATTAGATTTTAAGGCTTCTAACTCAGACTTGACATGCTTTAATTTTCTTACCAAGTCATAGTTGTCCAGTGTACTGCCTTTATGCGTTTTTAGGTGTTGCTTTGCACCTTCTAAAGTAAAACCACGTTCTTTTACCAAATAGTAGATTTGTTCAAAGTTTTTAATATCCCTAGGCGTAAATTTTCTATTGCCTTTAGCGTTTTTTTTAGGTTTAATGATATCAAATTCTTTTTCCCAAAACCGAATTAACGATGTGTTAACTTCAAAAGCTTTAGCAACTTCGCCTATATTGTAGTACAGTTTTTCTGGTAGGTCAACTTTCATATAATTAGTCCAAAGATTGATTTTCTAAAGCAGAGTTGTTCATCATAGCCTCATAATCTTCCGCAGATAAATCATTGTAATAAAAATATACGGGATTAACGTGAGCGCCATTTTTCAATACCTCATAATGTAAATGTGGTGCAGTAGATGAGCCAGTATCGCCTACATAACCTATAATTTCTCCACGCTTCACGTTTTGCCCTCTAAACACAGAAATTTCACTCATATGCGCATAAAGGGTTTCATAATTAAAGCCGTGATCTAATACAACATGATAGCCATAACCTCTTCTGGACTTTTTAACCTTTTTAACTCTTGCATTACCAGTTGCAAATATTGGTGTTCCCTCAGGAGCGGAAAAGTCCATTCCTGTATGCATTTTTCTGATTTTATAAATGGGATGCATTCTCATACCATAACCAGATGCCGTTCTCTTTAAATCATCATTTTGAACGGGTTGTATAGCTGGAATAGAGGCTAATAATTCTTCTTTATTTAGTGCGTATTCAACTATTTCATCTAAAGATTTTGATTGAACCACAACGCGTTTTTTGAGTTGGTCGAGTCGTTTTTTGGTTTTAATGATAATTTCAGAATTATTATAACCTTCAAGATCTTTATATCTATTCACCCCACCAAATCCAGACTTGCGTTGCTCTTCAGAAATGGGGTCAGCTTCAAAGTAAACTCTATATATTTTATTATCTCGTTCCTCTAATTCTTTCACGACACTAGTAATATCCTCCATTTGCCGATTCATCATTTCATATTGAAATGTCATTTGATCAAGCTCTCGTTTATATGCTTTTTCTTTAGGCGTCTCAATTCCAGGGATGTTGAGATAAACTATTAAAAGCAGTATACTTGCCACCAAAGTCCCTAAAACAAACAAAAGCGTTAGTCCAAAGGTTTTACCTTTTTTTCGCTCTATCTTTCTGTAGGAGAGTGTTTCGGTATCGTAATAATATTTTACCTTCCGCATTCTTAAATTTATATTACTTTTGCGTTATCGCTTATTAGCATTGCAAATATAATAAAATTCAATACTTATTCAGGTTAAGCCATTTTGCCTATGAATTCTAAAGAAATCAAAGCCAATTTTTTCAATTTTTTTAAACATAAAAATCACAATTTTGTGGCTTCTGCTCCAATTGTGCTTAAAGACGACCCTACCTTAATGTTTACCAATGCCGGAATGAATCAGTTCAAATCTTTGTTTTTAGGAACTGAAAAAGTGGAGCACTCCAGAGTTTATAATACTCAAAAATGCCTTAGAGTTTCTGGCAAACACAACGACCTTGAAGAAGTCGGAAAAGACCACTATCATCACACTATGTTTGAGATGATGGGCAATTGGAGTTTCGGTGATCCTGACCGTCCGGCAGGCGGGTACTTTAAAAAAGAAGCCATCGAATGGGCTTGGGAGCTTTTAACCGAAGTTTATAAAATCAATCCTGACAATTTATACGTTACTGTTTTTGAAGGATATCAAGAAGAGGGTTTAGACAAAGATAAAGAAGCTTTTGAAATATGGAAAACCATTGTTAGTGACAATAAAATTGTTCTGGGTAATAAAAAAGACAACTTCTGGGAAATGGGCGAGCAAGGCCCGTGTGGTCCATCGTCTGAAATTCATGTCGATCTGAGGTCAAAGGCTGACAAAAAAGCGGTTCCTGCTAAAAGTTTAGTCAATAAAGACCATCCTGAAGTCATTGAGATTTGGAATCTTGTCTTTATCCAGTTTAATAGAAAAGCCAATGGTTCCTTAGAAAATCTACCTCAAAAACACGTCGATACGGGTATGGGGTTTGAACGTTTATGTCGTGTACTTCAAAATAAAACATCTAATTATGACACCGATATTTTTCAGCCTATTATTAAAACTATAGAAAAAATATCTGGGCATACTTACGGAAAAAATGAAGAGATAGACATTGCCATCAGAGTGATTGCAGACCATATTCGTGCCGTGACATTTTGTATAGCGGACGGACAGTTGCCATCAAGTAACGGCGCTGGTTATGTGGTTAGGCGTATTCTTAGAAGAGCTGTGCGTTATGCTTATACTTTTTTAAACATAAATAAACCGTTTATGTTTGAATTGGTTGAAGTTTTAAACCAACAACTCGGAGAAGATTATCCAGAATTATCTAAGCAAAAAAAACTTTGTCAACGGGTCATAAAAGAAGAAGAGCAAAGCTTTCTCAAAACTTTATCTCAAGGTTTAAAACGCCTTGAAGATATCATCAAGGAAAGCTCGACTAAAACCATTTCAGGACAAAAAGCCTTTGAACTCTTTGACACTTATGGCTTTCCTATCGATTTAACAGCTTTAATTTTAAATGAAAACGGTTTTGACTATGATAAAAACGAATTCAAATCGGCTTTAGAACAACAGAAAAAACGCTCTCAATCGGCTTCTGAAAGTCAAACAGATGATTGGACGGTTGTTGAAAATAATGAGGCTAATGAATTTGTAGGTTACGATAACTTAAAAACGACCTCAAAAATTATAAAATACCGCAGTTTTAAAACCAAAAAAGAAGGTCAACGCTATCAAATTGTGTTAGACCAAACCCCTTTTTATCCAGAAGGTGGCGGACAAGTTGGAGACCGTGGACAATTTATTTTTGACAATGAAAATATCGACGTTTTAGATACCAAAAAAGAACACGGCGATATCATACATATTACAAAAAAATTACCCTCAAATTTAAAACAGAGTTTTAGTGCTAAAGTCAATGCTCAAAAACGCTTCCTTTCAGCTTGTAACCATTCTGCAACGCATTTGTTACATCACGCTTTAAGAGAAGTTTTAGGTCATCACGTTGAGCAAAAAGGTTCATTAGTCAATGATAAATACTTACGTTTTGATTTTTCTCATTTCGAAAAACTGAGCCCTGATGAGCTTTCTTCAATTGAACAAAAAGTCAACACTCAGATTTCAGAACATATCGCTTTAGAAGAAAATCGCAATGCTGATTTTGAAGAAGCTAAAGCCCAAGGTGCAATGGCTTTGTTTGGCGAAAAATACGGCGACAAAGTGCGCAGCATCAAATTTGGTAATTCTATAGAACTCTGTGGTGGCACACACGTTAAAAACACGGCTGAAATTTGGTATTTCAAAATCACGAGTCAATCTTCTGTGGCTTCTGGTGTAAGACGGGTTGAGGCCATTACTAACAAAGCGGCCAAACAGTATTTAGAAGAAAAAGATGCTGAAATTCAAGAAATATTAAACTTATTGGGGTCAAATCAACAACCCGTTCAGCAAGTTGAAAAATTAATTCAAGACATAGAGAGTCTTAAAAACGAAAATCAAACATTACTTCAAGACAAGGCCAAAACCATAAAATCTGAATTAAAAAGTTCTGCTGAAACGATTAATGATGTTAATTTCATCGCCAAACAAATTGATTTAGATGCCAAGGCTATAAGAGATGTTGCCTTTCAACTCGCTGGAGAAATGGATAATTTGTTTTTAGTTTTAGGCTCTAATCAAAATGGAAAAGCCATTTTAAGTTGTTATATTTCAAAAAATTTAGTTGAGCAAAACGATTACAACGCTGGAAAAATCATTAGAGAACTCGGTAAACACATTCAAGGCGGCGGCGGCGGTCAAGCCTTTTTTGCAACTGCTGGTGGTAAAAACCCCGACGGCATACCTAAAGCTTTACAAGAAGTTAAATCTTATCTATAAGTATGGGTTTAAAAATTTTGTTGTTAAGTGACACACATTCCTACATCGATGAACAAATTCTAAAATACGTCAAAGAAGCCGATGAAGTTTGGCATGCTGGCGATATTGGCGATCTTAAAGTTACTGATGCCATTGAACAACACACCAAACTCCGAGCCGTTTACGGCAATATAGACAGCCACGAGATTCGATCGTGTTTTCCTTTACATCAACAGTTTAAAATTGATAATTTAAAGGTTTGGATCACACATATTGGTGGTTATCCTAAACGCTATAATCCACAAATCAAATCACAATTAGAAGTCAATCCACCTGATGTCTTTATTTGCGGACATTCTCATATTCTTAAAGTGATGCAAGACCCCAAACTCAAACTTTTACACTTCAATCCTGGAGCTATAGGTAAACACGGCTTTCATCAAAAAAGAACAATGTTGCGTTTTCAAATTAATCATTCTAAAATCGAAAATTTAGAAGTGGTTGATTTTGGCAAAAGAGGTGCAATTTAATATGAGTTAGATTTAACCTGAATTATTCAATAAGAATTTTTCTCATTGAATAATAACGAATCTCGTTGTATATAGGTAGTATTGAAAATAGGCTTTTAACTGATTATTACTACGGCTGAATTAAATTACTTCTTGTATTTCTTTCTTTAGTTTTTTCAAATGACGATTTAAAATAGCCCAAACTATTGAATTATCAATGCTGTCGTAGGCGTGAATCAATCTGTTTCTGAATCCAATAATTTGTTTAGCATTATCAATTTGCAAATCTGGTTCAACTTTTTGGAGTTGGCTTAAAGCTTCTCCAATAATCGCTAACTGTCTTTCAACCGCGCTTTGGGTTTTTAAATCATTTTGATAAATATTGAAATCTGTCATATCAACAGTAAATTTTTCTATCAAGTCGATGGCCATTAAAATATCAGATAGATATTTTCTGCTCTTTTCCGTCATAGATTAAAATTTTTGTAGAATCTATACTTTTTTTTAGAATAGGATTTTTAATAGAAGTGTTTGTTAATAAATCTACTTTTCTCTGAAAAAATTGTTCAAATTTATCCCAAACGTTCAATAAGTTTTCTCCTCGTTCAATTGGATCATCGTTGTCAATTTCAATTAATAAATCTATATCGCTCGAATCCTCATTAAATTTGTCGGTAATAGAAGAGCCAAAAGCATATAAGTTCTTCACATTGTGAGCTTTACATAATGATAGGAAATCCGCCGTTTTATATTTAATAGATTCTCTTAAATTCATAATGCTAATATAATGCATTTTTTGGAATCTGGATTTTATCAACTAACTGTCATCAATGAGGTAATTGTAGTTGTTTGCTTTCTTATAGCAATGCTAAGATTTTGTCAAAGTGGAGAATTAAAGAGGGTGTTTTGTCTAATAAAGTGACTTCGATTTAAATATTTTACTTATCTTTAACGTTAGTAACGCAAAACAAGTGTATGATTGTTTCTTTTCGCTCAAAAGAGACTGAACAAATTTGGGATGGAAATCGAGTAAAGAAAATGCCGATTAATATTCAAAAAAATGGATACCGAAAATTAAGAATGTTGAATAATTCCCAAAACATAGCTGATTTAAGAATACCACCATCAAACCGACTTGAAAAATTGAGGGGAAGTTTAAATGAATTTTATAGCATTCGAATTAACAAACAATGGCGAATAATTTTTAAGTGGAATAATGGAAATGCGAGCGAAGTGGGAACCCGCCTGCTGGACGGGCAAGTAGTCGATTATCATTCAAAGAAATGAAAATGGAAAATTTATCAAATGTGCACCCTGGAGAAGTTTTACTTCACGAATTTCTTGAGCCGCTTGAAATTACAGCTTATCGACTGTCAAAAGATTTAAAAATACCGCAAACTCGGATATCTGAGATTGTAAAAGGCCGACGTCGAATAACAGCCGATACCGCTTTACGGTTAAGTAAATATTTTGGAAACTCAGCTAAATTTTGGCTTGGACTTCAAGACGATTTTGACATCGAAGAAGGAAAAGAAAATAAAGGAAACGAGCTGAATAAAATAAAACATTACGCCGATAAAAACCCTGCCTAAAACGAAACCACACTTAATACGGGTTTTGAAAAAAGATAAACCAAGCGTCTTTTTCGTGAGCAATTCATAATATTTATAAAATGAAAAACATTAACATCAACGACTTTAGCATTCAACCAGAAGTTAAGTTGTCAGAACTTCCAACCAGCTTAGATTTAGAAGCTAAAACTTCAAAAATTGAAAAACAGCTTCGTAAAACACGAAGAAATTTGGGCGAAATGCAAAATAAACTTTATGCTCATAGTAAATACAGTGTATTGGTATGTATTCAAGGAATGGATACTTCTGGAAAGGATAGTTTAATTCGTGAAGTTTTTAAAGATTTTAATGTTAGAGGTGTGAACTGTTACAGTTTTAAAAAACCTACCCTTTTAGAACTTCAGCAAGATTTTTTATGGCGACATTACAAGCGACTTCCAGCGCGTGGTAAATATGCAGTTTTTAATCGTTCTCACTACGAAAATGTCTTAATATCAAAAGTCCATCCTAAAATTGTGCTTTATGAAAATTTGCCACACATCAACCAAATTGAAGATCTCAATGAAGAATTTTGGAACAATAGGTTAAGACAAATCAATCAATTTGAACAAATCATTGCCGAAAACGGCACAATCATTTTCAAGTTTTTCCTCAACATTTCAAAAGTAGAACAAAAAGAAAGATTACTCAGGCGCCTTAATAAACCTCACAAAAACTGGAAGTTTGCCCCAGAAGATATCGAAGAACGTCAACTTTGGGACAACTATACTTCGGCATACGAAAAAGCCATCAACACCACCTCAAAACCACACGCACCCTGGTATAATATTCCTGCAGATGATAAACCTACAGCAAGATACCTCGTGGCCAAAATTTTAGAAGAACGAATGTCAACATTCACTGATATTCAATATCCAGAATCCAATCTTGAGCAAAACATCAAATTCTACAAAGACATGCTTAAGAATGAATAAGATTTTTAAAATTTGAATTTAATAAAAGTTATATTTTTCACACTTGTAATACACAAATGAATTCTAACACTATTAGTGTATTAGTGGCAAAATAAAAAGCAGTAAGTAAACGTTCAATCCAGAATAGCCATTTTTATAGTAAAAATCCTACAAAAAACTTAAATCGAAAATCAAAGCCTATTTAACTTCGCTTTACAAGACTTTACTTATCTTTGTTTTTTGCAGAATTATGACCATTAGAGACTTACAATTTGAGCTTTTTATCACGCAAGACGATATTAACAAACGTGTTGAAGCCTTGGCTAAGTCCATACAAAACGACTATAAAGACAAAGCGCCAACATTCTTGATCATATTAAACGGTGCATTTATGTTTGCTTCAGATTTAATTAAGCACTACCAAGGCGAATGCCGCATTAGTTTTATGCGTTTGGCCTCCTACCGTGGCACACGCTCAACAGGGAATATCAGCACTTATCTCGAAGCAGAACAGCTCGAAAATAAAGATATTATCATTGTAGAAGATATTGTCGATACAGGCAACTCAATAGAATACATCATCCAACATCTCAAAACCAAAAACCCTAAATCTTACCGCATAGCCAGTCTATTTCACAAACCCGATGCCTACAAAAAACCATATCACATCGACTATATCGGTATATCAATTCCCGATAAATTTATTGTAGGTTATGGTTTAGATTATAACGGTTTAGGTCGAAATTTACCCGATGTCTATCAACTCAAAACCTCATAAATTATGACAAATATTGTTTTATTTGGTCCGCCAGGAGCCGGCAAAGGCACACAAGCTGACATTTTAAAAGACAAATATAACCTCATTCACCTCTCAACAGGCGATATGTTTAGATACCACATCAAAAACAAAACAGACCTCGGTCAACTCGCCCAATCATATACAGACAAAGGTAAATTAGTCCCAGACGAAGTCACTATCAAAATGCTCAATGCCGAAGTAGATAGGCATTTACCCTGTAATGGATTCCTCTTTGACGGTTTCCCACGCACCGAAGCTCAAGCCCAAAGCCTCGACCAATTGATGACCCAAAAATCAACTCAAGTCAACGCAATGATTGCCTTAGAAGTCGATGACGAAGTTTTGGTCAAGCGTTTACTCGAACGTGGCAAAACCTCAGGCAGACCAGACGATGCCAACGAAGAAGTCATCAGAAAACGCATCAAAGTTTATTATGATGAAACCGCTATTCTGAAATCCTATTATCAAAAAAACAATAAATACTTTGGTGTAAATGGAGTAGGTAATATTGAAGAAATCACAGCACGAATCAGCAAAGTAATTGATAAAATTTAATAAACTATTTTGGCTTTATACGGGCTATTCGCTATATCTTTTTGGGCTTTGTCAAGTCTCAGTAAGCATTTTGAGATTACCGCTTTATGGCGGCACTCTCAAAATGCAACTTCGCTAAGACAAACCTCAAAAAGGATGTCGCAACTATCCCTAAGCTAAATTCGGCATTCAATTTACCATTTTTACTACACATTAACGACTAATTAAAAAAGTTAATTATATTTGAATACCAGAAACAAATACACTTGATGGAACACGAATTAGAACACGATGGAAAATTTAAATTTATTGAAGTAGGTAAAGGCACACCCATAATAATCTTACACGGTTTAATGGGCGGTCTCAGCAATTTTGATGGTGTCGTTGACTTTTTTCCGAAACAAGGTTACAAAGTTGTTATACCAGAATTACCCATTTACACTTTACCCATTTTAAAAACCAATATCAAAAATATTTCTACCTACATCAAAGAATTTATAAACCACAGACAATACAAAGATGTCATTCTATTAGGTAATTCCCTTGGCGGTCATATAGGATTACTTACTACAAAACTATACCCCGAATCAATCAAAGCATTAGTCATCACCGGCAGCTCTGGACTTTACGAAAGTGCAATGGGCGAGAGCTATCCCAAGCGTGGCGATTACGACTACATCAAGAAAAAAGCAGAAAATGTTTTTTACGACCCTAAAGTCGCAACCAAAGAAATTGTAGATGAAGTTTATAGCGTAGTCAATGACAGAAGCAAACTTATCAGAACATTGGCCATTGCAAAAAGCGCCATAAGACACAATATGGGCAAAGATTTGCCTAATATGCCTCAGCCCACCTGTATCATTTGGGGAAAACAAGACAATGTCACACCACCAAATGTCGCCGAAGAATTTCACGAAAAGCTACCCAACTCAGATTTATTTTGGATAGACAAATGCGGTCACGCCGCAATGATGGAACACCCTAAACAATTTAATAGCATTTTGAACGATTGGCTTCAGAAACGTGAGTTATAATGAATATCACAACCTCAAAGTTTGTAATCAGTAATTCCAAAGTAGAAGACTGTCCCAATTCTCAATTGCCAGAATATGCCTTTATAGGTCGAAGTAATGTTGGTAAGTCTTCATTAATCAATATGTTGACGGGTCGAAAAAACTTAGCCAAAGTTTCAGGAAAACCTGGCAAAACAAGATTGATTAATCATTTTCTTATTAATAATACTTGGCATTTGGTGGATTTACCTGGTTATGGTTATGCTAAAGTCAGCAAAAAAGAAAAAAAAGTCTTTCAAAAATTCATCACTGATTATTTTAAAAAACGAAAACAACTCGTCAACGCATTTGTGCTAATTGATTCCCGTCACGAACCGCAAAGCATTGACCTTGAATTTATGCAATGGCTCGGTGTCAATGCTATACCATTTTCCATTATTTTTACCAAAACCGATAAGTTAAAACCCCAAGCTTTAGACAAAAACATCTTGCACTACAAATCTGTTTTAATGGAATACTGGCAAGAATTAATGCCCATTTTCTTATCCTCATCCAAAGATAAAACAGGTAAAGATGATATATCAGCTTACATCCACAATATCAATCAAAGTTTGTAATAAAAATTTGATAATTAAGAGGTTAAGTCATATTAAGACTTCATAGAAATCCATAATGACTTTCATATCTTAATGGTTCAAAAAAAATGGTTAATAAACACATGAAAGAACCAACAAAATCATACACTGTAAAAGAAGCCTTTCAGGCTTTGTGTAAGTATTGCGTTTATCAAGACCGATGCCATCAAGAGGTTGAGCAAAAACTCATCAACATGAATATGATTCCTGATGCCAGAGCGCAAATTATATCAGATTTAATTCAGCACGATTTTTTAAATGAAGAACGCTTTGCAATGAATTACGTTATGGGAAAATTCAATCAAAAAGGTTGGGGTAAAATCAGGATACGTCAAGAGCTCAAAAGACGAAATATTTCAGAGTATTTGCTCAATAAAGCTTTAAACCAAATTAAAGAGAGCAACTACCTTAATAAATTAGAAGAATTAGCTCAAAAAAGATTTAAACAACTCAGTAAAGATACAAGCTACAAGAGTAAAGCAAAACTCAAAAATTACTTGATTTACAAAGGCTATGAAACAAGTTTAGTCTTTGAAGCTATTAATCATTTAACAAAGTTTTAAAGTTTTAGAAAAAATTACTAATTTACACGCCATAACCTAAAATCTTAAAAATCATGGAAGAAACCAACCAAGTTCAACAACCGAAGCCAAATAATCATATGGCTATGGCTATTGTTTCAACAGTATTATCAGTTATTACCTGCACACTTTTAGGACTAATACCCGGAATAGTGAGTATAGTAATGGCTAGCCAAGTCAATTCAAAATACAATGCTGGAAATCACGAAGCTGCTCAAAAATCATCTAAAAATGCTAAAATAGCTTGGATAATTTCAATAGTAATTACAGTGGGAATATTGATATATACTTTTGCTGTACTCGGCTCTTCATGGGGTGAAATTATGGAAACTTTTCAACAAGAAATGGAAAGACAACAATCACTTCAATAAACATATATTAATTAATGACTTTAACGAAACCCATTAAAATATTATTGATTACGATCAGTGTTTTGGTGGGTTTCTTGTTGTTATGGCTGTATTATAATATCAATCCCAATGGTCAATCATTTATACCGCAATGTCCATTTCATAGCATTACAGGTTTGCATTGTCCTGGTTGTGGGAGCCAACGGGCTTTGCATGATTTTCTTCACGGTAGAATTCTCGAAGGCTTTCAACACAACTTTTTAATTGGCTTAGGTTTGCTGGTGATGTTTTATAAAATCTTTTTATGGATCAGGACTTATTTTTATCCCCAAAAGACCAAAAATTTACTCTACAATCCTAAAACAGCTTGGTTTATACTTATCTTAGTTATCGGCTTTTGGGTTTTACGAAATATTCCTATTTTCCCTTTTAATATTTTAGCCCCCTAAGGCTTTATAATTTTAAGATTTCTTAGATTTGGGCTAAAATTAAAATCATGCTACAAAATATAGAACCTCAAGTGGTTTGGAAACATTTTACCCTACTTAATGCCGTTCCTCGACCGTCTAAAAAAGAAGAACGCGTCATTCAATTTATGATGGACTTTGGTCAAGATTTGGGTTTGGAAACATTAAAAGACAAAGCTGGCAACGTCATTATCAAAAAATCTGCAACAAAAGGATTTGAACAGAAAAAAACGATTGTACTCCAGTCGCATCTCGATATGGTGCATCAAAAAAATGAAGATACGGACTTTGACTTTAACACTCAAGGTATTGAAATGTATGTGGATGGCGATTGGGTTAAAGCCGAAGGCACAACACTTGGTGCAGATAACGGTCTCGGCGTAGCAGCAATTATGGCTATTCTTTCAGCAGATGATATTGAGCATCCAGCAATAGAAGCTTTATTTACCATAGATGAAGAAACAGGAATGACAGGAGCTAAAAATCTTGATCCTGATATATTAAACGGCGAAATTTTACTCAACCTCGATACTGAAGAAGACGACGAAATCGGTATTGGTTGTGCAGGTGGTGTGGACATTACAGCTACACGATTTTATATTGAAGAGTCCATTCCCGAAAAGACAACTGCTTTTCAAGTGGTTGTAAAAGGTTTGCAAGGTGGACATTCTGGTATGGATATCATCAAAGGTTTAGCTAATGCCAATAAGATTTTAACACGTTTGTTATTTGATGCACATAAAAATTATAATATGCGTTTATCCTCTTTTATTGGCGGTGGTTTACGTAATGCTATTCCTCGTGAAAGCAAGTGCCAATTTGTAATTTTAAACAACGATGTTGAGGCATTCAAGACTTCATTTCAAAACTTAGTAAAAGAGATCCAATCAGAATATCAATCGCTTGAGCCGCAAATGTCAATTCAACTTGAAAATTGTGATCAACCGAAGTCCGTTTTGAGTAGTGATGTGCAAGACTTGATTATTAAATCACTGCAAACGGCTCATAATGGTGTTTTTAGAATGAGCCCTGATATCGAAGGTTTAGTTGAAACCTCAAATAATATCGCTAAAGTTAATATTGAAAAAGGAAAAATTGAAATTTCTTGTCTCACTCGTTCTTCTGTCGATTCTGGTAAATGGGATTTAGCCCATAGCATAGAAAGTGCATTTGATTTGGCAGGTTGTCGTGTGAAGTTTTCAGGTGACTATCCTGGTTGGACGCCTAATCCAAATTCTAATATTTTAAAAGTTTTAGATACATTATATCAAAGTAATTTTGGTGAAAAAGCAAATGTTGCAGCTTGTCACGCTGGTTTAGAGTGTGGAATTTTAGGTAGTCATTATCCTGAAATGGATATGGTTTCTTTTGGCCCAACTATTAAAGGCGCACATTCGCCAGATGAACGTGCCAGCATTTCATCAACACAAAAGTTTTGGGCATTTTTAAAAGATATTCTTAAAAATATTCCAGAAAAAAGTTGATTTTATTAATTCAAGACCTCACAGGTTTTCCACCAAAGGTGGACAGGCTGAAACCTGTGAGGTTTAAGTGAGTTATAAGTAAAGTCTGAAAATTCTTAAACCCAAATTAAATGACAATTTTATCATACAACGTCAACGGTATTCGCGCAGCAATGCGGAAAGGCTTAACGAATTGGCTAAAAACGACTGATGCTGATGTGGTTTGCTTTCAAGAAATCAAAGCTCAAAAAGAGCAAATCGAGGTTGAAGCTTTTAAACAATTAGGCTACAACTACTGCTTTTGGTTTTCTGCACAAAAAAAAGGCTATAGCGGCGTTGGTATTATTTCAAAAGTAAAACCTCAACACGTTGAAATTGGCTGTGGTATTGACTATATGGACAATGAAGGACGAATATTAAGAGTTGATTTTGACAACTTTTCTTTGATGAGTTTATATCTGCCTTCAGGAACCAACGACGCCAGACTCAATCTGAAATTTGATTTTATGGCTGATTTTTACAACTACATAGACAAACTTAAAAATGAAAAACCCAACTTAGCCATTTGTGGTGACTACAATATTTGTCACGAGCCTATTGATATTCACGACCCAGTAAGACTTAAAACGGTATCAGGATTTTTACCTGAAGAACGCGATTGGTTGAGTCAATTTTTAAACAATGGATTTATCGATTCGTTTAGATTTAAAAATCCAGAAGTCGAGCAGTATTCTTGGTGGAGTTATCGCGCCAATGCCAGAGCCAACAATAAAGGTTGGCGATTAGATTACCATTTGGTTTCGGAGCCCTTAAAACAAAACATTGAAAGAGCCGTTATATTACCAGAAGCTAAACACAGTGACCACTGTCCCGTTTTATTAAAATTGGAATTTTAATTAGAAAATCATGAAAACTAAATATTTGCTTTTACTTATTACTGTAGGTTTACTTGGGTCTTGTGTCCCAAAAAAAGATTTTGTCAATCTCCAGACCCGTTACGACAATTTACAGTCACAAAACGATTTGTTAACCCAAAAGTTAAAAGCTTGCCAGAAAAGCAAAAGCGAATTAACTTCAGATTTTGAAAAAAGTCAGAATAGATTAGAAGCACTTCAACAAGATTATGAAGCAATTTCAGAAGATTATGCGGAGCAAACTTCTAAGCTCAAAAATCTTGAAACGTCTTACGAAGCTTTAGAACAAAACAGCAGTGAACTGCTTCAAGCCAACGCTAAGAGAAACCGAGACCTTCTCAAACAACTTGAAGCCAAAGAAAAAGCCCTTGCTGAAGAACAAAAACGACTAGGGCAACTCCAAAAAGATTTAGACAAACGCTCCTACAGAATTGAGCAGTTAGAAAACTTGATTGCTTCTAAAGATGCTAAACTAAACAATCTTAAAAACAAACTCAGTGAAGCTTTAGTTGATTTTGAAGGACGTGGTTTGAGTGTCGAGCAACGCGATGGCAAAGTTTACGTTTCTATGGAGAATAAGCTACTTTTTGCCTCTGGAAGCTGGAACGTTGGAACTGAAGGCCAAAAAGCGATCAAGGAATTGGCTAATGTTTTAGCTCAAAATTCAGATATTTCAGTATTAATTGAAGGTCATACTGATAATGTACCTTATGGCGGTAATGGACCGCTTAAAGACAACTGGGATTTATCGACCAAACGTGCCACAGAAGTTTTAAAACTTTTGCTTAATAACGCCAGTGTCAACCCACAAAACTTAACCGCTGCTGGTCGTGGTAAATATGCGCCAGTTGCAAGTAACGAGACTCAAGCGGGAAAAGCCAAAAACCGAAGAATAGAAGTTGTTTTAGAGCCACAACTCGACCAAATCAATAAGCTCTTGGAAGAGTAAAAAGTCTTTGCGCCTTCGCGGCTCTGTCTGCCGACAGGCAGGTTTGCGAGATAAATTTTTAAATATAGTGTTTTTAAAATCGAAGTCTAAACACCAAATTAGGTGTAAAACCTAAACCGTTTTGTCTTAAAACGTGTATATTTTCATCAATATCAATCGCATAAAATTGATTGTAAACATTATTATTATCCATTAAGTTTAATAAAGAAACTCCTGCTAGAGCTTGAATATTTTTATATAACTTAAAAGTATATGTCGAAGAGAAGTCTAATCGGAAATAATCATCAAGTCGTTCAGCATTGGGCGATTCAAATTGTATTTGTTGGGGTAATTCACTTTGATTTTCAGACAGCAATGTATTGGTTACACCCGAATGCCAATTAAAACCAGTTGATAATTTTAATCCATTTTTTTCATAACTTAAACCGGTTGATATCACGTGTTTGATATCTAAGTTATTAGGAAATGAAGAAGGTGATAAGGCTTCAAAATCATAATCATTTTCAGACCAAGAATAACTGACCCAACCAGAAAACGGGTCAAAGTTTTTATTCACTAAAACATCAAAGCCTTTAACTTCATAACTGCCGTGCGTTTCAGCAAATTCAAATTGATTTTGAAACCCTTGTCCTTGAGTCGTGATGCCATCAACTTCTTTATAATAAAAATCTAAGTTAATAAACCAATGAGGTTTTATAAAATTAAACCCTGCAGAAATTTGCTGACTTTCTATAATAGGTCTGCTATCAGGGTCAGATAATACCCAACGTCTGTTTTCAACCCCGAGAAAATCTGTTTGCAAATCAATACTCTGTGAAGTCACCTGACTTTTTTGTTCGCCTAAAATTTCTAAGTATAAATCATTTAAAAATTCATAACTTAAATTAAATCTCGGTTCAATACGGAGTTCATCAAATTTTGTAAAGTGATTAAATCTTCCGCCCAAACTAAGATTAAGCAAACTGTTATCTGAACGGTAATTGAGTTGAGAGTACAAACTGTTAGTCAAGATTGAATTTTCAGTTTCTCTAAAAAAACCAGGATCATTAATTTCTTGTGAGTTTAAAATACTGGTTTCATTTAATTGATAACCGTTTTCAATTTTAAAGT
The DNA here is from genome assembly GCA_041694175.1 of Bacteroidales bacterium. Lineage (GTDB taxonomy): Bacteria > Bacteroidota > Bacteroidia > Flavobacteriales > Flavobacteriaceae > Psychroflexus. The sequence continues at coordinate 16,017 of JASMTR010000105.1, forward strand.
TTGAAGTTAATTGCGTTTCAGCATTAATTTTAAACCCTGATTCTCTAACTTCATTAATTTGCTCTAAACCTTGCTGATTAAGTAAATTGGTATTGTCAGCGTTTAATTTATATCTTGAGATATAAAATTGAAATTGAGAGGTTGTTGTTTTAGACCAGTTTCTTTCGTAAAAAATGCCAGCAGCAAAATTAGTTTGTTCTAAATTACTACGTCGGATATTGACTTGGGTGTTTTCAGTTTCAAATCGGTTTAAAGAAAAATCATCTTCGGCATAAAATAGATTAACTTTTAAAAAATCATTATCAGTGAGTTGATGTTTATAATTAAGTGTTGCATCAAAAAAGTTGAAATCATCATCTTGTTGAACACTCGGTAATTCAAAATTGGTGACCTGCGTATTTTGAAAAACCTTATCGAAATATTGATCATAGGTTGGGCTTTCCCAAAGTGAATTAATAGATTGTCTTGACGACACTTGAACAGAAGACGATTTGCTTAACGGCACTTCTACGATGGCGTCAATATTAATCAAGTTTGAGCCAACTTCAGCTTTTAAGCTATCTGCAATTGCGTTAGATGTCTTCATATCTATTAAGCTTGAGACACCATCGCCATAGCGGGCAGATGTCCCATTTTTTATTAGGCTTACTTTTTCAGTCATATAAGGATTAAATGCTGAAATCATTCCGAAGAAATGTGAGGTGTTATACATTTTAATGCCATCCCAGAGAAATAAATTTTGGTCGTGCGTGCCACCTCTAACATTTAAATAAGAAACACTTTCATTTCGACTGATAATTCCTGGCAAAGCTTGCAAACTTTGTAGCACGTCTGGCTCAACCAAACCTGGCAACAAACCAAATTCTTTATAATTAATTTCTAAACCACCTGAGGCTATTTTTTGAATACCTCGAGTTAATAAATTAGTCAGCATAACCTCATTTAATTCTTGATAGAATGGACTGATATACAGTTTGTAACAATTTTGTGTTCTTGAAGTATCAAGAGTATATTCTTGAGAAATAAAGTCTTCAGAAAATATTTTAAAACTAACAATTTTTGAATTTACTGGAATTTCAAATTGACCTTTAGCATTTGATTTAAAAAAGTACGAGTTATATTTTAATTGCGAATTGGGCACAACTTCATTTGTAACTTCATTGAAAATGGACACACAAATCACTCTTTTGTTTGACTTTGGAACTAGCAATATACTATTATCATTTTGTAACAAATACTGAAACGGCGTTTGTTTTTCTAAATCAAGCAATTGTTCTTTTAGCGTTTTTGCTTCGTTTGAAAACTTTATTCTTATGTTTTTAATTTCATCATCCGCGTAAGAAAACATCACAGCGTACTGATTTTCAATTTTTTTTAGATAGATAACCAAATCAATATAAGTAGAGTTAGATTGAGCAGAAGTATTTTTGCCCATTCCAATAATAATAAGAACAAAGAAAAAGAATTTTAAAAATCTCACTTATTTGACAAAATGATAGTGTTACCGTCAATAGTATAGGTTAAACCCAGCGGCAAAGTAATAGAATTTAGTGCAATTTTTAAGTCTTTGTGAGAAAAACTTCCGGTGTAAACTTTATTGATATCAATATTTGAAGTCTCAAATTTGACATCGTAATAGTTTTTGAATTCCTTTAAAACAATATTTAAAGGTTGACTATTGATTAGGGTTTTATCTGATTTCCAATCGGGTAGAGCAGAATTGTTTTGAGTTAAAGCAATATTGTCTTGAGTTAAAGCTAAATTATCTTTAGGTTTTAAGATATAACTTTTCTCCTTAATAGAAACTTTTACTGAACCTTCATAACAGGTCACTTCAAAGCCGTAATCACGAGATTTGACATTAAAAACAGTGCCCAAAACTTCTACTGTACCGTAAGACGTATTGACGATAAAAGTTTGACCTTTATCAACTTCAAACAAAGCTTCTCCATTGAGTTGAAGTTGACGTTGGGTTTTCCAATCTATTGTTTTGAATGATAACACTGAATTAGCGTTAAGACTTACTTTTGAATCATCGGGCAGTTCAACAATTTCTGTTTTAGCCGTAGCGGTTTCAAAAGATTGTGAACTTGGAGTATTTGTCAATGATTTAAACAACGTAAAAGCTATAATGGCTATAGCTGCAACGGCTGCCACATACTTGAATGATGATAGTCTTGAGGATTTATTTGTAGAATGAATAGCAAACTCTAATTGTTCAAAAGCTGCTTTTTCATCGTAATTTGCTGCCTTGAAATGCTTAGCTTTTTCTGAAAGTTTAGCGTAAGCAGGATACTCGTCTAATTGCTTAAACGCTTCCAACTCTTCGGGAGTTAACTCATTGTTGAGCCACTTTTTTATTAAATGTTCTTTCTTAGGTTTCATCATTAGTATGACAATTTAAAGCTATATTTTCCTACCATGGAAGTGTTAAATTTCGTGAATATCTTTTCGCAATTGTTCTAATGCTGTGTAAATTCTTTTTTCAACTGCTTTTCTGGAAATCCCCAATATCTTAGCAATTTCTTTATGTTTCTTACCCTCAACTCTGTTGAGTAAAAAAGCAACTCTTTTTTCTTCAGTTAATTTAGATAAAGCTTTTTGATACTTGTCCATATATTCTTTTTCTTCTAAAAGAAATTGAGGGTCTTGATGGTCTGAGTCATTTGACTTGGCCTTTAACTCGTATTTTAAAACTACTTTTTCGTGCTTAATCACATTTAGGGTAGTATTATTAGCAACCGAATAGAGATAACTTTTAGCTTTGTCTGGTGAGATTTTCTTACAATTTTCCCACAGTTTTAAAAAGGCTTGTTGAACTTTGTCTTTGGGGTTAAACTGTTCCCCAAATTTATAATAAATAAAGTCGTGTAAATCTTTAGCATATTTTTCGTGAAGCTTAGAGAATAATGTTTTCTCACAACAATTTTTATGTAAAGATTTATCTTTTGCCATTTCATCAAAAGTATAAAAATAGTTAATTGGGTAGGAATTTTTATCTTTGAATTGTCTTTATTTATGAATGGACAAAATGAGAAAATATTTATTCTACATATTAGTATTGTTTTTAGTGAGCTGTTATAGTGAAGATGAGTCTCTAACTGATTTATCTGAAAATACAACCCACAGGACATCTGAACTCACATCACTTTTAAAATCTGTTGCTGCTCACGATGCTTCATTTGACGACATTATTGATAATAACTCTTGTTTCAGTCTAAGTTTTCCCTATCAAGTTGAAGTTAATTCTGAATTAAGAACAATAAATACTGTTCAAGATATAACAGAATTAAATAGTGAAGATAATATAGAAATAGTTTATCCTGTAAATAGTATTTTCTTCAATTTTGAAGAACATCAAATTAATTCTAACACAGGTTTTAACTTAATTAAAAACACTTGTGATCAGAATTTCAATATTCAAGCCAACCCGTGTTTAGATTTTCAATACCCCATAACATTTAAAGAGTTTAACGATTTGACGAGAAGTTTTGATACTTTTCAATTCAACAGTGATAAAGATGTTTTTATTCACTTAGAGAATCTTCACGATAATGATGTTTTTGAAATAGACTATCCTATTTTCCTATCAAATTCTACTTCAAACTCTATTAGAATTGACTCGAATGCTGAATTTATATCAGCTTTTAATCTGTCTCTCCAAGATTGTCAATAAATCTTAATTTTTTAACAATATTGTTTAATAAAGTTAAATATATATTAAACAAAATTTCTGTGGTAGTATTTTTTAGAGTTGTATTGTCTAATAGATGTAAACCAAAAAATATTTACTTATGAAATCACTATCAAAAATTATGTTTTTAGCGGTATTGCTTATCACCGCCGTATCTTGTTCAGACGACGATGATGCAACACCCATTGTAGAGCAAGCTCCAAATTTAGTTGAAGCCGCACAAGCCGCTGGCTTAACAACACTATTAGATGCAGTAGGTGCAGTTGATGGTTTAGACCAAACTTTACTTAACGCCAATGCTATTACTGTATTTGCTCCTACTAACGATGCTTTTGGAGATGCATTGACTGCTTTTGGTGCTGCAAACTTAGACGAATTAGTCACTGCCATTGGCGGAGAAGAAAATTTAGAAACAATTTTAGGTTTTCACGTGGTACCAGCAGTTGCCTTTTCAACAGATTTGCCAGAAGGAGAAGCAGACTTTGCTACTTTATCAGGTCAAGAAATCACTATAACACGTAATGGAAGTGATGTTACTGTTACGGATTGGGCTGGTAATGTTCGTAATGTAGTTACGGCTAATGTTGAAATAGAAAATGGTGTTGTACACGTTATTGATGGCGTATTGTTACCAGAATTACCACCAGCATCAACTTTTGATATTATCGCTAATAGTCCAAACCATGAGACATTAGAATCCGCTTTAGTGTCAACTGGTTTAGATCAAGTATTAATGAATGGCACATTTACTGTATTTGCGCCAACAGATGCAGCTTTTTCAGGTGTAGATACATCAAGCTTAACTGAAGAACAACTCACTAATATTTTGCTTAATCATGTGGTCACAGGAAATGTTTTGTCAACTGATTTAGCTAACGGCTACGTTAAAACTAATGCAACAGAAACCTATTCTGGCAATGGTAACTTTATTGATTTATATGTCAATGTAGATGATGGTGTTACTCTTAATGGAAATGCAAGCGTTACAACTGCTAATTTAGAAAGTAGTAATGGAACTGTCCATGTTGTAGATGCCGTAATCACAATTCCAAATGTTGTTGATTTAGCTGCTGCCAACCCTATGTTTTCTAATTTAGCTACAGCTTTAACTCAAGAAAGTTTAATTGCAACATTATCTACAGACGCAGGAACGAGTCCAGCACCATTTACTGTATTTGCTCCAAACAACACAGCATTTCAAAACTTTTTAGATGAAGATCCAAATGATGGATTTGCAAGCATCCAAGATGTTTTAGACTTGCCTATTTTAGCTGATGTTTTGACATATCACGTTTTACCTGATGGAGCTGTAAGAGCTGCTGATATTTCAGATGGTATTTCACCATCTACAATTCAGGGAGAAACTATTACAATTAATACGCCTGATGGTGTTACCATTACAGATCAAAATGCTAGAGTAGTAAATATAGTAGCTACAGATGTAACAGGATCAAATGGTGTAATTCATGTTTTAGATAATGTGATTTTGCCAACACTACCTTAATTTTATACTTCAAATAAGATAATTTAAAACCGGCTACTTTTAGTCGGTTTTTTTGTTTAAAAAAGGTACTTAATTAAATCAATAACACTTTTGAGCTTGATGATTTCAAGCTGATAATTACTTTTAGATACTTTGGTGTTTTGAGCGATAAACATTTTTTCAAACCCTAATTTATCAGCTTCAGCAATACGTTGTTCGAGTCTTGGAACAGGTCTAACTTCGCCTGCTAATCCAATTTCGGCTGCAAAACAGTAACGGTAGTTGAGTACCATATCGTGACTTGAAGATAAGATTGCCGCAACAACTGCTAAGTCTATCGCGGGGTCATCAATGTTGATACCGCCAGTGATATTCAAAAACACATCTTTAGCACCTAATTTAAAGCCAGCACGTTTTTCTAAAACGGCCAAAATCATATTCAGTCGTTTGGCGTTGTATCCCGTAGATGAACGCTGTGGTGTGCCGTAAACAGCTGAACTAACTAAAGCTTGAATTTCTACCATTAGTGGGCGCATACCTTCTAATGTTGCAGCAATAGAAGTGCCGCTTAAATCGTGTTCTTGGTTAGAAATTAAAATTTTAGATGGATTTAAAATTTGCTTTAATCCATCACTTTGCATTTCATATATGCCAAGTTCATGGGTGGCTCCAAATCTATTTTTTTGAACTCTAATAATCCGGTAAATAAAATTTTGATCGCCTTCAAACTGCAACACCGTATCCACCATATGCTCAAGAATTTTTGGACCAGCAAGATGACCTTCTTTGTTGATGTGACCTATCAGCAAAACAGGAGTATTTGTTTCTTTTGCATATTTAATCAATTCAGCTGTGCAAGCTCTAATTTGAGAAATACTACCTGGTGAACTTTCAATCATTTCGGTATGTAAAGTTTGAATAGAATCAATGATAACAAGCTCGGGTTCAATTTTTTTAATTTGATTAAAGATGCGTTGTGTGGATGTATCTGCCAGTATAAAACAATTGTCATTTGTTTTTTGAATACGGTCTGCACGCATTTTGATTTGCTTGCTGCTTTCTTCTCCAGAAACATAAAGGCTTTTTGCGGATAAGTTGAGGCACAACTGAAGTAATAATGTGCTTTTACCAATACCAGGTTCACCGCCAAGTAAAATTAAAGACCCTTTTACTATTCCACCGCCAAGCACTCTGTTTAATTCATTGTCTTTGGTAATGATTCTATCTTCTGTTTCAAAACTAATATTGCTAAGTTTGGACGCTTTAGGTAGTTTTGATGTATTGTTTTGAGAGTTTGAATCTTGCCAAGTTTTATCCTGAGATTTACTGATAACCTCTTCTACTAAGGTGTTCCATTCTTTGCAAGAATGACACTGTCCTTGCCATTTTGGGTGTTGAGCGCCACAGTTTTGACAGAAGTAGACAGTTTTAGGTTTAGCCATATATTTTAGTAACCAAAAGTTTTTTTAAGTAAATCTATCTCGTCGAGAAGCATCTCTTTTTTAATTCCAGCAACTTCATCATAAGTATACCCAGCTTCATAAGCTTTAATAGCTTTTTTAGGTTTGCCAATTTTCTGATAATACATACCTTCGAAATAATCAGACAATAAAGTTTTTGGATGATTTTGTTTTGCAATATCACCTAAATCTTTAAGGTGGTCCCAAGATTCCTTTTCTTTAATAAACTCAAATACTTTCATTATATCTGAAATCCTTATGGATTTTTCGATACCATAAAGGTTGTAAATAGTTTGGTATTTATCTTCTAAATATTTTACGGGGTCAGATGAATCAGACAAACTTGTTTTATATTCCTCATCATCTATAGCTGTGTAAGGCTTGAAAATTTCTAATAGACTATAAGGTAAAGCGTAACTGACAAGTGTATAATGGTTTGTATTTTCAAACTCTCGATAACTAAGTTTTAATTTTTCATCACTAACAGAAGATAAATTGGTGTACAATGTTTTAGATTTTTGTTTTAAAAACTTTAAGTCGTTTGAACCTGAGCTAATACTATACCAAAGTTTTTGATCTAAATCATTCATTTTTTTAACTATATATGGCATGAGTCCATTTGGAAAGTCAGGGCTCAAGTTAATAAAACCATCGAAAGGTATATTTTTACTAAAAAGGTATAAATTCATGAAATTAGCCATATAATCTTGACCTACAACCACAGAAAAGGAACCAATATTATAGTTTTTATTTAAATAGGGTAAGATTTCTAAACCTATAAAATCAAAGAATTTTTCACCTTTTTCAATTGGAGTAAAGTTTATTCGATCGTAATTTCCGTCTTCTATCCTATGTCCAATTTGGTTTATTCCAACCACAAAAGAGTCTGGTATTTCTTCCCAGTAACTTAAATAATCAACTGTTCCAGCGACAGGTTCAAATAGATAATCTCCATCAAATACAAATACTAATGGGTATGTTTTTCCATCTTCCGGATTGTAATTTCGAGGAAGCTGAATTTTTAACTCTCGGGTTTCTTCTAAAATTTTAGATTCAACCTCTATGTATTCCTTTTGTGCAAAACTGTAAAACTGGGGTATGAAAATCACAATGACGCACAGCCATAGTTTTTTCATAAAAACTGGTTTTTCAATTCACAAATTTATGACTTTTATTTACAATAGGCAACACTATTGCAGATGTCACTCCAAGAACCACAACTAAGACGGTTTGGGCTATCCATAACACCCATCCAAATGCCTGACCAACATCTAAAGGAACATCAAACATTTTGTATACAGAAGCAATTGCAAAGGGATATAATCCAATTCCGCCACTCGTGACTGTCATTGCAAATGTGCCAGCAATAAAGCCAACTAAAGCAGCACCAAAAGTTAAATTTTCAGCACCAACTACTGCGTATTTAATTATCCAAAACATCAATAAGTAAAGCGACCATATAGCCAATGTTTGAAGTATAAAAGACCATTTTTGACGGAGTTTTAAAACACTTTTAACCCCTTGCATTATTCCTATTAAAAAATCTTTGATTTTAATTATTAATGTGTTTTTAGAAAATTTAAGTAATCTTAAAATTATCAGTACTAATAATCCCAAACCAAGTAGGTAAAAAAATGACTTTAAAGGATTAATTTGATTTAAATCAAGATAAAATAAAAGTTCCTTAGCTTGAAAGATGAGTGTAAAACCAATAATAATTAATAACACCATAAAATCGATTACCCGCTCAGTAATTATTGTGCCAAAACTTTGTTCGAAACTTAAGTTGGAATAACTTGCATAACTTGCTCCTCTTAAAACTTCACCTGATCTCGGTATTCCAAGGTTGGCTAAATATCCAAACATTACTGTATAAAAACAATTCGAAAATTTTGGTTTATCATTTAAAGGTAAAAGTAATAACTTCCATCGGTTTGCCCTGATGACATGAGACAACAATCCGAGAAACATAGACAAAATAACCCATAACAAGTCTGCGTTTTTAGTGTTTTCCCATATTGCTGTGCGCTCTTCTTGTGTAGTGTCTTTGAATGAATACCAGACAAAAAAAATACCCAAAAGTAAAGGTAAAAGAATTTTAATCCACTTTTTAAATTTTGATTTGGGCATGGATTATTTTAGTAAGTTATCGTCATTTGGAAAAAGAATTGCAGGACTAAATTGTTTAGCTTCATCAGGAGTCATAATAGCATAAGCCATCAAAATTAATATATCTCCTGGCGAAACTTTTCTTGCAGCTGCACCGTTAAGGGTTATTTCTCCACTTCCTCTAGGGCCAGGGATAGCGTAAGTTTCTAGACGTTCACCATTTGAATTGTTAACGACTTGAATTTTTTCACCGTCAAAAATATTAGCGGCATCCATCAAGTCACTATCAATGGTAATACTTCCAATATAATTCAGGTCAGCTCCTGTAACTTTTACGCGATGTATCTTAGACTTTACTACTGTTATTTGCATTTTTATTTAATTCAAAGCTATATTATCTATTAATCTTACTTTATTGCAGTAAGCTGCTATAAAGGCTCTATATTTCTTGTCTTTTCTTGCTGTCGATGTCGGTATTAAGTCATCTTCATCAGCTATTTCAAAGTATTCTAATTTAAGATTATTTGTAGACTTAAAAACAGATTTAACCTTTTTTTTAAGCTGTTCTATGTTGTGATAATTGAAATTTTGTTTTGCGAATTTTAAGCACTCGTAAATAATTTTTGCATCATCTTTTTCGTGTTCTGATAGCAATTTATTTCTAGAACTTTTAGCTAATCCATTTGGCTCTCTGAATGTTTTACAGCCAATGATTTCAACATTTTGTCCTGTTAAATTAACTAATTTTTTTACAATAGCTAGTTGCTGATAATCTTTTTCACCAAAATAAGCCTTATGAGGCTCAACCAAATCAAAAAGTCGATTTAATACAGTGCCAACACCATTGAAGTGTCCACTTCTGTATTGACCTTCCATATATTTAGACAAGCTTTCAAAATTAAAAGATTCTGACTTTGGTTCCTCAGGGTAAATCTCTTCAACTGTAGGCGAATATATTAAAATATTTTTGCTAAGTGCTTCTATTTTTTTTACATCTGTATTCAATGTTCTGGGATAGTTGGATAAATCATTGGGATCATTGAATTGTGTAGGGTTCACAAATATCGATACAACAACAATTTCACAATCTTGTTGAGCTTTTTTTATGAGCGACAAATGACCATTGTGCAATGCACCCATTGTGGGTACCAGGCCTTTTGAATAAGATGGTTCCTTGTCAATAAAATTTCTTAAGGTATCGATAGCTTTAAATAGCACGTAAGCTTTTTTAAAATTTATGCAAAACTAACATTTTAACCTCAATCCGCATAAATTTTTGTAAATTTGCACACTTTTAAATATTACCTGGCTCTAAACGTATTTTTATGAAGGATAAGCGCGTTCTCTTTGTTTCATCTGAAGTTGTTCCATATCTTCCAGAAAACGATATTTCAACATTATCGTTTGAAGCACCAAAAATGATTAATTCCACAGGCGGGCAAACCCGTATTTTTATGCCTCGTTTTGGTAACATTAACGAAAGAAGACACCAACTCCATGAAGTTATTCGATTGTCTGGTTTAAATCTTGTTGTAAATGATTTAGACATGCCTTTAATCATTAAGGTGGCATCTATTCCAAAAGAAAGGATGCAAGTCTATTTTATAGATAACGAAGATTACTTTAAAAGAAAAGCCATGTATACCGATGAAGATGGTGAACTTTTTGAAGATAATGATGAAAGGTGTATATTTTTCGCAAAAGGAGTAATAGAAACTGTAAAAAAACTGAATTGGGCACCAGACATTATCCATGTTAATGGTTGGATGGCATCACTTCTACCTCTTTATTTAAAAAACTATTACGGCAACGAGCCTTTATTCAAAGGATCAAAAATCGTAACATCTATTTATAAAAATAACTTCGAAGGCAAGCTTGATGATAATATGTTCAAAAAAGTGATGTTCGATGGAATTGACGATGATAAAGTCGAGCAAATTAAAACCCCAAACTATAATAATTTGATAAAATTATCGATTATGTATTCTGATGGTGTTATAATTGGCAGCGAAAAAATACCTGATGAGTTAGATAATTATATTAAGAAATTTAAAAAACCTAAATTAAAATACCATTCTTTAGAAGAATTCACTCAGGCGTACCAAGATTTTTACTTAAAAGATATACTAAATGAAGAGATTGATTAACTTGAAGTCGAAAATTAAAACTTTTATATTCCTTTTTGCTATCTTAATTTTATCAAATGCATGTGAAGAAGACTTTACACCATTAGGGTCAGGATTTATTAATAGCCTAACCTTACCTGAACCTTATGAAGTCCAAAATTTAGCTGCTTATAATGATAATATTTTATCTGTTCAATCTAATACATTAAATAATTATCTTTTAGGACAATTCAATGACCCTGTATTTGGTAACTCTGATGTGAGTATACTTTCTCAGCTTGAATTACAAAATACAAATCCCAACTTTGGAGAAGACCCTGTTTTAGATAGTGTCATTTTAACACTTCCTTTATTTTCACAAGTCATTGATAGAAATGAAGAAAATAACAAAGACATATATCGTTTAGATTCAATTTTTGGAGATGGCGGCTTTAAAATTTCAATATTTGAATCTAACCAATTTTTATCAGATGTTGATCCTGGTGAAGATGGCGATTTTGAAAATGCTCAACTTTATTATTCTAATCAACTTGCTGATTTTGAAAATAATATAGAAAATACACCGTTATTTGTTTCTGAAGACATCATGCCTTCTGAGCTTACAGAAACTCAAATACTATTTGACCAAATTGACTCTACAACTATAGATACCTTAAGAGTTTCGCCAAGAATAAGATTAAAATTACCAAACGATTTTTTTCAAGAAAAAATTCTTGACAATCAAAACTCTACAAATCTTGTGAGCCAAAGTAGTTTTAAAAATTTCTTAAGAGGTCTTTATATTAAAACAGGTCAGCTTTCCAATGGAGGCTCCATGATAAATTTAAACCTCAGTGCACAAGATGCAAATATTAGGCTTTATTACAAATCGCTAAGGCCACCACCTAGTTTAGAAGTAGAAAATGATGAAGAATTAGTTGAGACATTTAATAAATTTGATTTAAGGTTTGCAGGTAATACTATTAACTTCTACAACAATACAAACACATTAGATTTATCTAATCAAGACACTACCAGTGGTGAAGAGAATTTGTTTATTAAAGGTGGTGAAGGTATTGTTGCTATAGTAGATCCATTTAATGGTCCTGATAGTGATGGTAATGGTGTGGCTGACGAAATTGATCAATTAAGGCAAAATAACTGGTTGGTTAACGAAGCAAACTTAATCTTTTATGTTGATGAAAATTTGGCAGACCAAATTCAAAATAAACCTAATAGAATATTTGCATTTGATTTAGATAGAAATAGGGTACTAATCGATTACAATTTAGATCCCGGTGCCACAAATAATCCATTGACCTCACGACTAAATCATTTAGGACCACTTCGAGAAGATGAAAATGGCAATAGTTTTTACAAAATCAGAATCACGAGTCATATTAATAATATAATTAATAACGATTCTATCAACTCTAGAATTGGAATTGTAGTCACTCAAAACGTAAATCAAGCAAGAATATTAGATGTTCGCGATAGCCAGCTTAATCAAGTAGAAACTTTTATAGAAAGCTCCATATCAACACCTAGAGGAACTGTATTTCATGGGAATTTATCTCCTGATGAAGAAAAAAGACTTAAATTACAGATATTTTTTACAGAACCTAACTAACCAAATAAATAATTATGTGTGGAATTGTAGGATATATAGGACATCAAGACGCCTATGACATAGTACTAAAAGGTCTTCAGCGACTTGAATACAGAGGTTATGATTCTGCTGGAATAGCACTTTATGACGGTCAAAATCTAAATATTTGTAAAACTAAAGGCAAGGTTTCAGAACTCAATCTAAAGTGTAAAAAAGATCGAGTCAATAAAGGTAAAGTGGGCATTGGTCATACCAGATGGGCTACTCACGGTGAACCAAATGATGTCAATTCTCATCCTCATTGTTCTAACTCTGGTCGACTAGCTATTATTCACAATGGGATTATAGAAAATTACGATTCTATTAAAAAAGTATTGGAAAATAGAGGTTATACTTTTAAATCTGAAACTGACACTGAAGTCTTAGTCAACCTCATCGAAGAAGTAATGACTAAAGAAAAAGTTAAATTAGGTAAAGCTGTTCAAATTGCTTTAAACCAAACAGTTGGGGCATACGCTATAGCCGTATTTGACAAACAAAAACCAAACGAAATTGTTGTCGCTAGATTAGGTAGCCCACTAGCTATTGGAGTTGGTGATAATGAATATTTTATTGCTTCTGATGCTTCGCCGTTTATTGAATATACAAAATCAGCCATTTACCTTGAAGATGGTGAAATGGGTGTGATAAGACTTGGTAGAGAACCAAAAATTAGAAAAATAAAAGATGACAAATTAGTTGATCCATATATAACTGAGTTACAAATGAGTTTGGATCAAATTGAAAAAAGTGGGTATGATCATTTTATGCTCAAAGAAATTTACGAGCAACCTACGGCTATAAAAGACACCTTTAGAGGTAGAATGTTAGTTGATGAAGGCATTATTAAAATGGCAGGAATAGATGATCATTTAGAAAAATTTGTTAATGCCAATAGAATAATTATTGTGGCTTGTGGAACATCTTGGCACGCAGGACTGGTTGCTGAATATATTTTTGAAGATATTGCGAGAATACCTGTAGAAGTAGAATACGCTTCGGAGTTCAGATATCGCAATCCTGTTATTAATAAAAATGACATCTTAATAGCCATTTCACAAAGTGGAGAAACGGCTGATACTATGGCAGCCATTAAATTAGCTAAAGAAAACGGTGCTTTTGTCTTTGGCGTTTGTAATGTTGTGGGGTCATCCATTTCTAGAGAAACGAATGCTGGCGCCTATACGCATGCTGGTCCAGAAATTGGTGTGGCATCAACCAAAGCATTTACAACTCAAATTACTGTTTTAAGTTTAATTGCCATAAAATTAGGTAAAGCCAAAGGAACCATTTCAAATTCTGATTTTCATTTATATTTAAATGAAATGGAATCTATACCAAGTAAAATAGAAAGAGCTCTCAAACAAAACGATCACATCATAAAAGTAGCTGACAATTATAAGCTTGCTAAAAATTGTCTTTATCTCGGACGCGGTTATAATTTCCCTGTCGCTCTTGAGGGGGCTTTAAACTTGAAAGAAATTTCTTATATCCACGCAGAAGGTTATCCTGCTGCCGAAATGAAACATGGGCCAATCGCTTTAATTGACGAAGAAATGCCGGTAATTGTCATTGCAACACGTAAAGGTCACTACGAAAAAGTAGTCAGTAACATACAAGAAATTAAATCTAGAAAAGGAAAAATAATAGCTATTGTTACAGAAGGTGATCAAACTGTGAAAAATATGGCTGACCACGTTATAGAAGTGCCAGAAACCTTTGAAGCTTTCACACCTTTATTAACAACAATCCCGTTACAATTGCTTTCTTATCACATCGCAGTTATGTTAGGAAAAAATGTTGATCAACCTCGAAATTTAGCTAAATCGGTTACCGTTGAGTAGATCAATTTTTCCCGAAATAGTATCGAAAATTTATTTGAAAAACTTTCGGATTTTTTTCATATAAAACCCCTATATTTGCAAACCAAAAAAATACATTAAAATCATAGCTAATGTCTCAAACAAAAGGTAAGATTGCACAAATCATAGGTCCTGTGATTGATGTGGCTTTCGAAAGCAGCAAAGATTTACCACAAATTTACGATTCTTTAGAAATTAAACGTAAAGACGGTTCTACACTTGTGTTAGAAGCTCAATCTCATATTGGTGATAACATCGTAAGATCTATCGCTATGGATACTGCAGATGGTCTTTCAAGAGGAACAGAAGTTATCGCCACAGGTAATCCAATTCAAATGCCAGTCAGTAAAGATATCTTCGGAAGATTGTTCAACGTAACAGGAGATGCTATTGACGGAATGGACAACTTACCTAAAGATGGTAAAAACGGCTTACCAATTCACCGAGATGCGCCAGATTTTGAAGATTTATCAGTATCAACTGAAGTCTTGTTTACAGGAATTAAAGTAATCGATTTAATTGAGCCTTATGCTAAAGGTGGTAAAATTGGATTGTTTGGTGGTGCTGGTGTTGGTAAAACCGTTTTGATTCAAGAGTTAATTAACAATATTGCCAAAGGACACGGTGGTTTATCTGTGTTTGCTGGTGTTGGTGAAAGAACTCGAGAAGGTAACGATTTGCTAAGAGAAATGCTTGAGTCTGGCATTATTAAATACGGTGATGATTTTAATGAATCTATGGAAAATGGCGGTTGGGACTTGACCAAAGTTGATAAAGAGGCAATGAAAGACTCTAAAGCGACTTTTGTGTTTGGACAAATGAATGAGCCACCTGGCGCTCGTGCTCGAGTAGCTTTATCAGGATTGACCATTGCTGAATACTTTAGAGATGGTGCTGGTGATGGACAAGGAAAAGATGTCTTATTCTTTGTTGACAATATTTTCCGTTTTACTCAAGCGGGTTCTGAAGTTTCTGCATTACTTGGTCGTATGCCATCGGCTGTGGGTTATCAACCTACCTTAGCTACTGAAATGGGAGCGATGCAAGAACGTATTACTTCTACCAAAAAAGGTTCAATTACATCTGTTCAAGCGGTTTATGTGCCAGCGGATGATTTAACTGACCCTGCACCAGCCACAACTTTCTCTCACTTAGATGCTACAACAGTATTATCCCGAAAAATTGCTGAGCTTGGTATCTATCCAGCTGTAGACCCTTTAGATTCTACATCTAGAATTTTAACGGCTGAAATATTAGGTGAAGAACACTACAAATGCGCTCAACGTGTTAAAGAGTTATTGCAACGTTACAAAGAATTGCAAGATATTATTGCCATTTTAGGTATGGAAGAATTATCTGAAGAAGATAAACTTGCCGTATCTCGAGCAAGACGTGTACAACGTTTCTTATCTCAGCCTTTCCACGTAGCTGAACAGTTTACTGGTATGCCAGGTGTTTTAGTAGATATTAAAGACACCATTAAAGGTTTTAATATGATTATGGATGGTGAGTTAGATAAGTATCCAGAATCCGCTTTCAACCTTAAAGGAACCATAGAAGACGCCATAGAAGCCGGCGAAAAAATGTTAGCTGAAGAAGACTAATTGTAGTATGCAGTTTTCAGTTTGCATTCATCAGATAACTGAAAACTCATAACTGATAACTGAAAAACTATGCATTTAGAAATTGTTACACCTGAACAAATTTTAGTGAGTCAAGAAGTTGACATGGTAACTTTACCTGGTAAAATGGGTGAGTTTCAAATCTTAAATTATCACGCTCCTATTGTTTCTACTTTAGATAAAGGCTCTATTAAATTAGATAAAACAGTTGACATAAAAGATAAAGCCAAATCATTTTTTAAAGAAACTAACGACAAATTAACTTTTGATATCAAAGGTGGTGTCGTAGAATGCAAAGACAATAAAGTCATTGTGTTAGTAGATTAGCTATATTTTTAAAACTTTTTTTTAAAATCCGGTTCAATTTGAATCGGATTTTTTGTTTAAACTTGTAACAATTTTTATAAGTCTAATACTAACCAATAAATCTTTAATATGTTTAAGCGATTTATATCTCTTCAATGGAAGCAATTTCGCAGATCTTCTTATTTTGAAGCAGCTATTGCGATTAAAATTTTAATGGTTTTAGGGATTTTATACTTCGGTGGTATTGCTATACTCTCTGGAGTTGGAGGTTATTTTTTGCTTCAAAAGGTTTTTCCAGAAGTTGATCCGCTTTTAACCTTAAATCAATTTTTAATTTATTGGATTTTATTTGATCTTGGACTACGGTATTTTATACAACAAATGCCAGTCATTAACATCAAACCTTTGTTGATTGTTCCAATAAAGCGCAAAAAAGTGGTCCAGTTTTTATTGGGCAAAACTGCAATATCGTTTTTTAATATTTTACCCCTATTGTTTTTTATACCATTCAGTATCACTTTAATCGTTAAGGGTTATCACCCTTTGTATGTTATAGCTTGGTTTTTGGGTATTTTGAGTTTAATATTTCTCAATAATTTTACAGTTTATCTCATTAATAAAACCAATGTTTATTTTATTTTAATTGTTGGGCTTGTTTTAGCATTTATTGGACTTCAACGCTACGAAATTTTTGACATTACAACTTATGCACAGGTCTTTTTCTTTGGTATGTATAGCCAACCAATTTGGGTTCTTTTACCTGTACTTTTAATGATTTTAGCCTTTTATGCCAATTATCAATATTATTTACAACACTTTTATATTGATGGAGCGATTTCTAAAAAAGCTGAAAAAGTCAAAGCATTAAATTTGAAATTTGTAGATAAATTTGGTAAGATTGCTCCTTTCTTAAAAAATGATATCAAACTCATTCTCAGAAATGCCAGACCTAAACAAGTTTTATTGACGTCTTTTTTCTTCTTGTTTTATGGTTTGTTTTTCTTTACGATGGATGTTTATAAAGACTCTCCTGCTTTATTAGCTTTTGCCTCCATGTTTATAACAGGTGGTTTTTTGTTGACATTCGGACAGTTGGTACCATCTTGGGATAGTGAATATTACAAATTAATGATGAGCCAAAATGTTCCTTATCGGGAATATTTGAAATCAAAATTGGTTTTGATGATATTTGCCGTTGTGGTATCTACCATATTAAGTTTACCATATCTTTATTTTGGTTGGGATATTTATAAACTAATTTTGGCTGGTGCGTCTTTCAATATTGGTCTAAATTCCTTTATCACCCTTTATGGCGGTGCCTTAAATCGCGTGCCTGTTGAATTAAATGCCAAAGCCAAAGCTTTTCAAAACACTAATGGTTTTAATGTTACTCAACTCTTAATCAGTTTACCCAAAATTTTAGGCCCCATTATTATTTTTTTTATACCATATTACTTTATTAGCTTTAATGCAGGTATTATCACTTTGGCTTTGAGTGGCCTATTAGGATTAATTTTTCAAAACCAATTTTTAAATCTTATCGAAAAGCTTTATCAAAAACAGAAATACAAAACTATTGCAGCTTTTGATGAAAAAAAATAGAACATTATGATTAATATTTCAAATATCAGTAAGGCCTACAACGGCGTAGAAGTTTTAAATGTTGAGGAATTGAATATTCCAAAAGGACAAAACTTTGGATTGGTGGGCAATAATGGTGCTGGTAAAACTACAATGTTTAGTTTACTACTTGATTTAATCAAACCTACTACTGGCGAAATTACTAATGGCGATATTGTCGTGAGCCAAAGCGAAGACTGGAAACCCTACACCTCTGCCTTTATAGACGAAAGTTTTCTTATTGGCTATCTTACGCCAGAGGAATACTTCTATTTTATCGGCGATTTAAGAGGTGTAGAAAAATCTGAAGTTGATGAATTGCTGGCTGGTTTTGAAGATTTCTTTCATGATGAAATACTGAATCAAAAGAAATATTTAAGAGATTTATCTAAAGGAAATCAAAAGAAAGTTGGTATTGTATCGGCTTTAATTGGTAATCCTGAAGTGATTATTTTAGATGAACCTTTTGCTAATCTCGACCCAACAACACAAATTCGGTTAAAGAAAATACTCAGCGAATTGACCCAACAACAACAAACCACAGTACTCATTTCAAGTCACGACTTAATGCACGTTACTGACGTTTGTAAACGCATCGTGGTTTTAGAAAAAGGTAAAGTGGTAAAAGACATCAAAACCAATGAAGCTACTTTAAAAGAGCTCGAACAATATTTTAGTCAGTAATAATACTTTACGACATTTCACGGCTTTCCTGTTGGGTTTAGCCCAGGTTTATTCCCTTGTCTGCTCATCAGTGTAGTGGTCTTGTATTTTGGAAATAATTTATGACAGTTTAGAACTTCTCAAAAAGCTTAATATTTTTCAATCAAATTATTGTCAAAATCTGCTTTCAAAGCTTTGACCTCATCAACATTGACATTAGGAATAGTGATAGACAAAACATAATGCTTTATTTTCCACTGTTGATTCACTTTAACCAAAACTCCTGAACCGCGACAAATGCCCATTTGCGTATTGAGGAGTTCGTCAAACCAAGCTGTCTGTTTTGATTTATCAATATAAATATGGCGTTCTAATTTGTGAAATGTCCAAGCCTTACCTCGGTCAAAATAGGGTTTAGCAAAATCAATAAATGCTTGTCCTTGCCAATATTCAGTGGCGTCGGTGCCAATAAAAACAGCATCTTCGGTCATTAGATTTTGATAAGCTTTTAAATCGGCTTCTGCAGCAGCTTGGTGCCATTGAGTAATATGCTCATCAAGTTTTAGTTTGAGAACTTCATTTTGAGCAATCGTAACGTTTGCTATAAATAAAAGAACAATAAAGAATATATAAGGTTTCATAAGCTTAGGATTAGAATAGCAATGTAATTAATCTCAGTGTTAATCGCAATCAGAATATTTTAAAACCTTATCTATAACTCAACCTTGCTTGAGAGGCACAGTCTCTTCATCAGGATTATCTTCAGAATCTTGTGAACTTGGAAACACAAGATTAGTGCTACTGTAAGAACGTCCAAAAGTTTCTGCAGCACTATAAACTTGTTCAATTGCGTCATTGGCCTGAGCTTCGCTTAGCTCTTTTAAAGGATGAATAAACACAGACCACATAATATCGTCAGAAATGGCGTATTTAACATCTAAAGCGGTATGAAAATTAGCAGCTAATGCACTTAGAATTTCTTCTGGGTTTAATTTTTCAACTTCTACAATTGGGGTGATTATTCGCATACGATTATGGTTTGTGTCTGTCACACAAATCAAAACACGTTGGTTAATTTTAAATTGCCACTGTCCATTTTGACCTTGCACCTCATCAGCTTTAGATTGAATAATGGTGTTCAGCGAAGAGTTATCCATATTTTGAGCTAGCATCATTAGTGGAAAAAGAAACAATAAAAGGCTTATATTTTTCATCAAAAATTGGTTTTATAAAACTTTTAAGTCCTGATTTTCTCTAAATCCTTACGTTAAGCCTTAAACTTTAAGACAGGTGATCGCCCTTTTTTAAATATTTTATTACTGTTTTTCTTGCCTGCTCTCAATTTTTTTTGTTCTTCATAAGGCAGCTTTATAATGTTTTGACAATCTGTAGAGCAGCAGTTATCCATTTTATCGGCACAAGATTGACATTGAATGAATAATAAATGACAAGCTTCATTAGCACAATTAACGTGAGCATCACAAGCTTCGCCACATTGATGGCAGCGCGCTATCACTTGATTAGAAATTTGCTCACTTCTTCTGTGATCAAACACAAAATTTTTACCCAAAAATTTATTGTCTAGACCTTTAGTTTTTACCTGTCTAGCATATTCTATAATGCCGCCTTCAAGTTGATAAACTTGCTTAAAACCCTTGTGTTTGTAATATGCACTAGCCTTTTCACAGCGAATACCGCCAGTACAGTACATCACTAATTTCTTGTCTTCTTTGTGGTTTTTAAGATCATTTTCAATTATATCTAAAGAATCTCTAAAGGTATCAACATCTGGTGTGACAGCATTTTTAAAATGTCCAATTTCGCTTTCGTAGTGGTTACGCATATCCACTAAAACCGTATCAGGATCTTCAATCATTTGATTAAACTCTTCTGCATTGACGTGTTTGCCTTTATTGGTCACATCAAAGGTTTTATCGTTTAGCCCATCAGCAACAATTTTTGGGCGGACTTTTATCTTCAGTTTTAAAAATGATTTATTGTCTTGTTCAATAGCAATATTAAGTCTAACATTTTTTAGAAAATAAATATTGTCAATAAATGTTTTAAATTCTGTAAAACGCTTAGCAGGAATAGAAAGCTGAGCATTAATGCCTTCGTGAGCCACATATATTCTGCCAAGAACGTCAAAAGCATCCCAAGCTACAAATAAATGATTTCTAAATAATTCTGGATTGCCAATGTGCGCATATTTATAAAAGGAAAGCGTGAGCCGTTCTTCACCGGCTTGTTCAATAAAGGCTTCCCTTTCTTTTGCACTTAAAGTATTGTACAGTTGCATGCTATACTAATTTTAAAAGTTAAAAGAAAAAGTCTTGCAAAAATAACATAAAACTTGGGAAATTTTTTTAATATTAATTAGAAATGCTTTAATGCAAATGAGTTGCTTTAAATAAACTTATCGAAAAGTAAAATATGAAGCATTTTCATTTTTTTTTTGTGGGATATATATTTTTTCTATATTTATCCAAAATTTATAAAATCAAATATTAACTCTAAGACAAACAACAATGAAAAGATTATTTTCAACTTTGGCCATTTGCATAATGGTTTTTGGGATTTACGTAACTAACGCAAACGCTTCAAATTTAAGCTTTGACAACTTGCCAGCATTCATTCAAGAAGAAACTGAAGATGCTACAACTGAACAAGACACTACAGCTGTTGTTGAGGAAGAACCAGCCGTCCAGGAAGTTGCTCAAGTAGAAGAAGCAGAGCCTGAGCAAGCCGCAGAACAAGAAGAACTCGGTTTTCATCAAGAACTTAAAAAACGTTTCATTGAAGGTGGTCCAACCTTTATGGGAATTGTACTTTTATGTTTAATTCTTGGTCTTGCTATTGCTATTGAGAGAATCATTTTCCTTAATGCTTCAACAACAAATTCAAAAAAATTAGCTCAAAGTGTTGAAGATGCTCTAGAAAGTGGAGGCGTAGATGCAGCCAAAGAAGTTTGCAGAAACACAAGCGGTCCAGTAGCTTCAATCTATTACCAAGGTTTAGATCGAGTCAATGAAGGCATTGATGTTGCAGAAAAATCTATTGTAGCTTACGGAGGCGTTCAAATGGGACAACTAGAGAAAAACGTATCTTGGGTGTCTTTATTTATCGCTTTAGCACCAATGCTTGGTTTTATGGGTACAGTAATAGGTATGATTAAGGCTTTCGATAAAATTGAAGCTGCTGGTGATATGCAACCATCACTTGTTGCAGGTGGTATTAAAGTAGCACTATTAACAACAGTTTTTGGTTTGATTGTAGCAATTATTCTTCAAGTATTCTATAACTATATAGTTGCAAAAATTGACAGCATAGTTAATGATATGGAAGATGCATCTATTACTTTAGTAGATATTTTAGTTGCTCACAATAATAAAAAATAAACCATGACAAGATTTTTAAATGTTTTCAAAATAATTATCGGAATTCTAGCTGCAGTTTTCTTCGTGAGAATCATGATAGAATCCGATGATGCGATAAAAGAACAAGCCAGTTTACAAACTAGCTTGATTAGTCCAGACCTTTATCTTGCTTATATCATATTAGGTATAACTGTTTTATTAGTTCTTATATTTACAATTGTTGGTATTTTAAGAGGCAATATTAAAAAGACACTCATTTCCGTCGGTTTATTTGCAGTTGTAATTTTAGTATCTTATTTCGGCTTTGCTGGTGATTTTGGTATGGGATTTGACATAAGTGATACTGAAACTCTTTCCCTAAGTGGCGCCAAGTGGATTGGAACTGGACTATACACGTTCTATATTTTAGCACTAGTTGCCATCTTGGCGATGATAGTATCAACTGTTAAAAAAGCAATAACCTCTTAATTATGGCAAGAAGAAGCGCACCCGAAGTTAACGCAGGATCTATGGCAGACATAGCTTTCTTACTGCTTATCTTTTTCTTAGTTACTACAACTATAGAAACTGATAGTGGTATTAATAGAAAATTGCCACCAATACAAGACGAACAAGATCCACCACCTCTTAAAGAGCGTAATATCTTTATTGTTTTGATAAACTCCAATGGTGACTTATTGGTTGAAGATGAACCAATGGATCTCAAGAACCTTAAACAAGCAGCTATACAGTTTTTAGATAATGGAGGAGGTAAAGGTGATGAAGCTTGTAACTATTGTAGAGGCGCAAAAGATCCTTCATCGTCAGATAATCCAGTTAAAGCTGTTATTTCGCTTCAGAACAATAGGTTGACAAAATATTCAGATTATATCGCCGTTCAAAACGAATTAGTTGCGGCTTATAATGAATTGAGAGATCGAGAAGCAAAACGTTTATTTGGGGTCACTTTTCAAGAAATGGAAAAGGCATTTAAAAGTGAAAATTATGCAGGAGATAAAGATAAATTGAAAGAAAGGATTCAGCAAATAAAAGATATGTATCCTCAAAAGCTATCTGAAGCAGAACCCAAACGTACATCAAGTTAATAAACTTATATTAAAGAGAAAGATTATGTCTAAATTTAAAAAGAAAAAGAGTGGTGATTTACCAGCTATTTCAACAGCATCATTGCCAGATATTGTTTTTATGCTGTTATTTTTCTTTATGGTGGTAACTGTGATGAGAGATACTTCTATAAAAGTTAAAAATAGACTGCCATACGCAGATGAAGTTGAAAAGCTTGAGAAAAAAGATTTGATTATGTACATCTATGCTGGAGAACCTTCCGAGCGTTATCAATCTGTCGCTGGTACTGAAGCACGAATTCAACTTAATGATAAATACGCAAGTTTAAAAGATATCAAACAATTTGTTTTTGAAGAGCGTCAAGATACACGTGAAGAGTTGAAGCAAGCTTTGATTGCTGGTCTAAAGGTAGATAAAGAAACCAACATGGGTTTAGTATCAGATATTAAAACAGAATTGAGAGAAGCAGAAGCTCTTAAGATTACTTACATCACTAGAAAAGGTGAAGCTTTAAAAAATCTTGAATAGAATATAGATTGATTTTTATGAATTTTAAAAGCACCTGTCATTAGGTGCTTTTTTTTATTACATGTATATTTGTTTAGATGAAAGTATTATTTACAGCATTTACCTTTTTTGTGTTTCTGTCCTCAATAAGCCAAAATTTAATTGATCAACACTTTGCTGAAACAGACAGCCTATATCGTGAAGATCAGTTTTATGTTGGTGTAGGCATTAATGTTTTAGTCAACAAACCAGCAGAGATGTCTCAGTCTGGTTTTTCTGGTGGCCTACATTTTGGCTATATTAAAGATATGCCTTTAAATAAAAGAAGAAATATCGCAATAGGTATCGGGCTGGGCTTGTCTTTAGATACTTATTCCCACAATCTTTTTATAGGAGAAACTGATCCAAATGAAAGTATTTTTGATGTGATTGATAATGGCGTTGAGTTTGATACCAATAGATTTTCTACACAAGTTATCGAAATCCCCATTCATTTTAGATGGAGAACCTCTTCGATAGGGGATGACTCTGCGTTTTGGAGAATTTATACCGGATTTAATATTGGATATATGTATTTTTTTAAATCTACTTTTGAACAAACAAATAATACCGTAAATCAAACAGACTTAGACGAACTCAACAGAACTACCTTCGACTATTACTTTTCATTTGGTAAGAGTAAAATCAATTTCTTTTTTAAATATAACCTTAACTCTTTCTTTGACGGTAAATTATCTGATACTCAAGAAGAATTAAACCTTAATACGATTAAAGCTGGTGTGGTTTTTTATATTCTCTAAATATACCAAAATCTCAAAAATATCAGTTGAGACACAATCCCAAGCGTCAGACCTGACGCCAATTCGTGCAAGCTATGCGCTTTTATCGATAAGCGTGAGCTGAGTACCCAGCCAACAGCAAACACGCATAAACTTATTACCCATAATTTATCAATTTGATAATAAAGACTAAAGCAAACTATAAAGCAAGCAAAACTTGATATGGCAGTAGCATGAAGACTAACCTTATAATTCAAAAAAGACAGAATCACACAAACCAAACCACTAAAAAAAACAGCTGAGAAAAAGTAAAAAGGAACTTTATTATGTACAGGGTCAAATATGTAGTTGATGATCACTGCACTAATTGTAGTAAAAAATAATAATGGTAACCGTCTTTGCTTGACTTTTTTAAGATGAAAACTATCAATAATTCTCAAGGGTTTTAATAAAATTAAAAAGAAAATAGGTATAAAAACTGTTAATAATATCACCGCTAAAATTTTAGCCACCATATTTTCATAAGTAAACATAAAATCAACGTGGTAAAAGTAAAAACACATTGCATAAGTAGAGAGCCATAACGGATGGAAAATATAAGACCCTAAATTCAAAAAAGTCTTCATTACAACTCTTTTCGAAGTCTCGCCACAGGAATATCCAAAACTTCTCTGTATTTAGCTACCGTTCGCCGAGCAATCGGGTAGCCCTTTTCCTTTAAAGCATCAACAAGTTTTGAATCTGTAAAAGGTTTTTGTTTATCTTCATTATCAATAATACTTTGCAGAATATTTTTTATCTCACGTGTTGACACATCATCACCCTCATCATTTTTCATAGATTCTGAGAAAAAATCTTTAATCAATATAGTGCCATAAGGCGTATCTACATACTTACTATTGGCAACCCTTGAAACCGTACTAATGTCCATATCAATTTTTTCAGCCACATCTTTAAGAATCATAGGCTTAAGACTTCTTTCGTCACCGGTTAAAAAATATTCTCGCTGAATATCCATTATACAAGACATTGTCGATATCAAGGTATTTTGCCGCTGTTTAATAGCATCGATAAACCACTTTGCAGAATCCAACTTTTGCTTAATAAAAAGCAATGCCTTCTTTTGATCTTTAGTTTTTAAGGCATTCTCTTTATAGCCTTTAAGCATATTATTGTAATCCCTTGAAATATGCATATGCGGAACATTCCTTGAATTTAGAGTCAACTCCAATTCATCATTTTTAATCCTAATCGTAAAGTCAGGTGTGACCTGGTCAACAGGCTTTGATCTTGACGAATACGAAGCCCCAGGCTTAGGATTAAGATGCTCAATTTGTTCAATAGCTGATTTCAATACCTCATCCGAAAGTTTAAACTTTTGTTTCAGCTTTTCATAATGCTTCTTAGAAAACATATCAAAAGCATTTTCCAAAATATCTTTCGCAACTATCACATCCTTATTTTCCTTTTTCCTTTTAAGCTGAATCACAAGACACTCTTTCAAATCCTTAGCACCAACACCAGCCGGGTCTAATCTTTGAACAATTTTTAAAACCTTTAAAACCTTTTCCTTAGTCACATAAAGACTCTGCGTAAAAGCCAAATCATCAATAATGTCTTCAAGATCTCTTCTGATGTAGCCCGCTTGATCAATACTGCCAATCAAAAAATCAGCAATTTGCTCCTCCTCCTCATCAAGCCTAAACGTATGAATCTGAGATTTTAAATGATCAAAAAACGATTTTCCAGCAGCATAAGGCACCTTATTGTCATCATCGTCAGCACTGTAGTTGTTAGAATAAGTTTTATAACTCGGAATTTCGTCATCACTCAAATACTCATCCACATCAAACTCAGTCTCAATAATTTCGTGCTCATCATCTTGACTATTATCCATATCGTCAAAGTTATCTTCTTCCTCTTTTCCACTTTCAAGCGCAGGATTTTCCTCAAGTTCCTGTTTAATTTTCTGCTCAAAAGCCAAAGTCGGTAGTTGAATTAACTTCATCAGCTGAATCTGTTGAGGAGACAACTTTTGAGATAATTTTTGACTGAGTTGCTGCTTTAACATCTAAAATAGTTTATCATAAAAATACAAAAAAAGCTTATTCAATACCCTATTTAACAAAGCTTTTCTAAAAATAATTATAGGCTTCGAGCGGGCTATCCGCTATATCTTTTTGCGGTTTGGCAAGTCTCAGTAAGCCTTTTGCGCGTGCCACTAATGGCGGCACACTCAAAAGGCAACTTCGCTAACCCAACCCACAAAAAGGATGCCGCTCCTATCCCTAAGCCAAGAGCACAGGGTTAAAACAAAATGAATAATAAGTATAGCGAATTAAAAGTCTAAATTTTTAGGCGATCGAGGATAAGGAATAACATCTCTAATGTTAGACATCCCTGAAACAAACTGAACCAAGCGCTCGAAGCCTAAACCAAAACCACTGTGCTCACAAGTGCCAAAACGTCTTGTATCAATATACCACCATAATTCTTCCTCGCTAATATCTAAAGCTTTCATTTTTTCAATCAAAACTTCAAGTCTTTCTTCACGCTGAGAACCACCGACAATTTCGCCAATGCCAGGAAACAAAACATCCATAGCTCTCACTGTTTTTTTATCGTCGTTCAAGCGCATATAAAACGCCTTAATATTAGCTGGATAATCGTATAAAATAACGGGACATTTAAAGTGTTTTTCCACTAAAAATCGTTCGTGTTCACTTTGTAAATCTGCGCCCCATTCTTCAATAATGTAATCAAATTTCTTTTTCTTATTAGGCTTAGAATTTTTTAAAATGTCAATAGCTTCGGTATAACTCACTCGCTTAAAATTATTATTTGTTATGAATTGAAGTTTTTCAATAAGCGACATTTCACTGCGTTGCAACTTTGGTAGCTTAGCCTCTTCTTGAGTCAAACGCTCCTGTAAAAACTCTAAATCTTCCTTACAATGTTCCAACACATAGTTTATAACATATTTAATAAAGTCTTCAGCCAAGTCCATATCATCTTCAAGGTCACAAAACGCTACCTCAGGTTCTATCATCCAAAATTCAGAAAGATGACGAGTTGTATTAGAGTTTTCAGCCCTAAAAGTAGGTCCAAACGTATAAACTTTGCCAAGACCTAAAGCGTAAGTTTCAGCTTCAAGCTGACCGCTAACAGTAAGATTTGCAGGTTTTCCAAAAAAATCTTGCTTAAAATCAACCTCGCCCTTTTCAGTTTTTGGAATTGCTTTTAAGTCAAAATTAGTTACCTTAAATGTTTCTCCAGCACCTTCGGCGTCAGAATTTGTAATGATAGGTGTAGTAACATATTGAAAATCTTCCTTTTGAAAATAAGCGTGAACCGCAAAAGATAATTTTGACCTCAATCGCATTACCGCACCAAAAGTATTTGTTCTTACTCTTAAATGTGCTTGCTCTCTTAATTTCTCTAAACTGTGTTTTTTTGGTGATAAAATTGTTTTTCTAACTTCCTCGCTATCAGCTTCTCCAAGTATTTTGATGTTTTTTACGTCAATTTCAACACGTTGTCCCTGACCTTGACTTTCTACTAAAGTGCCTTCAACAGTTACGGCACAACCAATATTTAATTTTTTTAAAAATCCATCATCGTATTCATCAGTTGGTAAAACGCACTGAATGTTATTTAAACAAGACCCATCGTTTAAGGCTAAAAACATATTATTTCTAAAAGATTTTACCCAAGCCTTAACTTGATATTCTTCAGAAATTCTCCCCTCACTTATAATATGCTTAATGCTAATGTTTTTCATTTTTTGTTTGTTAAATTATATGTGCAATCCACATTCGGTTTTGGCAAGACCAACCCATCTTCCTTCTCTCTCAGCTCCTTTTTTTGTGCAGTGTTTACATCCAATAGAATTATAACCTTTAAAAACCAATGGATTAGTGTCAAGTTGATGCGTTTGGATATATTTATTCCTTTCTTCAATATCAACATCTATAATAGGGTAGAACCTAATGATGTCATTTTTAAATTCAAATATATTAAGATTTTTCCTGTGACTATTTTGAGACCGCATCAATCCCGAAGCCCAAACATTAAAATTTGATTTAATTTTCTCTATAGGTTTCACCTTATTGATATGGCAACATTGATCTGGATTTTTTTGCCACAGTTTTTCATCTCTTGTTCTGAAATGTTCCTCATAGTCTGGTATAATATTGTAAACTTCTAAATTATATTTTTTAGAAAGCTCTCTTTTATATTCTATTGTTTCTTCAAAATGATAAAATGTATCTATAAAGTAAACTTTAGGCTTAACTGGCGCATTTTTACTAAATAGATGCAATAGAAAAGAAGAATTTGCCGCAAATGAAGATGTGATAAGCATTTCTTCACTTGAAAAATCTTTGTAAATCTCCTGTATCCGTTGACTTAAACTTAATTGAGCATACTTTTCGTTTAAGTTGTCAATTTGTTCTTTATATGTATGAATATCTTTAACCATCATAATTGACAAAATTAAATTTTTATTACAGACTACAAATATATTTAGTAAAGTAAATTTTTTGATTTTTTTTAAAACAACAAGTATTTAAAAATCAGCATATTAAAAAAGAAGTTCAAAATAATTAAAAAAAATATCACTTTTTTTTAAAAAAGTGTTTGTCAAGGAAAAAAAAGGTATTACATTTGCACCCGCTTAACGGCGAAACAAAAGAATTAAAAAGTACATTGACATATTGAATTGACAGATTGGTTTTAAGAGATTAGAATCAATCACGCGTAAAGATAAGCGAAATAAATAAACATACCCGAGTCAACAGATTTTGGTGTTTTATGTATAGATTAGAAAAGTTATAATTATTTACAGAAACAACAATGAAGAGTTTGATCCTGGCTCAGGATGAACGCTAGCGGCAGGCCTAACACATGCAAGTCGAGGGGTAACAGGAAGTGCTTGCACTTTGCTGACGACCGGCGCACGGGTGCGTAACGCGTATACAATCTGCCCTTTACTAAGGAATAGCCCATGGAAACGTGGATTAATGCCTTATAGTATTCTGAAGCCGCATGGCTTTCGGGATTAAAGATTACGGTAAAGGATGAGTATGCGTCCTATTAGCTATTATGTAGGGTAACGGCCTACATAGGCTTTGATAGGTAGGGGTTCTGAGAGGGAGATCCCCCACACTGGTACTGAGACACGGACCAGACTCCTACGGGAGGCAGCAGTGAGGAATATTGGACAATGGGAGCAATCCTGATCCAGCCATGCCGCGTGCAGGAAGACGGTCCTATGGATTGTAAACTGCTTTTATACAGGAAGAAAAAGGTGTACGTGTACACCGTTGACGGTCCTGTACGAATAAGGATCGGCTAACTCCGTGCCAGCAGCCGCGGTAATACGGAGGATCCGAGCGTTATCCGGAATTATTGGGTTTAAAGGGTCCGTAGGCGGGATAATAAGTCAGTGGTGAAAGTTTGTGGCTCAACCATAAAATTGCCATTGATACTGTTATTCTTGAGTTATTGTGAAGTGGTTAGAATGTGTAGTGTAGCGGTGAAATGCATAGATATTACACAGAATACCAATTGCGAAGGCAGATCACTAACAATATACTGA
>JASMTR010000106.1:0-18675 GCA_041694175.1 Bacteroidales bacterium
TTTTATTGCACGAATGCGAAAGTAGCTTCCCGAAGTATCGGGAGTAGAGCATCATCCGCCCGAGGCGGATAAGGGTCGAAACCTTTGTACTTTGAAAAATTATTATGCGAAAGTAGCTCAGGGGTAGAGCATCATCCGCCTGAGGCGGATAAGGGTCGTAACCTTTGTACTTTGAAAAATTATTATGCGAAAGTAGCTCAGGGGTAGAGCATCATCCGCCCGAGGCGGATAAGGGTCGAAACCTTTGTACTTTGAAAATTATATTATGCGAAAGTAGCTCAGGGGTAGAGCATCACCTTGCCAAGGTGAGGGTCGCGGGTTCAAATCCCGTCTTTCGCTCTTTTTAATTTGAAGTTCATTTTATAAAAGTATTTCTGCTCGGATGGTGGAATTGGTAGACACGTTGGACTTAAAATCCAATGACCATTATCGGTCGTGCGGGTTCAAGTCCCGCTCCGAGTACAAACCTCGTTTTTCTTCGAATTGCGAGGTTTTTTATTAAAAAAAGTTTATAATAATATTGAGATGCTGACCGAACATCATGAGCGTCAGTATCCCGCTCCGAGTATCAAAAACCTTGTTAATCAATTGATTTTCAAGGTTTTTTTGATTATTATAGGGTATTTATAATATATTAAGATTATAATCTAACTAATTGATTATCATAATCACGCTCTGAGGACAAGGTTTTTCTTTTTAAGAAGACTTTTTTATTACTTATATTTTTCTATTTTCAAACAAAAATTAATTTGATCATCCACGATTTCCTTAATCGCCCAGTTGAGTTAACTTCAGCGCCACAACGCATCATCTCACTCGTACCAAGCCAAACCGAACTTTTGGTAGATTTAGGTTTTGAAAAACAAATTGTTGGGGTAACCAAATTCTGTGTGCATCCCAAACATCTAAAGTCTACAAAAACCATTGTTGGAGGTACTAAACAAGTACACTTTGATAAAATTGAGGCTTTACAACCTGATATTATTTTTTGTAATAAAGAAGAAAATACCAAAGCAATGGTCAATCGACTTTCAAAAATTGCACCCGTTCACGTGTCAGATATTAAAAGTTTAGAAGACAATTATCGTTTGATAAAAGACTACGGGGAAATTTTAAATGTACAGTCTAAAGCTAAAAGTTTAATTGAAGAGCTAAGTCATAAAGAGCATCAATTTCAGCAAACTATAAAACGTCAACCTATTCAAAAAGTAGCTTATTTAATATGGCGTGATCCGTGGATGACTGTTGGTGGTGATACTTTTATCAACCATATTTTGGAACTGAATCGCTTTGAAAATGTGTTTGCAGACCAAGACCGATATCCAACAATTGACATTAATAATTTACCTGATTTAGACCTATTGTTTTTATCATCAGAACCTTACCCATTTAAGACTCAAAACTTTTCAGAGATACCTATAGATAATTCAAACATAAAATTAGTCAATGGCGAATATTTCAGTTGGTATGGTTCTAGAATGCTAAAAGCCTTTGACTATTTTTACGATAAACTACACTAAGGCTTAATAATCAATACTTAAAAGCATTCTAAATTAATATAATAGAGTTGTGTATTAAGGAGTTATAGTATATTTTCGCCGTAATGCTTAACTATACCACATACCTGAACAAATCTGACAAACCTTGGGTAACTTTTGTCCACGGCGCTGGTGGTAGTTCATCGATTTGGTTTAAGCAAATTAGAGATTTTAAATTACATTTCAATGTTTTGCTTTTAGATTTGAGAGGTCACGGTAATTCTAAACCTAAACTCAAAGATAGTTTTAACAACGATTACACTTTTGATAGTATAACCTTTGATATCATTGAGGTTTTAGACCATTTAGAGATTAAAAAATCTCATTTTATTGGAATTTCTCTCGGTACGATTATCATTAGAAATATTGCTGAAAACTATCCTGAACGTGTAGGTAAAATGATTTTAGGTGGTGCCATAATGAAACTGAATGTGCGTTCAAGATTTTTGATGAAACTCGGCGTGGTTTTTAAATCGATTGTGCCTTATATGTTGTTGTATAAATTATTTGCATTTATAATTATGCCGCGTAAAAACCACAAGGCATCAAGATTGTTATTTGTTAATGAGGCTAAAAAACTATACCAAAAAGAATTTATTCGCTGGTTTAAATTAGCTTCAGAAATCAACCCACTTTTAAAATTTTTCAGAGAAAAGGAAACACATATCCCATCTCTTTATGTGATGGGTGAACAAGATCATTTGTTTTTACCAAGTATTAAAAAGATTACCCAAAAACAAACCAACTCAAGATTACAAGTGATTAAAAACTGTGGGCACGTGGTTAATGTAGAACAGCCTATTTTTTTTAATAAACACACTATTGCTTTTTTAAAACTGTAGTGAATTTTAAAAAGAATCTAACGGTCTTCTAAAATCAATAAAAATTCTTAATACTCAAATATTTTTGATTTAGGTGAAAGCGAGCAGGTATGCAGTTTGGCTTAGGGATAGTAGCGGCATCCTTTTTGAGGTTTGGCTAAGCGAAGTTGTGTTTAGAGTGTGACCCATTGAAGGGTTACGCTCTAAACGCTTACTGAGACTTGGCAAACCCCAAAAAGATATAGCGAATAGCCCGCTCGAAGCCCTAAAACCAAAAGATGAATGTTTTGATAGATGACTTAAATACGAAATACTATACTCAATTTTTCGATAGAATAATCCTATATTTGAACTAAAAATAGAATATGATTATAGGTGTTATTGGGGCTGGAACTATGGGAAGTGGCATTGCACAAATAGCTTCAACTCAAGGTTGTCAAGTCATTTTATTTGATAAAAATACTGAAGCTTTAAAGCAATCTGAAGCTAAACTTGAAAAAATATTAAATCGACTGATTGAAAAGTCACGAATAACTGCTGATGAAAGAGTAGGTATATTAAATCGGATAACTTATTCTCATGACCTAAACGATTTTAAGCCGGTTGAATTTTGTATTGAAGCTATTGTTGAAAATCTTAATATTAAACAACAAGTATTTAAAGATTTGGAACAAATAGTCTCTGACGATGCTATAATTGCAACCAACACCTCATCCTTGTCTATTGCTTCAATTGCTTCCGCTTTAAATAACCCTGAGCGATGTATAGGGGTTCATTTTTTTAATCCTGCGCCCTTAATGCCATTGGTAGAAATTATTCCAGCTGTTCAAACAAATGAAGTGGTTTTTGATCAGGTTTTTAAAATGATAGATTCTTGGGGCAAAATCCCAGTTAAAGCTAAAGACACGCCAGGCTTTATTGTTAACCGTGTGGCGCGTCCATTTTACGGTGAAGCTTTGAGAATTCTTGAAGAAGGCATTGCCGATGTAGCTACGATTGATTGGGCAATGACTGAGTTAGGTCATTTTAAAATGGGACCGTTTCAGCTGATGGATTTTATTGGTCACGATGTCAATTATACCGTAACGGAAACTGTGTTTGAAGCTTTTTATTACGACCCAAGGTACAAGCCATCTTTTACCCAAAAACGCTTAGCTGAAGCGGGTTATTTAGGTAGAAAAACTGGTAAAGGTTTTTATAATTATGAAGACAAATCTTTGAACCCTCAACCTGATAAAGATGAAAAATTAGGCTACCACATCTTAAACAGAATTTTAGTTATGCTTATCAATGAAGCGGCTGATGCTCTGCATTTAAATATTGCAACGGCAAAAGATATTGAGTTAGCAATGACCAAAGGCGTAAATTATCCTAAAGGTCTGTTGTCTTGGGCCAATGAACGTGGTGTTCATTGGTGTGTCCAACGTATGGACGATTTATATCATCAATATCACGAAGACCGCTACCGTTGTAGTCCGCTTTTGAGAAAACTAAATACCGAAAATAAACAATTTAAGGTTTAACCAATAATATTTTTCATTTGACTCTAACCGATACACACACACATTTATATAGTAAAGCTTTTGATGACGACCGAGACGAAATGATTCAAAACGCTTTGCAGCAAAACATCAAACGGTTTTTTATACCAGCCATAGATTCTGAGACTACTCAAGCAATGTATGATTTAGAAAAGGATTATCCCAAAAATATGTTTTTGATGATGGGTTTACACCCAACTTCAGTGCAGGCTGATACTTACTTAAAAGAATTACAACATATTGAAAATCAATTTAAAAACAGAGATTTTTATGCCGTTGGTGAAATTGGGATTGACTTGTATTGGGATAAAAATACCTTAGGTATTCAACAAGAGGCTTTTCATAGGCAAATTGAATTAGCAAAGCATTATCAATTGCCTATTGTCATACATTGCCGTGAAGCTTTTGATGAGGTGTTTGAAGTCTTAGAACAGCATGAAGGCGAAGATTTATACGGTGTTTTTCACTGCTTTACAGGGACTTATGAGCAAGCACTGCAGGCGATTTCTTATAATATGCTTCTCGGTATTGGTGGTGTAGTCACATTTAAAAATGGTAAAATTGATCAATTTTTAAATCAAATAGAGCTGAAACATATTGTTTTAGAAACGGACTCGCCGTATTTGACCCCTAAGCCATTTCGAGGTAAACGCAACGAAAGTGCATATTTGACATATATAGCAGAAAAAATATCAGAATTATACAGTCTACCTTTAGAGCAAGTTGCTGAAATTACCACAGCAAATTCTAAACGGGTTTTTGGAATTTAAAATAAATAAAATGACAACATCGGGTTCAAAACTTTTATTAATTTACACGGGAGGAACCATCGGTATGATTCGCGAAGACGAACAAGGGAGTTTAAAAGCTTTTAATTTTGACGATTTGTTATCTAAAATTCCAGAAATAAAACTTTTAGATCACAAAATTGACACCTTGAGTTTTGACCAACCCATTGATTCGTCAGATTTTGGACTGATACAGTATCGTGAGTTAGCACAAATTATATACGATCAATACAGTAGCTACGATGGCTTTGTGGTATTACACGGCAGCGATACGATGTCTTACACGGCTTCGGTCATTTCATTTATGTTAGAAAATTTATCAAAACCTATCATATTTACAGGATCTCAATTGCCTATTGGCGACTTACGCACCGATGCCAAAGAAAATCTGATTTCCAGTATTCAAATAGCAGGTTTAAAACAAAATGATAAACCCGTAGTAAAAGAAGTCGGCTTGTATTTTGAGTATAAATTATATCGCGCTAATCGAACCACCAAAGTCAACGCTGAACATTTTGAAGCTTTTGATTCGCCTAACTATCCTGAATTGATTCAGTCTGGCGTTAACCTAAAAGTGAATTATTCAGCATTGAAACGTGTGAGGAAAATTAAAGATTTGGTGTTACACAAAGATTTAGAAGATCAAATTTTATTGTTAAAACTATTTCCTGGCTTAAACCAAAAAGTGTTTGAATCCCTTATGGGTATTCCTTGTATTAAAGGTATTGTTTTAGAAAGTTTTGGAAGCGGTAATTTTAAAACTGATGATTGGTTTGTAGAAGGTATTCGTACAAAAATCAATCAATCTGTGCCAGTAGTTAACATCACACAATGCAGTGGTGGACAGGTTACTATGGGGAAATACTATACCAGCGAACGTTTACAAAAAATAGGTGTAATTTCAGGCAGTGATATGACTACAGAAGCCACAATGGCCAAAATGATGTTCATGTTACCTAAGCGTTTAAGTATGAAAGTTTTTAAAACCATTTTTGAGACTTCATTGCGAGGTGAAGTTAGTGAAGCTTAAAGCTTTTAAAAACCTTAAACAGTTGTAGGAATCCTCAATTATGTTTTAATTTGCAAACCCAATAGAGAGGTGGCCGAGTGGTCGAAGGCGCACGCCTGGAAAGTGTGTATACGCCACAAGCGTATCGAGGGTTCGAATCCCTTCCTCTCTGCAAAAGAAAATCCATCCCGAAGAATTTCGGGATGGGTTTCTTATTTTTAAGAACGTTGAAAACCAATAGTTTTCATAACTGATTAAAATAATGAAAACTAGGTTTGCAAAGCCCTGGATTTTCATGCTTGCTCAAGATTATCCGAAATGGGATCATGCCAATAATCCCTTCCTCTCTGCAAAAAGAAATCCATAACGATAGTTGTAGATTTTTTGTTTTTAGAAACTTTGTAAGCTTAAAGATTACAGAATTGTATAAAAATAAAAAAGACAATATCCAAGATTGTGATACGGGTTTTTATGCTTTCTCCAGTTAATCTTTTAAGATCTATTCTATTAGTTCTTTCAAAAAACGAGAGTCATAATATAATCCTCTCATTTAAAATTTTAAAAATCTATTAGTAAGTAAACGTCTGCATATTTC
Source organism: Bacteroidales bacterium (assembly GCA_041694175.1). GTDB lineage: Bacteria > Bacteroidota > Bacteroidia > Flavobacteriales > Flavobacteriaceae > Psychroflexus. The sequence goes on from JASMTR010000106.1 coordinate 6,293, forward strand.
GTATTTTTGCGATTATGCAATATATAGAAAAATTTTTTCAAACCCTTTGGGAACTGACCTTAGAAATGTCGCCCTATTTGCTTTTAGGATTTCTAATCGCTGGATTGCTTAATGGCGTATTTTCAAAAGCTTGGCTCGAACGTCAATTAGGTCAGCGAGGTTGGGCGTCTTCCATAAAAGCAGCCTTATTTGGGGTGCCCTTGCCATTGTGTTCTTGCGGCGTAATTCCAACAGGCGTTTCACTATATAAAAAAGGCGCTTCAAAAGGCGCTACCACTTCATTTTTAATATCAACACCACAAACAGGAATTGATAGTATACTTGTGACTTACGCCTTAATGGGTTGGGCTTATGCTATTGCAAGACCTATTATTGCTTTTATAACAGGAATTTTTGGTGGTTATTTTGTCGATAATTTTGACAAAGTCAATGACGATATTAAAGATCCAGAGTCTTGCTCAGACTGTACCGTTGAGCCTTCAAAACAACATTGGTTTGACCGAATTTTTAAATACGCCTTTGTCACGTTTTTACAAGATATTTCCCGTTGGCTGATTATCGGTTTGGTTTTAGCCAGCATCATTAGTATGTTGGTACCAGAACAATTTTTTGAACAGGGTATTTTATCAGAACCCATCATAGCAATGCTCATTGTTTTACTCGCCAGTGTTCCTCTTTATGTCTGTGCAACTGCCAGTGTGCCCATTGCTGCTGTACTCTTGATGAAAGGGATTTCGCCAGGTGCAGCCATCGTTTTTTTAATGGCTGGTCCAGCAACCAATATTGCCACATTTACAGTGATTTGGAATGCCATTGGTAAGCGTATGACACTCATTTATCTAGCCAGTATTATAGGCGGAGCACTATTTTTTGGTGTCATTATAGATTATGTTTTGCCAGCCTCTTGGTTACAATATTTTAGTGTCACCGAAGTTGTGAGTCAAAACCATCACTTGTTGCCACACTGGTTAGGTTTCGGTTCCGCTGTGATTTTAACTTCACTTATTTTAAACGCTGAAATTAGAAAACTTATTCCCAAAAAATCAAAACCTATGAAAGATACCAATTCATCTCAAAACACATACAATATCAAAGGAATGACCTGCAACCATTGTGTAGCCAATGTTAGCAAACATCTTTCAGAAGCCAATCAAGTTGATGATGTCGATGTGGATTTGTCTTCTGGCCGCGTAACAATTCAAGGCGAAATTTCAGACAATCAAGTGAAAGCCATTGTCGAAGATATAGGTTACGAATATGCGGGGAAAGTCTCATAAAATAATTATTTTGGGCTTACCACGCTTGTAGCGCGGTCGGGCTATCCACTATATTTTTTTTGGGCTTACCAAGTCTCAGTAAGCTTTTTGAGATTACCGCTTTTTGGCGGCACTCTCAAAAAGCACCTTCGCTAAGGCAAGCCCAAAAAAAGATGCCGTTCCTATCCCTAAGCTAAAATGAAACCTCACAGGTTTCAATCTGTCCGCCTTTGGAGGAAAACCTATGAGGTCTAAAATAGGCGATAACTTTTAAGCTTTCAATTTCGCAAAATGCTTATAAAAATGTGGAATCGTTTCAATACCTTTTAAAAAATTCCAAACTCCAAAATGTTCATTAGGAGAATGAATAGCATCACTATCTAAACCAAAACCCATTAGAATAGTTTTAGAATTAAACGCATTTTCAAATAAAGATACAATTGGGATGCTACCACCACTTCTCAATGGAATAGCCGATTTACCAAAAGTGTCTTGAAACGCCTTGTCGGCAGCCTGATATTCTATACTGTCAATTGGAGTGACGTAACCTTGACCACCATGGTGTGGTTTGACTTTTACGTTGACGCTTTTAGGTGCAATGGATTCAAAATGCTTTTGAAATAACTCAGTAATATCTTTCCAATCCTGATTAGGAACAAGTCGCATTGAGATTTTAGCAAAGGCTTTGCTTGGAATAACCGTTTTCGCGCCTTCACCAATATAACCACCCCAAATCCCATTGACATCCAAAGTTGGCCTGATGGAATTACGCTCATTAGTAGTAAAGCCTTTTTCGCCGTGAACATCACCAATGCCAATGGATGTTTTGTAGTGTTCTAAATCAAATGGCGCTTCAGCCATTTTTTGACGTTCTTCTTGGCTTAATTCTTCAACGTTGTCATAAAATCCAGGAATAGTGATGCGGTTATTTTCATCTTGGAGAGACGCAATCATTTGGGTTAAAATATTAATCGGATTGGCAACAGCGCCGCCATATAACCCAGAATGCAAATCGCGATTTGGTCCTGTAACTTCCACTTCTACATAACTTAAGCCTCTTAAACCTGTTGTTATTGAAGGGTAATCTTTACTAATCATTCCCGTATCAGAAATCAAAATCACATCGTTGGCCAGCATTGCATTGTGCTCTTTGATAAAATCTTCCAAATGTTCACTGCCCACTTCTTCTTCGCCTTCTATCATGAATTTCACGTTACAGGGCAAAGCGTTTTCTGCCATCATCAGTTCAAAAGCTTTGACGTGCATATACATTTGACCTTTGTCATCGCAAGCCCCTCGGGCAAAAATGGCGCCGTCAGGATGTATGTCTGTTTTTTTAATCACGGGTTCAAAAGGAGGTGAGTTCCACAAATCTAATGGGTCTGGTGGCTGCACATCGTAATGGCCATAGACTAAAACCGTTGGCAAATCTGAATCGATTATTTTTTGACCAAAAACCACTGAATGACCTTTGGTAGGAAAAATCTTCACCTCATCACAGCCAGCGGATTCTAACTGATTGGCTACCATTTGAGCCGCCTCTTGCATAGCATCTTTATAAGACGAATCTGCACTGATAGACGGAATTTTTAATAAATCTACAAGCTCATTGATAAAGCGTTCTTGATGCTTTTCTACATAAGTTTTGGTATTCATTATTTTAATTTTTTTAGTTGAAAATTTTAAAGATACAGAACTTTAAACTTTTGGCTTATGAAATTTTAATTTCTAATCAATATGAATTCTAAACCTGAATTCTCCTGAGTATAAATCTAAAAAATATTTATATTTGAAATAAGTCTAGACTTATGCAATACCATACCCTAATCATAGATGATCATCCGACGCAGGTTAAAACTTACAAGGATATTTTTAATCTTGTAGAGGACAACTTGACCCTAAAATTTAATGCGTTTTATAATCTTGAAGAAGCCTACCACTTTGTAAAACACGATGATAACGCCAAGCGTATAGATTTGGTGTTATTAGATTTAAACTTGCCACCTTGCCCAAAACACAACCTATCAAACGGAGCTGATTTGGCTGAAATTGTCAGGCAAGATATGCCACAAGCTAAACTGTGTTTTTTGACTTCTCATCACGAAGCCTTTGTGCTATATGAAATTTATACTCAATACCAACCTCAAGGTGTTTTGGTAAAAAGTGATTTTAATGGACAAGATTTAGAATATCTCTTTAAGGCCATACTCCAAGATAAAACCTTTTACACTTCTACTTTTTTAAAAGCACACGATAAGATTATAAGTTCTGAAGTTTTTATGGAATCCTATAACCGCCAGATTTTAACCAAACTTGCCGAAGGCTATCCAAGCAAGGATTTACCAAGGCTATTAGGTCTTTCATTATCTGCCATTAATAAACGCAAAGCACGATTAAAAATGTTTTTTAATACTGAAAATCAGTCCGATAGCTATATGGTTTTAAAAGCTCGCGAGCTAGGTTTACTTTAAAAATTTAACATTTAGTACACATTTAGTGTAATTTTAAACCAAATCTTCCCTTTATTTTTGGAGTGTAGTTTGAAAGTGATTAAAAATAAAATTATAAAACAATCACTTTTTAAACTCATATTAACCTAATAGTTTTGAATTTTCTAATGCAAGATGCTTTGCTAGCATAAAGGCCTTAAAAATTTGCTTTAGTGAAATTATGCCCTGGTGTCGGACAAATAGCCTACGGTACAGCAATTATTACAGCAGGTGGAGCTGCTTCAGCAATTGCAGGTTTAGATTAGTTAGTAGATCATTTTGGTTTAGAATAATTTTGTTATGAGTAATTTTAGAAGGTATATTATATATATTGTTATTTCTTTAATATCGGTATTAGCAATGTATGGTTTTACATGGTTTACCAATAATCATGTGATAAAAAGTGATTTTAGATTTGAATATTTTCCAGATTTAATTTATTCATTTATTGTAATTTTTTTGTATTAATATTCTTTACAAAAGAAAATGCTAATTAGGACATTTTAGTCTATATGGTCATTTAATTATAACCATATAATCTTATTTCTATATAAATTATATTAGTGTCTTCAATTCTACCAAAGTATTGGCATCTTCAATTTTTTTATCCTTTCGCCAGCGGATAATTCGCGGAAATCTTGTCGCCACACCACTTTTATGACGTTTGGATTCGGCGATGCCTTCAAAGGCAATTTCAAAAACGTGCTGGGCTTCAACTTGACGAACGGGACCATAACGCTCGGTGGTGTTTTTCTTAATCCAACGATCAACTTCTCTAAATTCTTTATCCGTGAGACCAGAATAGGCTTTTGCAAACGTGACGAGTTCAGTTTTATCGTCGTTCCAAAGCGCAAAAGTATAGTCAGTAAAAAGATTGCTACGTCTGCCGTGACCACGCATAGCATAAGTCAAAACGGCATCTATGCTGTAGGGGTCTGATTTGTATTTCCACCAATCGCCTTTTTTTCTGCCTACACCGTATGCTGAGTCTACGCGCTTAATCATCAAGCCTTCTGAGCGTAGTTCTCTAGCTTTTTGTCGTTCTTTTTCTACGGCTTTCCAAGTGGGAAGGTTCATCGTTTCTGAAAGGTAAAAAGGCTTGATGTTTTGTTTATGCTGTTCAAAAATTTGATCGAGAATTTTGCGCCTATCCTTAAAGGTTGTTTTGCGAATATCTTTTGTTTGCCACTCTAAAATGTCGTAAGCTTTGAAAATGACAGGTATTTTTTTGAGCAAAGCTTTAGTAACATTTTTTCGACCTATGCGTTTTTGTAAGTCTTTAAAGTCCCCAATGTCATTATTGGGATAGGCTAAAATTTCGCCATCTAAAACGGTTCCGTCAGGCAAATGTTCTTTAAAAGTTTCTAATTCTGGATATTTATCGGTCACCAATTCCTCACCACGTGACCAAATAAAAATTTCATCTTGACGACAAATGAGTTGGGCGCGAATGCCGTCCCACTTATGCTCAAATAAAAAGTCTTCAGGTTGACCTAAATCTTGTAATTTATCTTCAACAGCATAAGCCAAATAAAACGGATAAGGTTTTGACAGATAATCTTCTGGATTTTCTTCTAAAATTAAAGATTGAAACGTAGTGTTTTGAGGTTTCCAATTGCCCATTAGCTTATAAGCTAACACGTCTTGGTCAATACCTGTATATTGGGACAAAGCTCTGGTCATCAACTTTTGACTCACGCCAACCCTAAATCCACCTGTCATTAATTTGGTAAACACAAACCGCTCGTAATAATTGAGTTTTTGCCAATGCTTAAAGAGATAAGTTTTTTTATCCTCATCTGATTTTGATTTGAGTTGAAGCATATCTTCAAGATAAGCATGAAGAGGTTTATCTGTTTGGGATTTATTTTTTGGCAATACCAAGGCAATAGTTTCTGCCAAATCGCCAACAATATGGTATGATTCCTCAAACAACCAAGCGGGAATTTTAGACAACTCACCAGCGTATTTTTTAATTTGAGTGCTATTGACAGGTCGTGGCGGACGACGATGAGATAAAATAGCAATTGCCCAAACCTTGTCTTTATCATCAGCTTCTTCAAGGTAAGTTTTTAAAGCTTTGACTTTGGTATTGGTTTTATTGGTGCTGTCGATTTGCTGTATGAGTTGGGCGAATTGTTTCAATTTGAGGTTATTTAGATTTTATTAATTGTGGTTTCGGTGCAATTTCCCAAAGAAAAATCACTCAGTCACCGTGGCTTCGATAAAAATCAGCTATTGCTGATTCACACAAGAATTGTGGCTTCGATATAAATCAGCTTTCGCTGATTCACTCAGCCACCATAAACAAGGTTACTGAGTGTTTTGCGAAAGCAAAACGTATCGAAGTAACCGACTTTTGTTTTCATAGTTTTTTATTTGATTTGTTATCTTACTTATTCTCTTTTATAAAGACCTTTTTAGCTAACCTGGGAAGTAAGTTTGGTGCGCCAAACATCAGGGCTTGTTTTTTGTTCCTACTCCATCCTTGAATCTGTTTTTCTCTGTAAAATGCTTTGTCAATTCTGTCGTATTCTTCGTAGTATATTAGTTTTATAGGAAGTCTTTTTGCTGTGTAATTTGCTCCTTTACCAGACTGATGTTCAGATAGTCGCCTATCAAGGTCAATTGTGCTTCCTGTGTAATAAGTACCATCATAGCATTCTAATATATATGTAAATCCTTTTGCCATAACCGATTCTATATAATATCTTTATAAAATTAGTAATATTATGACTTTGGTACAATTTTCTTGCAGAAAAATCACATAGCCACCGTGGCTTCGGTACTATTTTTCTTGCAGAAAAATCACTCAGTCACCGTGGCTTCGATAAAAATCAGCTATTGCTGATTCACTCAGCCACCGCTAGTGAGGTTACTGAGTGTTTTGCGAAAGCAAAACGTATCGAAGTAACCGACTTTTGTTTTCAAATTTTCAAATTGCTATATTAATTTAGTCTTCATATTGGGTTTTTTCAGTTCTGGCGTCATAACCTTGAGTTTTTAAATATCTTGAAAAAATATCGGTATAGCCGTGTGTGCAAATTACTTTTTCGCATTCTGTGGCTTTTATAGCTGAAATTAAGCCATCCCAATCGGCATGGTCGCTTAGCACAAAACCTTTATCGATAGCGCGCCTGCGTCTTGCGCCACGAGTGCTCATCCAGCCACTTGCCGATGCCGTGACATAAGGCACCATTTTGCGCATCCAAGTTGTGCCGTGTGCACTTGGTGGGGCAATAACAATGTTGCCTTTTAGCTCTGCTTTTATGGTTTCGCGAGTTATTTTTTGTGTGACTGGAAAATTATAATTTTCTCTCAAAACTTCTGTCATATTTTCTATAGCTCCGTGCGTAAATATCTTGCCAATATCAGCATCGAGGTATTTTAAAACACGTTGGGCTTTTCCTAGTGAATAAACAAGAATAATTGAGGTCATTTTTTCAGCTTGATTATTTTTCCACCAACTATTAATATCTTTAAAAACTTCATCTTGGGGTTGCCATTTAAATACAGGTAAACCAAATGTACATTCCGTGATAAAACTGTGACATTTTACAGGTTCAAAAGCGCCTGAAATGCCATCATCTTCAGTTTTATAATCGCCAGAAACCACCCAAACTTCACCTTTATATTCAACGCGAACTTGTGAACTTCCTATGATGTGACCCGCTGGATGCAGACTGAATTTGACATTGTTGATGCTAAAACTTTCGTTCCATTCTACTCCACTCACATTGATATCGCCTAAACGGTGTTTTATAATAGGGGTATTAAGTTGATGGGTGATGTACTGTTGATGCCCATACCTAGAATGATCGGCATGACCGTGGGTAATGATTGCCTTTTTGACAGGTTTCCACGGGTCGATGTAGACATCAGCTTCTGTGCAGTAAATGCCTTTGTTGTTAAATTGTAGGAGTGGGATTTGCATATTATAAATATAAAGCATAATCATTTAAGCCAAAACCTTGGTCTAAATATTAAGAAATTTTTACTACTTAAATACTCTCTATGATTTTTGAGCAACTAATAAAGTATAATTTTGATTTTTCTTAATTTATAATAAGTTTTTCATTAAGTTTGAGTACTAAAAAATAATTATGCTACAAACATTATTGAAAATTGGGGAGTGGCAAAGTCAAGGGAAGAGTGAGTGGGATCGGTTTTCTTTAAACAATTAAAAAAATATGCAAGACAGAGCTATAACAGATATTGGAAAATTAGAGTTTGAAAAGAATGCAGAACTTAAACCTTATGAGCTTTTTACTCAGGAGCCCTATCCTAACAAAGTTTGTAAAATGCTCTTGATTGAATTCTTGCTAAAGGAAGAAAAGATATATTTTAAAGGTATTGATTCTCAAAACGTAAATGAGAAAAATTATTCTGAGTACGCATACCGAAAAGGCTCTGCTCGTGGAGGTGATATTACCTTCACAACCAAATTTGGTGATTTAGATAAAAAATTAAATACACTTATTAATACTCAATTCCCAAACTTAATTGAACTGTCTGAAACGGAAGAGCCTGAGAATGTTACCTTTTACAAAGAATGGAAGAAATCGTTTATTGTGAATTATGATCAACTAAAAGCAGAATTACAAAAAGCATACGATAATCAAGAAAAGCAAGATAAACTTAGTAGCGCATTTACTTTAACTATTGATGTTGATGGTAAAAGAAGGCTGCTTTCTGATTTTAAATCAATACAAAAATTAATTGTTAAAAACGGGATAGAAGGAAATTACAAAAAATACGGAGTAACCTCCAAAGGAGAAAATTCCGAATGCAGCGTATGTCACCAAGTCAAATCACAAGTTTATGGTTTTGGTTCTCCTTTTAAATATAGTACTGTGGATAAAACAGGTACGGTAAGTGGATTTTTTAACCAAAAAAACAACTGGATAAATTATCCTATCTGCGAAAGTTGTGCTATGGAAATGGAATTGGGAAAAAACTATATCACAAAACACCTGACAAAATATTTCTTTGGTAAGAGTTATTTTTTAGTTCCTAAAGCTATTATGTCAAACGACACAGAAGCTTTGAGCAATGCTTTGAGCCTATTTAATAATATTGATTATCAAATCAAAAACAGTGAATCTATTTCTTCAACTGAAGATTTTTTGATGGAAAGAATTGGTGAAATCAATAATAATATATTCACCTTAAACCTTCTTTTTTTTGAAGAAAACCCTACAACGAAAGCTATTAAAATTAAAATGATGCTGGAAGAAATTCCGCCTTCCCGATTCAGAAAACTATTTATAGAAGTCCCTAAAATTATAAACAAAAATCCACTTTTTAAGGATATAGATTGTCACTATAAGAAAAAGCAAAAACAAGATTTGTGTTTTAGTTTTCGATTAATCAAGCAATTCTTTGAGGATAATTTTTATGAAATGATCTATAAAATATTTATGGGTAGAAAATTGAATGAAAAAGAATTACACAAACATTTTATGAAAGTTATACGTAAAAAGATAAATAATGAAGGTTTTGTTAAGAGAGGTGATCTGTTAATTGCAAAATGCTTACTACTTCAAAGCTATTTTGAAGAACTAAATTTAATCAATCACGATAATTAAAAATTACAACTATGGTAACCGAAGAAGAAAAAGAAGAAATTAGTAAAAAAGTTTCATTTAATTTTGAAAAGCTAAAAAGCTTTATCACAGAAAATGAAGATTTCGTAAAACAAGATTCAACTACAGGAATTTTCAGCCTTGGTGTACTTGTCCATTTGGTATTTAGCATGCAACAGGCAAATCTAAACAGTACGCCCTTTGAGAAAAAATTAAAAGGAATGCATATCACATCAAGAGATGTTGAGCGCATTTACACCGAAGCAGTTGAAAAAATAAATCAATATTCCTATCAGAATACCTATAAAGATCTCAGGGAGTTTATCGCTGATAAACTCAGCACTAATAAAAAAGAAATTGAAAAAATGTCTAATCAAGAAATCTCATTCAATTTTGTTTGTGGATTAGAGCTAGGAAGAAAATTTAAATCATAATAACCAACCAAAAATTCAATGATAATGGAAGAAATTAAAAATCGTTCAGAAATATTATTCTTATACGAAATCGAGAATGCAAACCCAAATGGTGATCCTTTAAATGAAAACCGACCACGATTTGATAGTGAAGAAAATAAGGTACTAGTTTCAGATGTGCGCTTAAAAAGAACCATTAGAGACTATTGGTTTGAATATAAGGGCTATAATGGCTCTGATGGCAAAGATATCTTTGTTCGTGAAACTAAATATTCTGATGGTAAAGAAGAATATATATCTTCTGGTTCACGAAGAGCTGAGCTCTTTAAAGAAAGTAGCGACAAGGTTTTGGAAACATGTATAGACGTTCGTGTATTCGGTGGTGTCTTGCCTAGTAAAAAGGAAACCTACACTTTTACAGGGCCAGTTCAGTTTCAAATGGGAAAATCATTACACCAGACCGAAATTATTACAGAACAAGGAACAGGAGCTTTTGCATCTGGGGATAAGAAGAAACAGGCAACATTTAGAACCGAGTATAAGATTCCTTACGCACTTATTGGGTTTAACGGGATTGTAAACGAAAAAGCTGCTGAATATACTAAAATGACAGAGAAAGACAGAAAATTATTACTGGAAGGCATTTGGAGCGGAACAAAAAATCTTATCTCTCGATCAAAATTTGGTCAAAATCCTCTATTGCTTTTTACAGTAAACTACAAAGAACCCTACTATATTGGCGGATTGAGACAACGTTTGAAAATTAAATCTGATAAAAGTGATTTACAAATAAGAAATACCAATGATTATAAAATTGATCTTACTGGATTGCTAAAAGAAATTAAAGCACAATCAAATAAAATCACCTCCATAGAAGTGCAAGTAGATAGTCGTTTAGAGTTTATAAATAATGGAGAGCCTTACAATTTAGAGAACAAAACATACCAAATAAATGATTTCTAAACAAGCACTCATATTCGATATTTCTGGGGAATATGGACATTTTAGAAAATTCAACACCACGACTTCTCCTTTGACTTATAGTATCCCAACTCCTTCCTCTATTTTCGGTCTTTTAGGAGCTGTTTTGGGTATAGAGCGAGAAGATTCTCACAATAAAATAAGAGAAAAAAAAGATCATTTAAGAGAAGTTTTCTCCAATAAAAATGCTTTCGTCGCAATTAGACCTCTTTCAGAAATTAAAAAAGTAAACATTGGCTTTAATCTTCTAGATACAGGCTCTTACCAATCTTTCTTTAATGTTACAAATAGAACGCAAATAGAATATGAAATTTTAAAAGACCCAAAATTTAGAATTTACTTGAGTTGGGAGCATCATCTAAAGGAAGAATTGGTTGAACGCTTAAAAAATAAGCGCTTTCATTTTAACCCATACTTGGGAATTAGTCAAATGACTACAAATATAGAGTTTGTAGCAGAAAAGGAGATAAGTGAAATTTCCGAAACGGATTATATTGAATTTAATACCGCTATTAACCTATCGGAGATACAAACCGAAAAGGCTCCCATTGATATTGATTTTATAAAAGAACGTGTTTTTCAGGTTGAGACTTTTCCATTAGATATGCAAATTAATAGAACAATTAAACGTTACGGGGAAATTTTGGTAGAGATGAATGGCGATAGCGTAAGGGCAATTCCGAATAAAAATTCCTTTACCATCAAAAATGAAGGAAATATACAATTCCTATGAAAAATATTGAGTCGCATCCAGGAATTCCACTGGTCAATCATCTAAAAGAAGTTGCAAAAAACTGCTCAAGAATTGCCAAAGGAAATACCACAAATTTTGGTTTCGATAAAAAAGTCAAAGCCGATTTACTTTATATTTGCGGCTTTTATCACGATTTAGGGAAGGCTACTTCTTATTTTCAAAATTATCTGCATAATCCTGATAAACCCCATAATAGTTTAAAAAATCACGCTCTTCCTTCAGCTGTATTTGTGTTTTATGTTGCCCAACAATACTTAAAAGAAAATGGTCTTACTAAAGATGAGCGATTTTTGCTAAGCTTGATTTGTTTTATTGTGGTAAGAAGACATCACGGTAATCTTGGAGACTTCAAAAATGAAATAGGGATTAATCATTTTAAAGAAGATTTAGAGAAACAATATAACTCGGTAGACAAAGATGCTATTCAAGAAATTATCCAAGTAGGGAATGAAAAACTTGAAATTTCTTCGGAATGGGATGATTTTGTCGATTGGTTTAAGAATGATGGATTCAATAAGGAAACACGTTTTGAACTCATCGAATTTTATGCCCTCAATTTTCAGAAAAAATGGGAAAACTCTAAAAAATCTGAAACTTATTATCTTTTCTTATGGATGTTTGGAGCTTTACTATTTTCAGATAAATCTGATGTTATCTTGGCTGGCAAATTTCCGAAAATTCAAAATCTCGATTTAAATTATTTAACTGAGTTTCGGGAAAATAAGGGGTTTAATCAATCTTCTACAACTATTAACAACCTCAAAAATGAAGCTTATTTTTCAGTCTTAAAATCTTTAGAAAATAAATTTGAAGCTTCCAATCATTTTTATTCCATTACATTACCTACTGGTCTGGGAAAAACACTCACTTCCCTTGGATCTTCATTGAGATTAAAAGAATTAGCA
>JASMTR010000107.1:0-17560 GCA_041694175.1 Bacteroidales bacterium
AAAGCTAAATAACTGATAATATTTATCGCATTATTTTTGCTTTTGCTTAAAAAATAACGTTTAGCAATATAAAAGGAAAATTTCAAGACTTTTTACGTTTATTTAGCAGGTCGGGGTTTTTAATAGGATTTTCTTTTCCTTTAAAAGCAGCCTCTATCTCACTCACATAAGCTGCTGTGTCGTCGTGAAAAAAATGAATTTCAGGAACACGTCTTAGTTGGTTTTTGGTACGCATTGCCAGTTGATGCTTAATTGCATTAGACACTTCCTTTATTTCTTTAATAATGATAGAAGTTTTCTCTTCAGGAAAAACACTTAAATAGGCCTTTGCTTCAAGCATATCAGGTGTAACCTTAACTTTTGTCACACTAATAATAATATTCTTTTGCCCAGTTTTTCTTAAATTTTCTTGTATAATTTCAGCAAGATCTTTTTGAATGATTTGGCTTATTTTTCGTTGTCTTTGGCTTTCCATACTGCAAAATTAAGCTTTTTTTAAACAATAGATTTTTTTTAAAAAACAATGGTCTTAAAACCACATTTTAACCTACATCTTATAAATCCAATCGGCTGGATTTTGGGTTTTATCGTTTTTGTAGATGTAAAATCCTAAGGTTGTAGACCCGTCTGTTAAATCTTGACCTATGCTACCAATAAATTGATTGCGATTGACCTTATCACCTTTTCTAACATTGAGATTGTCTATGTTTTTATAAACACTAATGTATTGACCGTGGCGAATCATGACTACTTTGAAAGCGTTTGGTATGACCATGACTTGACTGACTTCGCCGTCATATATAGCTCGCGCTTTCGCTCCTTGCTGAGTATCGATGCGTACACCTTCACTTTTTGTCATAACCGTTTTGACTACAGCGTGAGGTCTTGTACCATAAGGACGAGAGACAAATCCTGAGACTACTGGCCAAGGCAATTTCCCTTTATTATCCTCAAATTTACCACCTAAAAGTTTAGCTTCTGGAGTCATTTTAAATCGACTACTAGAACTGTTTCCTAGTTTCTTATTTTCAGCGGCAATAGCTTCGCGAATCAGTTTTTGAATAAGTTCATCAATATCACTTATTTTTTCTTGCTTGCGCTCTAACTCTTTTTTGTATTGACCTTCTTTTTCACGGATAGAAGCAATGAGTTCTTTTTCGGCAGCTTTGTCTTTATTGAGTTTTTCAATGGTTTGTCGGTTTTGGGCTAAGAGTTCTTCTTTGGCTTGGCGTTGTTCAAATAGTTTTTCATTTAATTCTTGAAGTTCTTTAGTTTGAGTTTCTATTTCATTACCCTGTTGCTCACGATGAGCCGCAAATTGTTTCATGTATTGCAAACGTTTGTAGGCCTGCAAAAAATTATCTGAAGACAATAAAAACATGACACGGTTTTGCTTAGACTTGCTTTTGTAGGCATCAACCACCATTTGGGCATATTCGGTTTTGAGTTGCTTGAGTTGAGAGCGCAGTTTATCAATAGCTTGAGAATTAGCATTGATTTCTCTGGATAACATATTAGCCTCGCGATTGTTGATGCGCACAAGTCGATCAGCAGCAGCTATACGCTGATTTAAGGTTTGTACCTTTTCAATAACCGATTGTCTCCGAGATTGACTTTCGTCCAAACTGTTGTTGATTTGCTTGATTTGCTGCTCTATTTGTTGGCGTTCTTTTTCCAGCTCTTTACGCGTTTGACCTAAAGCCATCTGCGAATAAAGACCTAAAACTATCAACAAAAAAAGAAAACGCTTCATCATTTATTTCAATTGAATTGGAGAGTAATTATTTGGAAAACTAAATGGAAATTTTAAATCTTCGTTTAGCTTAATGTTTTTATAAGTAATCGAAATTTGTATTTGCTCTTTGCTATCACCAGCTAAAATTACAAATTCTTCTGGAAAAGAAGAACCTTCTACCATTTGATAAGATTTGTAATTAATTTTTATTTGTCTATCATCCAAACTTATGGTTTGTTGTTTGATTTTAAAAGTTTTAGAATCTAAAAGTAAAAACTGCGTTATACCATTATCGTAAGTGGTAACCATTTGAAAATACTCATTTGCCGTTTGAAAATCTGTGTTTGCTATATCAATTTGTTTTAAAGCTTGACCAGTAAACAGGTTTTGCAATTGTTCAAAATTCAATTCGAGCCCCAAAAAAGCACTGACCAACTCAAAATCTCCGTCAAAGTAGGAGTTGTCTACACGTTCATAAAACTTTATATTTTTAGGAGTGATCATCATTTTAGCCACTTGAATAAGCCCTGCAAATTTTGCGCTCATCCATAAAGTGTTGTCTTTTTTAAACCTATAACTGACGCTGAGGCTTTGCTGTTGACTTCCGTCATTGTATTCCCCTTTTATGCGGCCGCGCATTGTTTTAAATTGAGGTGCAGATTTGTTGTAGTTTTTTACAATCGCTTTTAGAGTCTCGGTTTTGAGGTCTTTCTTTTTTAATGCAGATTGACTTCCCCCACAAGAGACTAATATAAAAACGCTTATCAAGGCGACTAAAACTGCTTTATTTTGCATAAATTTATTTGAGTTTATCTTTAAGTTGCTTAGCTTTTGTTTGATAAATATTTGATTTTGCTTCATTATTTAAACCCATATAGACTTTTTGTAAAGTTTCATATAGTTTTAACATCATATCATTTTCTTCAAAAATATATGTTTGCGCTTCATTTAAAACTTTTTCTGCAGCTTTATATTGTGTTTGTTCAACTAAAGCCTGACCTTTCATTAACATAAATACGGCTTGTGTTGGGAAAATTTCAAGCGCCTGTTCTGCGGTTTCAATTGCTGCTGGTGGGTTGTTTAGTTGAAGTTCTAAAATACCGATGTATCTTAAAATCTGAAAATCTTGAGGATTTTGAGTTAGTGCTTTTTTAAAATTTTCTAAGGCTCGAGGCTTATCCGTTTCAAAATAAAACAAACCCAAATCTAAAAAACTGGCAGAACTTTCAGCCGTTTGAGAAGCTACATTCAAGACCTGAACAAATTCGTCTTGATATTCGGGATTTTTTTCCACAAAAGATTTAATGTATTCAATGGCTTGAACTTTGTAATTTTCTTCTAAAAATTGATCAGACACAACAACTTCAAGTGCATCAAATGCTTGTTGAACTTCATCTAATTCAATATGAATTTGGGTTTTTAAAACATAAGCTCTTGTAAAATGTGGGTGATTGTCAATTAAACTTTTTGAAGTTTCTAAGGCTTTTCGATATTGTTCGCTTTGTATCAAAAATCTTGTCAATCTATAGGCGTTTAAAGGATTATAGGGCTCGAGCTCAATACGTTTTTGATAATAGGATATGGCCGCTTTTGGCTTGTCGTAGGCTTCAAAAATGACTTCTCTTAACTGATCTTTATGCACATCAAACCCCTGTTTTTGTTCTGCTAAAGTCAGGGCTTCTAAAGCTTTTGGATATTGTTCTGTAATTAAATAAAGATTGGCTAAAACTTCATGATATTCTGGTTTTTTTAAAGCTAAATCGCTCGTCAATTCAATGGCTTTTTTATAGTTTTTTTGTTGTTCATAAACTTTAAAAAGCGCTTCGCGAATATCAAAATCATTAGGTTTTAATTGGTCAGCGATTTCTAGATTTTCTAAAGCTAAATTATTTTGTTCTAAATCATAATAATTTAGACCCAATTGAAAAAACACAACAGCTTTGTCAGGGTGTTCAACTTTTAGGTTTTCTAATATTTCAGTAGCTTTTTCATAATTTTCTATACCGCGTTCAGAAAGGGCTTTAAAAAATTGAGGCTGAAAATCTTTAACATTTTCTACAGGCAAAATGCTGTCTTTTTCTTCAATTTCTTGTTCAATTTGGGCACTGATTGACTGTGAGAAAATAAATCCCCAAACACAAAACAGGTATGTCAAAACTCTATAAGTCATCTATTCTAAAACCGAATAATCACCAATACTGATGCTTGTAAAGTTACCGTCAAATTTGGCAAAATTACCTATCATAGCATTGTCGAGATTAGCATTTTTAATTTCGGCTTGTTCTTGAATCAAACTGTTTTTTATCGTGCTATCTTTTACCACCGTGCCTTTTCCTAAGGAAACGTGTGGTCCGATTTTAGCATTAATTAATTTAACATCATCAGCAATAAAACAAGGTTCTGTAATTTCAGAATTGTGAATTTCAACGTGGTCTGAAATCAGTTTTTCTTCGCTATTTTTCAAATGTTCTAAGGTGCGTTTATTGGTTTCAACAGTTACGGTTTTATTGCCACAATCCATCCACTCATCTACTTTTCCTGGTTTAAAAATAATGCCGTTGGCTTTCATTTTTTCAATACCATCATTGATTTGATATTCACCTCCACGAATCAAATTTTCATCTAAAACAGCTTGCAACTGTTCTTTTAAAACACTGATATCTTTAAAATAATATATTCCAATAACTGCCAAATCAGACTCTGGGTGTTCAGGTTTTTCTACCAAATCAGTGATATGACCTTTGTCGTTGAGGTTGACCACGCCAAAAGCTTTAGGATTGTCTACCTGTTTAACCCAAATCATCGCTTCAGTATTGTCTTCAATAGTAAAATCTGCTTTAAATAAAGTGTCTGCATAAGCCACAACAGCAGGTCCACTCAGCGAAGGTTCAGCACTCATAATAGCGTGACCAGTACCAAGGGGTTGGTCTTGTATATAAATACTTGCTTTTGCATTTAATCCAGTTGCGATGTTTTCGAGTTGTTCTTCAACCGCCTCGCCAAAATCTTTACCAATGACAAAGGCAATTTCTTCGATAGGTTCATTTACAACTTTGGCAATGTCTTCAACCAAGCGTTGCACAATGGGTTTACCAGCAATTGGAATTAGTGGTTTTGGAACGGTTAAAGTATGAGGTCTAAGTCGGGAACCACGACCGGCCATAGGAACTATAATTTTCATAATATAATGAATTTCAAAAATTTCTTCAAAAGTAAGGATTTATGTATTGAAAGTTTTATATCTATTTAAAAATGATTGGGTTTATAAACTATGTACATTTTAAAAGTAACAAGTTTAAAGGGCTGTTGTGTAGCTTGAATGCTCTTTAACAAACTATTATGTGAAATCTATAAGCTTAAAATCTTAATTTGGCTTAATTTGTGGTTCTTATTTTATAATTTTGAAACGTTTAAATAACATTCTAATGAAAAATAAATTTGCATTACTTTGTGTTGCTGTACTTTTAGCTGTAAGCTCGTGTAGTTTTACCACTAAAAAGTTTGACGCTGAAGGCTCAGATAAAGATAAAATTTTAATAGAACTCATTACTTACGTTATAGATCAAGGACACTATGATAAACGTGAAATCGATAATGACTTCTCAATACAGGTTTATGATGAATTTATCGAAAGCCTCGACCCGATGAAACGTCATTTTATCGAAAAAGATCTTAAAGATTTTGACCAATACAAAACTGAAATCGATAACCAAATTAAAGAAAAAGACATCAGCTTTTTTAATTTAGTTTACAACCGTTACCAGCAACGTCTTGAAGAAACTAAGGCTTTTTACAACAATACCCTAGAAGAAGATTTCGACTTGAACTCTAATCAAACCATCAATACAGACTATGAAAATTTAGAGTTTGTCAAAAATTCAAAAGACTTAAAAAAACGTTGGAAAAAACAATTGAAATTTTCAATTATTTCTAATTATTATGCTGCTTTCGATACACAGAATGCTTTAGCTGAAGAAAGTGATACTGTTGAAATTAAATCAAGTGAAGAACTAAAAAAAGAAGCTATCAATCAAACACGTGAATCCATTGAACGCTATTTTTCAAACTCTGAAGATTTAAGGCGTGAAGATTGGTTTAACTTATACATAAACACTGTTGTTTCTCAATTTGACCCGCATACGGCTTATTTGGCGCCAAGAGATAAAGACCGTTTTGATATTTCAATGTCAGGAAAACTTGAAGGCATTGGCGCAAGACTTCAAAAATTAAGAGACAACGTTAAAATTGTCGAAATTATTTCTGGTGGTCCAGCATGGAGAGGTAAGGAATTAGAAGTTGGCGATTTGATTATGAAAGTCAAGCAAGAAGACGAAGTCCAAGCCGTCAATATAACTGGAATGCGTTTAGATGATGCCGTAGAGCTCATTAAAGGCCCAAAAGGTACCAAGGTGACGCTTACTGTAAAAAAAGTCGACGGCACTTTTGAAGATATTACATTGGTAAGAGATGTGGTTGAAATAGAAGAAACTTATGCGAAATCGACTATTATAAAAAAAGATGATATAGAGTTTGGATTTATCAATTTGCCTAAGTTTTATTTCAACATGGAAAATTACAAAGAACGCAATGCCGCTTCAGATGTTGAAAAAGAAATCAAAAAACTCAAAGAATCAGGTGTGCAAGGTCTAGTTATTGATTTAAGAAACAATGGAGGCGGCTCATTATCAACGGTCGTTGAAATGGCAGGCTTGTTTATCGACAAAGGACCCGTAGTACAAGTTAAGGACAAAGGCGGCAATGTTGACGTTTTAAAAGACAAGAAAAAAGGTACAATTTGGGATGGCCCGTTGGTCATTTTAGTCAATGAGTTGTCAGCATCTGCTTCAGAAATTTTAGCCGCTGCTATGCAAGATTACAAGCGAGCAATAATTATTGGTAGCCGACAAACCTATGGTAAAGGAACTGTACAAAATGTCGCTAATCTAAACCGCTGGATGCGCAATAGTTCATTTGGCGATATGGGCGCATTAAAACTGACCACTCAAAAGTTTTACCGTATTAGCGGCGGCTCTACTCAGTTAAAAGGCGTGGAAAGTGATGTTAGAGTACCTGACCGCTATTCATTTATTGATATTGGCGAAAGAGATTATAAGAACCCCCTGCCCTACGACAAAATCAGAAAAGCAGATTACGATGTTTGGACAGGTTATGAAGATTTAGAAAATATTGTCAAAGCTAGTCAAAATCGTATGGACAGCCATGAGCAAATTGCCTTGATAGAAGAACAAGCCAAATGGATCAAAACCCAACGTGACAAAAATGAATTTCCGCTTAACTTTCAAGCTTATAAACAATTAATGGAAGAAAATGATGCTCAAGCTAAAAAATTTGACTCGCTTAACGTCTATAAAAATAGCTTAACTTTTAAATCCCTACCGTCTGAAATTAAAGAATTCGAAACTGATGAGGCTTTACAAGACAAACGCGAAAATTGGCATAATAATTTACAAAAAGATATTTACGTTGAAGAAGCTGTGTCTGTTTTAGAAGACTTAAGACAACACACCAAAAATTTTAAGTTGGCTGAAGCCACAACACAAAACTAATGCAATGCAAAGTCCAAAAGGACAATCTCTACTAAACTTAGCGCTCCAAAAATTTAAAAAACGTTTTTGGGGCGTTTTTAGTTTGAGCTATATTCTTTTTTGTGCTTTAGTGGCACTTTTGGCCTACGTTATTGCTCCAGATTCATCTGTTAATGCCAATCAAATGCAGTTGGCAATTCACTCCAAATCACCAGGTTTTGAAACTTTAGTCATTGAAATTCCTAACAAAAAAGAAACAGAAAATTCTTGGGCATCTTGGTTAACGGGTCAAAATTCAGTCAATTCTATTATTCCTATTCAAGATTATCAAATAAAAAATAATTTTATTGAAATCACTCCTTTTGACACCACAGCACCTAAAGAGAATATTGCTTTAGATCATTTTGAAAACGTCAGAGAAATTGAAGATAGTTTTATTTACACCAAAACCTATTGGCTCGGCACTGACCGTTATGGTCGAGATATGCTCAGTCGATTACTCATTGGAACACGTATCTCCTTGTCTATTGGGTTTGTCGCTGTTTTTATTTCTTTAGTTATTGGTATTTTTATAGGTGCTCTTGGTGGTTATTTTGGTGGTGTTATCGACCAATTTGTGATGTGGTTGATTAATGTCACTTGGTCTATTCCTACTTTGCTTTTAGTCATTGCTTTAACGCTGGCATTGGGCAAGGGTTTTTGGCAAGTCTTTATCGCAGTTGGTTTAACAATGTGGGTTGAGGTTGCGCGAGTGGTTCGAGGACAAGTTAAAAGCGTAAAACAAATGCCTTATATCACCGCAGCACATGCTTTAGGTTTTTCTCATTGGCGTATAGTGACTAAACACATTTTACCCAATATAATGGCACCAGTAATTGTGATTTCTGCTGCCAATTTTGCGGCAGCCATTCTAATCGAAAGTGGTTTGAGTTTTCTCGGTATTGGTGCCCAACCACCTATTCCAACATGGGGAAATATGATTAAAGAACATTACAACTACATTGTCCTGGGTCAAGCGCATTTGGCAATTATACCTGGCTTAGCCATTATGAGTTTAGTGATGGCTTTTATGATGATTGGCAATACCCTGAGAGATGCGTTTGATGTAAAAGGATAAAGATAGACTTAATTTTAAATGAAAGGCTTAATAATTTAGACAAATTTAATTTGAAATATTTAAGGATTTTATAGAAATGACATAGATTTTTTATTTAGATAACAGAAGAAACATCTAATATGTAGCTTCAAATCATGACAGAGCTTTGCCAATTTGACATACAATTGCTTCTAAATCCTAAATTTTAACCTCACACTTAAACTTAGCACATTTTTTGTTTTAACTTTGACATCGCAAAATTTATAATCCATTATGGGCATTTTAGATACCGTACTTAAAACCTTTGTTGGTGATAAAACCAAGAAAGACCTCAAACAAATATATCCAATTGTTGACCAAATCAAATCCTACGAATCTGAACTTGAAAAACTTGATTTAGATCAGCTAAGACAAAAAACATATGATTTTAAGGCTAAAATTAAAGCCGCAAATGCAGAAGAATTTGAAAAAATTGAAGCACTAAAAAAAGAAGCAGACACTTGCGAAGATATTGACGAAAAAGAAAATATTTATACTCAAATAGATGACTTAGAAGAAGTTGTATATGAAAATTCTGAAAAAGTTTTAGGCGAAATTATGCCTGAAGCGTTTGCTGTAGTCAAAGAAACCGCAAAGCGCTTTTTTCACAACACCGAACTTCGAGTTAAAGCTACAGAATTTGATAGAGAATTATCTGCAGAAAAAGATTATATCAGTCTTGACAACGATTATGCTATTTGGTCTAACTCTTGGGATGCTGCAGGGAAACCAGTGACTTGGGATATGATTCACTACGACGTACAGCTAGTTGGTGGTATTGTAATGCATCAGGGCAAAATTGCAGAAATGCAAACCGGTGAAGGAAAAACTTTAGTAGCTACCTTGCCTGTTTATCTCAATGCTTTAACAGGCAACGGTGTACACCTGGTTACAGTTAACGACTACTTAGCTAAGCGTGACAGTGCTTGGATGGCGCCTATTTTCCAATTTCATGGCTTGAGCGTTGATTGTATAGACTATTATAAACCTAATTCTGCAGAGCGTCGTCAAGCTTACAAATGTGATATCATTTACGGTACCAACAACGAATTTGGTTTTGATTATCTACGCGATAATATGAGTCATTCAACGGATGATTTAGTCCAACGAAAACACAATTATGCTATTGTAGATGAAGTTGACTCTGTTTTAATTGACGAGGCACGAACACCTTTAATTATATCTGGACCAGTACCAAAAGGCGATGTTCATGAGTATGATGAGCTCAAACCAAAAATTAATCAACTGGTTGAAATTCAAAGAAAATTTTTAGTTAAAGAACTCGCCGAAGCTAAAAAACTTATAGCCGAAGGCAATACTAAAGAAGGTGGTTTAAAATTGTATCGTGTATATCGTGGTTTACCAAAAAATAAAGCCCTTATAAAATATTTAAGTGAAGAAGGCATCAAACAACTCTTGCAAAAAACTGAAAACCACTATATGCAGGACAACAATCGCGAAATGCCAACAGTTGACAAAGACTTGTATTTTGTGATTGAAGAAAAAAACAATCAAATTGATTTATCTGACAAGGGTGTTGATTTTCTATCAGGAGAAGATGATCCTGACTTTTTTGTTATGCCTGAATTGGGAACTGAAATTGCCAAAATTGAAAACGAAGGCCTTTCTAAAGATGATGAAATTCAAAAGAAAGAAGAACTCTATAGAGATTTCGGCGTAAAAAGTGAACGCATTCATACCATGCGTCAATTGTTAAAAGCCTATACTTTATTTGAAAAAGACACTGAATATGTGGTCATGGATAATAAAGTAAAAATTGTTGACGAGCAAACCGGTCGAATCATGGACGGACGCCGATATTCTGATGGTTTACACCAAGCTATTGAAGCCAAAGAAAATGTCAAAATTGAAGATGCTACTCAAACTTTTGCTACAGTAACTTTACAGAATTATTTCAGAATGTACAGCAAGCTTTCAGGTATGACAGGTACAGCTGTTACTGAAGCGGGCGAATTTTGGGAAATCTACAAGTTGGACGTCATTGAAATTCCGACCAATAAACCCATAGCCCGAGACGATAAAGAGGATATGGTTTATAAAACCAAGCGCGAAAAATACAATGCCATCATTGATGATGTCGTCAATCTATCAAAAGCAGGAAGACCTGTTTTGATAGGAACAACTTCTGTTGAAATTTCTGAATTGCTCAGTAAAATGCTCAATATCAGAAAAATTAAACACAATGTGCTTAACGCTAAATTGCACAAACGCGAAGCCGATGTTGTCGCCGAAGCTGGTGACAGTGGCGTTGTAACTATAGCCACTAATATGGCTGGTCGCGGTACAGATATCAAGCTTTCTGATGAAGTCAAAAAAGCAGGCGGTTTAGCCATTGTTGGTACTGAACGTCACGATTCCAGACGTGTTGACAGGCAGTTACGTGGTCGTGCAGGTCGTCAAGGTGATCCTGGAAGTTCGCAGTTCTACGTATCCCTTGAAGACAATCTTATGCGTTTGTTTGGTAGTGAGCGTATTGCCAAATTGATGGACCGTATGGGGTTAAAAGAAGGCGAAGTCATTCAACACAAAATGATTTCAAACTCTATTGAACGCGCTCAGAAAAAAGTAGAAGAAAACAACTTCGGTATTCGTAAACGTCTTTTAGAATATGATGATGTTATGAATGCTCAGCGTGAAGTAGTTTACAAACGCCGTTATCACGCTTTATTTGGTGAACGCCTGCGAATAGATATCGCCAATATGATTTACGATACTACCGAAAGTATCGTCAAACTCAACAAACAAGCCGAAGACTTCACCAATTTCGATTTTGAACTTATACGCTTTTTCTCTATGGAATCGCCTATTGATGAAACTGAATTCAAAAAAATATCTCAAGACAAATTAATTGATAGAGTCTACGAAGAAGCCTACAAACGCTACGAAGAAAAAATGGTCAGAAGCGCCGAACAAGCTTTTCCTGTAATAAAACAGGTTTATGAAAATCAGGGCGATAAATTTGAGCGTATTGCTGTGCCATTTACCGACGGGCAAAAAACACTACAGGTGGCTACTAACTTGAAAAAAGCCTATGAAAGCAATGGCAAACAACTGGTTACCGATTTTGAAAAAAATATCACCTTAGCCATTATTGATGAAGCTTGGAAAAACCATTTACGCAAAATGGATGAACTTAAGCAAAGTGTACAATTAGCTGTTCATGAGCAAAAAGACCCGTTATTGATTTATAAATTTGAAGCCTTTGAACTCTTTAAAGTCATGCTTGATGAAGTGAATAAAGACGTGGTATCATTCCTATTTAAAGGAGAATTGCCCGAACGTGACAATACCAACATCCAAGAAGCAAGACAAACACGAAGACCTGAAAAAGTCCAAACCCGAAAAGACGAAATTCAGAATTTAGACGAGCGCGCTGCGGCTGCAAGACAGGCTGGTCAAAACGCAAGTAACCAAGGTCAACAAGTTGTAGAAACCATTGTTAGAGACAAACCTAAAATTGGAAGAAACGATATTGTGACCATAAAAAATATACAAACTGGAGAAAACAAAAGCTTAAAATACAAAAAAGCCATTCCTATGCTCAACCAAGGTCAATGGGTTTTAGTGGACCAAAATTAAGCCTTTAAAAGCGATGGAAAAATTTAAAATTGAATTCAAGTGGGCATCAATTTTCACAGGTATTAATCTAATTTGGATTTATTTTGAAAAGTATTTAGGCTTACACAATGAGTATATTAGCTACCATTCCATCGTCAGTTTGGTCATGTTACTGCCTCTTAGTTTTTGTATTTTTATGAGTTTAAAACAAAAACGTCAAGAATATTATAAAGGCGACATGGCATGGCAAAAGGCCTTTTTTTCTGGTTCATTACTAAGTTTGTTAGTGGCTGGTTTATCACCTGGACCTATTTATGTGATGACACAATATGTCTCGCCAGACTTTTTTGAAGTAGCAAGAACTGCCAGCGCAGATAGAGGTGTGCCTCTGGAGTTAACTAAGCAGCTTTTTAATTTAAATACTTATATCAGTCAAGCCATTATGTTCTACTTAGCTTTTGGCGTTATGATTTCAGCAATTGTTGGATTAGTAGTAAAACGTGATTCAACTCAAAAGTTATAATTTTACTATAAGTTTAAGCTAAGTTTTACGACTACAGGTCTATAAATAATAGCAAATGAACTCAAATTTCAATAACATTATCAAAAGTGAAACTCCAGTATTAATTGACTTTCATGCCGATTGGTGTGGACCATGTAAAATGTTAGCACCAATTTTAAAAGAAGTCAAAAGTGAGTTGAAAGACAATATCAAAATTATCAAAATAGATGTTGATAAAAACCAAAGCTTAGCTTCTAAATACCAAGTAAGAGGGGTGCCAACTATGATTTTATTTAAAGATGGACATCAAAAGTGGAGACAAAGCGGTGTTTTACAAAAACAAGATATTATAAACATAGTAAATCAAAATTCGTGAAAATATTGCTTAGTGTTTTATTAACCTTTTTATCAGTTATAGGCTCTGCTCAGACTGAAGTTGTTATCAATAAAAATATTCAAGCTGTTAAAGTTTCAGCAGGCATTCAGGTTGAATTAACCACCAATGCTAAAGAAAACAAAATAGTAGCGGACGAGCGTGTTTTAGAAGCTATAAACTATAAAGTTGACGACTATGAACTTAAAATAGGTTTAGCAATAGAAACCATTTTTGACGGTGATTTTCCTTTAAAACTTAAAGTATTCACTAAAAATATTGACCGCCTCAATGCGGTACAAGGCTCTTCAGTAGAAATTCAAAACTTAGTAAACTCAGATCGATTTTTTATTCGAGCTACAGAAGGCTCTATTGTCTCAGGTGAGTTTAAAACACAATCTTTAGAGCTTAAAGCACTTTCAGGTGGTATTATTGATATTAGAGGTAAAAGTAAAAATCAAGACGTATTAGTCAACACGGGTGGTGAATACAATGGTAACAACTTAAAAACTGAAGATACAAAAGTTAAAGTTAGTTACGGAGGCAGTGCTAAAGTCTTTGCCACAGGTAACTGTGATGCCAAAGTTGTTGCTGGTGGAAATATTGATATTTATGGACATCCAAAATATGTCAATGAAAAAACTACTTTTGGAGGTGAAGTCAACATCATTAAAGACTAATGTTTATTGATGTTTTTGAAACACAAAATGAATTAAACGAGGGACAGTTTCTTTGGTTTCCTCATCAAATGATTCTTGGAGGTCTACCAAACTCAAATTATTAAATTTAGCAGCGCCAATAAAGTCTGAAATATGATGTGAAAACGTTTCTAAAACATGGATTTCGCCATCAACCTCAAACCTTGCTTTACTTCCTAAGTATTGTTTAAACGGGTGCAATTCACTGATATACAATAAACCTTTTGAATTAAGTTTTCTATAGACCTGTTGAAATAAGTTATTTAAATCTTGAATATGCTCCAAAACTAAATTGATACTAATTAAATCTGCAAAAGAATTTTCAACTGGCCAAGATTGAAGTAAATCAGTTTTTTTGAAACGTACGTGCTTTAAGTTAATTTTTTCTTGAGCTAAACTGAGCATTTTTTCTGAAAAATCAAGTGCAATAACTTTTTCTGCTCTTTCAGCAAAATATGTTGTGTTCTTTCCACTTCCACATCCTAATTCTAAAACGTTTTTAAATTCGTAATTGCTTAGAATTTCTTGTGTTTTCTTTTGATCTAAATCTCGAGTTTTGTTAAGATTAGTATCATATTGATTAGCCCAATGGTTGTAGGCTTCTTCAGTTTTCATATTATAAACTGTTGTTAGCAACTTGAAGATCTTCTTCTACAAAGTTTTGATCTAACTTTGTTTTTAAACCTGTAATTGACTCAAAATAAATAGGCTTTAGAACTTCTGGCATTGGTTTAGCGTCTGGCAAATCTTGCTTATATGGATCAACCTGGCGATCGTTAACCCAAAATCTATAACAGACATGTGGACCCGTAGCTAAACCTGTACTGCCGACATAACCAATAACTTCTCCTTGTTTTACACGTTGACCTACTTTTACTGCTCTTTTGTTCATATGCAGATATTGGGTTGTGTATTTATTGGTGTGCTTCACTTTGACGTAATTTCCATTACCTCTAGTATATCCAGATTTAATTACAACGCCATCGGCTGTAGACCAAATAGGTGTTCCACGACCAGCTGCATAATCCGTTCCTTTGTGAGCTTTCCACCGTTTTTGAACTGGGTGAAAACGTCTGGGACTGTAACGTGAAGAAATACGTGAATATTGAACTGGTGCCTTTAGGAAAAAACGTCTAAGAGTTTTAGCATTTTCATCAAAATATTCAGTTCTTCCTGTGATAGAATCTACTTCAAATTCAAATGCATAATATGGTTCATCTTTATGTACAAAAACTGCAGCGTCTACACTCTCTAAACCAGCGTAAATACTGTCGTTGATATATTTTTCTTTAAAGACAATTTTAAACTGATCGCCTGGTTTAATTCTAAAAAAGTCTATTGTCCATTGATAAATATCAGCCAATCTATTGGTTAACATATAATCTAAACCAGCTTCATCAATAGCTAAAGATAGAGAAGAATTAATCACGCCAGAAGCTGTTCTTGTTTTAATGGTCACGGGTTTTTTAGCTTTTTCAGCATAAATGCTATCGCCCAAAAAAACTTTGGTATAATCTATTTTGTTATGTTCATAGATGAAAACATAAGGCTTAGCCAAGCTGTCTTTGTTTTTTAATATGGTGTAAGGTTTGCCAACATTTAATCTTTTAAAATCAAAAATAGTATCTGATATGCTTTGCGTTATCTGATAAACTTCTCCAGGTGTTACGCCGTGTTTATCCATAATAGAACCAAAAAAATCACCTTTTGCTACAGTATCATTAACTACCTCATAGTTATTAAGTGTAAACCCATAAGCTTTAATAGTTTTTTCAACCGGAGCCTTAGCTATCTGAGATTCCTTTACAAGATTGGTTTCAGATTTAGAAT
Source organism: Bacteroidales bacterium (assembly GCA_041694175.1). Classification (GTDB taxonomy): domain Bacteria; phylum Bacteroidota; class Bacteroidia; order Flavobacteriales; family Flavobacteriaceae; genus Psychroflexus. Next base: position 15,399 of record JASMTR010000107.1, read on the forward strand.
TGTTGTTTTTACAACTAAAAACCAGTATAAAAGAACATAAAAAGGCTAAATATAATTTAAACATGAAATAGTTTTTATAACTTTTGCAAAGTTAATAAATTCAAGGCTAATGATAGGCTAGCTTAGTAGTCAGAATTAACTTTTTCCTTGATTTCTTCTAAATCTTTTATATCTAAAACATTATAGTCTTTCTTCTTAAAAATGTTTGTCAACAAACTGTTTTTTGAATTATATTTTTTACAACGTTCACAATAAGAGATGTGCATTTTAAGCTTTAATCTTTCCCAAAAACTAGCTTCGCCATACTGCATCTTATCACTGTAATGCGCAATATCTTGACAAGATTTAGGGGTGTTTTCTTCTGAATATTTTTGACTCATTTACTCTTTAGTTTTAATTCTTAAACCAGCTACTATCCATACAGTCAGCTAAAGATTTTCTCGCTCTATGAATAATTACCCATAGATTAGACGGCGTAATATCAAAAACATTACATATGGCTTCGGTATCATAGTCCTGAACAGTTTTCATTCTAAAAATTTGTGCCTGTTTTTCATTAATAGACTCAAGGCAATTTTCTATAGCTAAGCCCAATTCTGAGTTTTCAATGTTATCTTCTGCTGTTTTATCAGAATGATCGGCGACGCGTTCTTCAAGCCAATCGCCTTCTTGGTCTTCTGAAGTATAATCCATCTTGACCTCAGCTTTACCCTTTTTAGAGTTTATTTTTCTGTAGTGGTCAATAATTTTATGTTTTAAAATTGACACCAACCAAGTACGCTCAGTAGAATCGCCCTTAAAATTATCTTTAGATTTTAAACCGGCTAAAAATGTTTCTGAAATCAAATCCTTAGCGACTTCAGCATCATTCACCCTTGTAATGGCAAAGTTAAACAAGTAATTAGAATACTTATCTACCCATGATTTAGGAGAAAGTTTTTTATCTGGCATAATGTTAAATTAAAATCTAAAATTAGTAGTTTTAAACCATTAAAACTTTAATAAATTCTTAAAATTTTGAAGGCTGTGAAAATTCTTATTTTAGGCACTCAATATCCAGAACCAAAATCAACAGCAGCAGGGTCGCGAATGCTTCAAATTATTTCGCTTTTAAAGTCTTTTGATTACAGCATCACCTTTGCTTCCACCCAAGTTAAAACTGAGTTTTCAACAGATTTAAGTGCGTTTGATGTAAAAACTTATTCAATAAAAATTAATGACGAAATTTTTGATGATTTTATAAACAAACTCCAACCCCATATCGTGATTTTTGACCGTTTTATCACGGAGGAACAATTTGGCTGGCGAGTAGATGAGCATTGTCCAAATGCTTTAAAAATTTTAGATACCGAAGACTTACACTTTTTAAGAGAATGGCGAGAAAAGCAAGTCCAATTGGTACAAGTCTCGGATTTGCCAAAACACCTCACCGACAAAGCCAAACGTGAAATCGCAGCTATCTATCGTTGCGATTGGTCATTGATGATTTCTAAAGTTGAAATTGAAATTTTGAGCAAAACTTATGGAATTTCCAAAGAAATGTTGTTTTACATGCCCTTTGTCTACAACACTGATAAATTATTAAAAAATGATTATCATGAATTTAGTGAGCGACATCATTTTGTAAGTATTGGTAACTTTAAGCATAAGCCTAATTTAGATATGGTAAATTATTTACACCAAAACATTTGGCCAAAAATTCACCATGCTTTACCACAAACCGAATGGCATATTTATGGTGCCTACTGTCCTGAATCTATACAGCAACTTCACCATCCTAAAAAAGGTATCATTGTAAAAGGCCGAGCAAGTGAGGTGTTTTCGACCTTAGAACGATACCGAGTCATGTTAGCCCCATTGCGCTTTGGGGCTGGGTTAAAAGGAAAATGTTTTGATAGTATACTTGCTGGCACCCCTTCAATAACCACGCATATTGGCGCTGAGGGTATTTCTGAAAATAAAGATTGGCCTGGCTTTGTAGAAGACCAACCTGAAGCTTTTGCTCAAAAAGCTACTGAATTGTATGCCGATAAAAGTTTGTGGAAAGAAAAACAACAAAAGGGTTTTGATTTGCTTCGAAAAGATTTCGAGATTGAGAATTATAAAGAAAGGTTTAAAACAAAGATTAACCGCAGTTATCAAGACTTAGACCACTATCGTCA
>JASMTR010000108.1:0-30217 GCA_041694175.1 Bacteroidales bacterium
GATAGTCTTCAGCAAGAGTTAAAAGAACTGTTATATCAAATCCCTAACGTGCCTCACGATACTGTTCCAGCGGGGAAAACGGAAGAGGACAACGAGGAGATTTACGCTGATGGAGATGTTCCGAAATTACACGACAAAGCTTTACCGCATTGGGAACTCGCAAAAAAATATGATATAATTGATTTTGAATTGGGTAATAAAATCACTGGTGCTGGTTTTCCAGTTTATAAAGGCAAAGGAGCAAAACTACAACGGGCTTTAATTCAGTATTTTTTAGATAAAAATACTGCAGCAGGTTACCAAGAGGTACAAGTGCCACTAGTGGTTAATGAGGCTTCAGGTTTTGGCACAGGGCAACTGCCTGACAAAGAAGGTCAAATGTATCACGTAGGAGAAGATGATTTGTACTTAATTCCTACTGCAGAAGTTCCTATCACTAATATTTATCGTGATGACTTGTTAGATGAATCTGATTTGCCTATCCAACTTACAGGTTATACACCATGTTTTAGACGTGAAGCAGGAAGTTATGGTGCACACGTAAGAGGCTTAAACCGTTTGCATCAATTTGATAAAGTAGAAATTGTAAACCTTGTTAAGCCAGAAAAATCCTATCAAGTTTTAGATGAAATGGTAGAACATGTAAAATCAATTCTTCAAGAATTAGAATTGCCTTACCGTATTTTAAGACTCTGTGGTGGAGATTTAGGCTTCACTTCAGCTTTAACTTTTGATTTTGAAGTGTATTCCACAGCTCAAGAGCGTTGGTTAGAAATTTCTTCTGTGTCTAATTTTGAAACTTTTCAAGCCAATCGCTTAAAAATCAGATATAAAGATAAAAACAAAAAGAAACAGCTTATTCACACTTTGAATGGGAGTTCACTGGCATTACCGCGTGTTATTGCAGGGATTTTAGAAAATAATCAAACAGCAGAAGGTATAAAAATTCCTAAAGTGTTAGTGCCTTATACAGGATTTGAAATTATTGATTAAATGCTTAAAATAGCGTTTGACGACATCTACAAGCACCCACTTCCTGAAGGTCATCGTTTTCCGATGGAAAAATATGATTTGCTCACAAAACAACTTTTATACGAGGGAACTTGTGAAGAACAGCATTTTTTCAAACCCATCATTCAAACTGAAAACGAAAAATATATACTTTCTGCACATACTAAATCTTATGTTGAAGAATTATACGCTTGCCAAATTGAAGCCCGTAAAGCTAGAAAAATAGGTTTTCCGTTATCTCCTGAGCTGGTTAAACGTGAACGAATTATTACCAATGGCACTATATCAGCTTGTGATTTTGCCTTACAAAATGGCATAGCGATGAATATTGCAGGCGGTACTCATCACGCTTATAGAAATAGGGGAGAAGCCTTTTGTATGCTTAATGACCAAGCAGTTGGCGCACATTATTTATTAAAAAATAAATTAGCAAAATCAATTTTAATTGTTGATTTAGATGTTCATCAAGGCAATGGCACGGCAGATATATTTAAGGATGATCATCGTGTTTTTACATTTTCAGTGCACGGTAAAAACAATTATCCTTTTAAAAAAGAGGTGTCAGATTTAGATATAGCTTTAGATGATAATACAAAAGATGAAGAATACTTAGAAATACTAAAGTTACATTTACCAAAGTTGGTAGACCTAACTAAGCCTGACTTTATTTTCTTTTTAAGTGGTGTTGATATTGTCAATACGGATAAGCTTGGTAAACTTGGGTGTACTGTAGCGGGCTGTAAAGAAAGAGACCGTTATGTATTAGAGACTTGTTTTGAAAAAGGAATTCCTCTAGAAGTCAGTATGGGTGGTGGTTACTCTGAAGATATTAAAATCATTATAGAAGCGCATGCCAATACTTTTAGACTGGCTCAAGAGATATATTTCTAAAATTTTCTTTTAATAGGGCCAATTTGTTCTTCCACCTCTTCTTTAAAAGTTTGTCCCTCTTTCTCAATAGATTTAGTTTGCTCTTGGACTTCTTTTTTAAGATCAACACTTGTTTCCTCAATTTTATGAGTTTCCTTAGTGATTTCGTATTTAATATCGTCAGTTGCTTCGCGAATAGATTTGACAGTTTTGCCAACGGTTCTTGCTATTTCAGGCACTTTATCAGCTCCAAAAATCAAAAGCACAACTAAAGCCACGATAGCTATCTCTCCGCCACTAATGAAATATAAGGTTGAAAACATATTGCAAAGATATATAAAATTAAAATGATTTAGCTGTTAAAAATTTAAGCTTAGACCTCGTTTCTGAAATAAAAAAAACATCCAAAATTTATTAGATTTAGGATGTTTTTTTATGCTAAAAATTTAAAAATATTAGTTCTTCTGATTTTCAAATTCTTCAAATTCGCTTTTGTTTTGTTCTCTTGGCCACGAGTTGTTTGATACATCAATATCTGCAGTTTCTAAATTAGGGTCTAACTGAATATTGGTGATTTTCTTTTGGCTACCAATAGTTTTTGAGATTTGGTTGTCGTTTTTTCTCCACACCTGAACGGGATATTTTTTCAATTCTTTACTGCCATCTTCATAAGTGTATTCAACGATGACTGGCATCACTAAACCACCAGGTTTATTAAAAGTAATTTCATAAAAATACTTTGGTAACTCTTTAAGCTTATTGCGCTCTTCGGCTGTGAAATTATCCATCAAAAATGTTTTGAGGTTTTGTGAATTTTCTAAGTTATCTTCAGAGGGTGCTAATGATTTAGCTTCTTCAGAATCGGTTGGCACAACATAAACTAAACCTTCAAGTCTCGGATTATTTTCTGGGTCAGTAATGCCAAAACGTGCTAAATATTCTTTAGCATCTTCAGTGATTTTGTCAGTCAGTTTGTAGGTTTTTACGTCTTCAATGCCAATATCAACATAGTCTGTGGTATAAAACCAACCTCTCCAAAACCAGTCTAAATCTACAGCTGAAGCGTCTTCCATACTTCTAAAGAAATCCTCAGGTGTTGGGTGCTTAAACATCCAGCGCTGAGAAAACGTTCTAAAGGCATAGTCAAATTTTTCAGGACCCATTACAGTTTCTCGTAATATATTAAGGGCAGTTGCAGGTTTACCATATGCGTTATTACCTAATTGATAAATTTGTTCTGGATTGGTCATTATAGGTGCAATAAAACCCTGATCACCTTTCATATAGTCTACAATCCTAAAGGGGAAACCACGTCTTGATGGATAAACATTATTTTCATTGAGTAATTCAGGATATTTTTCTCCCATTTCCTGTTCTGTTAAAAACTGAACAAATGAATTGAGACCTTCATCCATCCAGCCCCATTGGCGTTCGTCACTATTGACAATCATAGGAAAATAATTATGACCGACTTCGTGAATAATCACGCCAATCATTCTATATCGGGTTTGGTCAGAATAGGTGCCGTCTTCGTTTGGTCTTCCAAAATTAAAACAAATCATAGGGTATTCCATACCTATGCCTTTACCGTGAACAGAAACGGCTTTATGATATGGATAATCAAAAGTATGTTTGCTATATGTTTCTAAAGTCTGAGCCACGGCTAAAGTTGACCATTCTTCCCAAAGTGGATTTCCTTCTTTAGGATAAACAGAAACTGCCATAACATTTTTTTGACCAACTTTTACATTCATCATATCAACGATATATTTTCGAGATGACGTAAAAGCAAAATCTCTTACCATATCAGCCTTGTAAGACCAAGTTTTAGTTTTGTTAGTTTTAGACTTTTCATTTTCAATAGCTTCTTCTTCAGTAACAATTAGGACAGGTTTATCAAAAGTATTTTTTGCCTTTTCATAGCGCTGCATCATTGTTTTAGAATACACTTTTTTACGATTTTGAAGTTCGCCAGTGGCTTCAACTATATGATCTGCTGGAACCGTGATATTTACTTCATAATCACCAAAAGGCAAAGCCCACTCACCAGAACCCCAAAATTGATAATTTTGCCAACCTTCTACATCATTGTATACTGCCATTCTTGGGAAAAACTGAGCAGCGATAAACAGTGCATTATCTTCTTCTTCAAAATTTTCGTAACCAGAACGTCCGCCACCGTTCATTCGGTCATTAATTTTATAATTCCATTTAATATAAAATGTAAAATTTTCTCCAGGCTTTAAGTTTTTATCCATTTCTACACGCATCATGGTTTGATTGATACTATAGCTAAGTGAATTGCCGTCTTTAGAAACTTCTTCAATATTAAAACCGCCATCAAATGGTTGGTCCATATATTCTGAAACAATTGAACCTGGTCTTAAAACAGGACTAAAGCCACTACCATCTTTTTCTTTGGCAGGACTGTCTTTTTTTCTGATGTTTTGATCGAGTTGTACCCAAAGGTATTCTAATTCATTGGGAGAATTGTTAGTGTAGGTGATGGTTTCTTGACCAAATATTTCTTTGGTATTTTCATCGAGCCTGATATCCATTTTATAATCGGCTGTGTTTTGATAATAAGCAGGGCCCGGCGCGCCAGATGCGGTTCGGTATTGGTTTGGTGTTGCAAACTCTTGATACAACTGTCTGAATTTGTTTTGGTTGGTGTGGCCTTCTTGTTTTTCAGGCTGTTCTTGAGCGTAAAAATTAAAACTAACTAAAAGTCCTAATAGTAAAAGTAAATTTTGCTTAATCATATTTTGAATAATTTTTGAATGCTAAAAATAAACATATATTTAACCTAAGTTAATTTTCTAATTAAATTTTAACAATGCTTCAGAGTCAAAGCGTGTTAATAGGACGCTTTCTTTTTGTTTAAGTTTAAAGCAATGCACAATGTTTTTTTGTTTTTCAATCACATCAGTTAACAAAAGGTTTTGAATTGCAAGACTTGTGAAGTTTTGAATATCAGTTATTTTTAAATAAATATTGATGCGGTCTTCATCAAATTTGAATCCGAGATAAGTCAGTTTTTGGGTTTGACCATCTGTTGTGATACTAATCTTTTTATCAAAATACATTTGTATAAAATCCTCAACGTTTTTAGACTGTTCAGAAGGTTTAAGCACAAGCTCGTTTCCATATCGGGCTTTCAAAACATTTTCGAAATCGTCGTAAAAAAGGCGCGTGATAATTTCAAGTCTTTCTTTTTCGGGGTTGAATTTAATTTCCGTTAAACCCACATAATATTCGTGATTTAGTGAAGAGAAAAGTTGGGTAAAAACAATGAGACTTAAAGTGATGTATTTAATCATTCAGTTTTGAATTTTATCTTGTTCGTTTTCTTTGATTTTAAGATAATCTTGAGCTAATTTTGGCAGTAATTCAGTCAGCAAAAGTTTATCTTTTTGTTGAGTTAATTTGATAACTTCTGGGTGGTTTTCTACGCAATAATACGTAAAATCTTCTATAAGATTGTTTGGAATGTCCAGGTTTTCTTCATAAAATCGCTCTGGAAAAAGTTGGTGAAGCTTTTTTTTGCGTTTGTCTGTTTTCTCATAAACAACGAGTTTTTTATACATTTTAATATTGCCATTGATGAGGTTTATTAAATAGCCCAATGATGAGCCTGACGCCACAGCTAAACGTCTTTCCTCTCTGGTATAATATTCAATATATGGCGCAAAGCCCAATTGGGTCTGACTAAAATCGTAGGTTTCAATGCTATTAGCGTCCTTTGTTAAATCACCTGTTAAGCCTAAAGAATACAGGTTTACATCTTGAAGTTCATTAACTTTAAGTTTTAAAGGAATTTCAATTTCATCTTCAAAAAACTCAGGTTTGACCAAAAACTTAACTTCGCTGTATTGAATAGATGAAACGAAAATGCTATCGCCGACTTTTGCAGGGATTTGAAACTTGCCATTTTCTTGACTGATTGTACTTTTGTATTGGTTCAGGTTAATAACATTGATAAAAGATTTATCTAAATTTTCACCTGTGAATTGCCCTTTAAGGATTTTGTTTTGAGCATAACTCAAATTCAAATAGAACAAAACCGTTAAAAGACAAAATGCAGATTTCACTATGAATTTGATCTAAAATCAATTATTAAATTCTCTGGATTTGTCTAATAAGAATTGAATTAAATCCATTTCGTTTCCCTTTTTTAGAAGCTTGTCATTTAGACCATTATCGTAGGCATAAAATATAAACTCATTTATTTGAGTTTCTTTGATGTCAAAATTGTCAATAAAGAACTTATTGTCATACATTTTTCTCACTTCAACATCAATATTTTCGGTAAATTTCTTTTCCTTTTTATCTTTTTTCTTCACACACATTTTAAAAATTTTGACAAAATCAATCCCGTTATCCAAATATTCGTCATCAATCGCTGCGTTTTGCGCTCTAATTTGACTGTCTATAGTAATATCAGCATTATATCCACTTACTAACTCTTTTTGATCAATGCCTAAATCGACTTCATTAGTATTTATTTTTTTGACATCAACATTTAAACTTCCACTTAAAACATTTGAAGATACAGTAACTTCATTAAGTTGATTGACATTTTCTTTGATTTGAATAACGATATCTTTTTCATCCATAATTTCTTTGGTAATTTCAATTTCAAAATTCTGAAACTGAACCGATGAAATGAGAAGATGATCTTTATTTTTAACTTTAATCAAAAATTCGCCGTAAGCATTGGTTGTCGTACCTTTTTCGGTGTTGGTATTAAAAATGCTAATATTTTTTGCTTCAGCACCAGAAGGCACATTGACTTTACCTTTAAGGATTTGACGTTCTGGAACTTGAGCAAAAGAAAAACTTATTTGGAAGGTTAGGATTAAAAGTATGAGATGTTTCATAGCTACAATTTTACTCTAAAAATAAGCATTAATGTGTTAAGCTTATTAAAATAGGTCTTAAATATTAGTGAATAATATTTATTAGATTAATTCAAATTGTTTTCCAGGCAGAGGCCTGACTAATCCTTTCAATTCAAGATTAAGAAGTATGGTTGAAAGTTTAGATGTTGGAATTTGACACGCTAGCGCTAAAGGATCGATTTCTGTTTTCTGAAGAGATTTTAAAATTTCTACAACTATATTTTCTTCATCACTCAAGTCAACAAAAAGTTCAGTTTGATGAACTTTCTTTGGCTTTTGATCAATATCCCAGTTGAGCATATAGACTAAATCTGCGGCACTAGTAAGCAATATAGCTTGTTGTTTTTTGATAAGGTTGTTACAGCCTATACTCATTTTGTCGCTATATCTACCTGGTAAGGCAAAAACTTCTCGGTTATAGCCATTAGCCATTTCTGCAGTGACTAACGAGCCACCTTTTTCGGCACTTTCTATTACGATTGTGGCTTCACTGAGTCCAGCAATGATACGATTACGTTTTAAAAAATTATTGCGGTCAAATTTGTCATCACTACAAAAATCTGTAAAAAATCCACCGTGTTTCAGAATATCATCAACGTATTTTTTATGCACTTTAGGATAAACATGATTCATCCCGTGAGCAAAGCAACCAATAGTTTGTAAGTTGTGGTTCAAGGCTGCTTTTTGAGCTGTAATGTCTGTGCCATAAGCAAATCCAGAAACAATAACAGGGTCAAATATTTCCAAATCAGAAATTAACTGTTCAGTAAATTGAATGCCATGTGAAGTGATTTTTCTTGTACCAACAATACTTATAATACGTTTGTTTTGTAAGTCAACATTCCCTTTTTGAAACAAAACGAGTGGGCCATCTATACAGTGTTTTAATTTTGCAGGATAAGCTTTGTCTTTAAAGTAAAGAAAGTCAATGTTGTTATCTACAATAAATTTCAACTCATTTTCAGCACTATCAAAATCAACTTCCTTTTTAATAGTTTGGATTCGTTTGGTGCCAAGTCCATTTATCTTTTGAAGGTTATGTGTTTTTTCTTTAAAAACAGCTTCTGCTGAACCCAGAATTTCTATGAGTTTTTTGGCTGTAGTATCACCAATATGTGAAAGCCGGTGAAGTGCTAATAGGTATATTTTTTCTTGGTCAGACATTTTTAAAAATCAATCCTAAAATTATTCCTCTACGTCTTTTTCAGAAATTTGTTCTTCTTTTTTTAATGAATCTTCTTGGGTAATTTTTTGAGATTTAGCCGATTCTATTTCTTTACCCATATAAACTAATTTACACTCGTCATCAACATCAATTTCATCGCTATCTGAAGGAATAATTTCTAAAACACCTTCTTTGGTTTTAATAAAAATGGGTATCATGTCAGGATCTGCTTTTGTGATTTCTATCAAGCCGTGATAGTGTTCTTGTGAATTGATTTCAATTTCATGAATTTCAGGATAACGTCTAGAGAGATTGACCAGTTTTATATAATCATCCGTGTGAGAGAATAAACCATCTTCAGGATTATTTTCGGGATCGTTCATTTCTTCAGGCGAAATGACTCTAAAGGTTCCATTTTCACCAAATTCTTTTTGGAAATTTTCTATGGCTTTTCGGTTGATAGAGTTGTTGCCTGTTAAAGCCATAAGGTAACCAATATCACTTAATTCGAGATTGTCATGAAGGTCGTCTGAAAAGATATTTGCTGTAAAGGCGTCTAAGCCCATTTTTTTTGCTTCTTCTATGTTGTTTTGGTTATTGTCAACAACGACGACATGCCTTTCATTTTCTTTAAGATATTTAGCAATAATTCTTGAAAAAGAAGAAGAACCAATAATTAAAATACCACTTGAATTTTTAAGAAATACTCCTACTAATTTTGCGAAAGGCCTTGCTGTTGTAGCATTGAGCAATACTGTTCCCAACACAATCAAAAAGACTAAAGGCGTGATATATTCAGCACCTTCTACGCCTTTGTTAGCCAATTTTATTCCAAAAAGTGATGCTATACCAGCAGCAACAATACCACGTGGGCCAACCCAACTGATGAACATCTTTTCATTGGTAGCTAAATTTGAATTGATGCTACTTAAAAACACACCTAAAGGGCGAACAATAAATACAATAACAAGAAATAAATAAAGCGCTTCGAGATTGTAAACTAATAACAATTCTTCGTAATTGATGTTGGCGGCCAATAGAATAAATAGAATACTTATAAGTAAAACACTTAATGACTCTTTAAAGTATAGTAAATCTTTTAAATTGGGTAGGTTGATGTTTCCCATAATCACACCCATAACAACTACTGCCAAAAGACCACTTTCGTGAGCAAAAGTGTCTGACAAAACAAAAACTCCTAAAACAGCAGCTAAGGTTACTACATTTAGCAAATAATGAGGTATGATTTTTTTCTTTATTAAATACGAAAGACCGTGTGCAAATGTAAACCCGAAACTAAACCCGAATAAAACAACTTTACCAAAATCTATTAATGCTTTTGTGGAATATTCTGCTCCAGCGCCAGCGTTAATAAACTCAAAAACCAAAACTGCAAACAAGGCACCAATAGGATCTATAAGTATGCCTTCCCACTTTAAAATAGCTGCGACGTCTCTTTTTAGCGGAATATTCCTTAGAATTGGCGTAATAACTGTTGGTCCTGTGACAATGATTAATGCAGAAAACAACAAAGAAATTTTCCAGGACAAACCAAAGATAAAATGAGCGGCTATACCAGCACCAACAAAAGTAATGATCACAGCAACGCTAATTAACTTACCTATGACACTGCTGACATTTAAGATTTCGCCACGTTTTAGTGTTAGTCCACCCTCAAACAGGATAACACCAATCGCTAATGACACAAAATAATATAAACTCTCACCAGGGAAAAGTCCATTTTCGCCATTCCAGACAGGTTCAATAAACTTTGAACCATCTTCAGTATATAAAGTCGCTAAGGGACCAACCGCTAAACCAATTAATATTAAAGGTAAAATGGCAGGTATTTTAAATCGCCAAGCCACCCATTGAGCCAAAATACCAAATATAATAATTGAAGCTAATTCTAACATAGATATAAATTAGTGGTTAAAAATAGCATAATTCAATGACAATCAAAGTAAGTTTAGAGAGATTTATTATCTTGCAAGTCCTTTCAAATTGACCTATGAAATTATATCCAATTGAAACTGGAAATTTTAAACTAGACGGTGGTGCTATGTTTGGCGTAGTTCCGAAAACATTATGGTCAAGAACCAATCCAGCGGACAATAATAATATGATTGATATTGCAGCCACGAGTTTACTCATTGAAGATGGTAAAAAGCTTATTTTGATTGATACGGGTTTAGGTAACAAACAAAGCGAAAAATTTTTTAACTACTATTATCGCTGGGGCAACCACAGTATCGACAAGTCTTTAAAACAACATGGATTTCATCGTGATGATGTCACAGACGTGTTTATGACCCATTTACATTTTGACCATTGTGGCGGAAGTGTGCAATGGAATAAAGACCGAACTGGTTTCGAACCTGCTTTTAAAAACGCCAAATTTTGGACCAATCAAGAACATTGGGATTGGGCGACAAATCCAAATGATAGAGAGAAAGCTTCTTTTTTAAAAGAAAATCTGTTGCCTATGCAAGAGTCTGGTCAGCTATATTTTTTAGATCGTCAAAAACAAAGAGAATTTTGCAAGGAATTGAATTTTGAAGTCTTATTTGTTGACGGACATACAGACAAGCAAATGATACCAATCATAAAGTATAAAGATAAAACCTTAGTGTTTTCAGCCGATTTGCTCCCTACAGCGGGTCACGTGCCTTTGCCTTTTGTAATGGGTTATGATACCAGGCCTTTATTAACCTTAAAAGAAAAAAAGACTTTTTTGAACGAAGCGGCTGATGAAAACTATTATCTTTTTTTAGAACACGATGCGCACAACGAAATCATTAACCTCAAACACACCGAAAAAGGTGTGAGACATAATCAAACCTTTACATTTAACGAATTATTTAATTAAAAATTAAACCATGACATTCAAACACATCACTTCAGTGTCAAGCATAGCCATAAGTGCTATGCTATTGATAGGCTGTGGCTCAACAGGCCCAAAAATTGTTTCAACACCAATTGCAAACATAGATACCCAACCTCGTAAGACGACTGAGCTTACAGAAAATCAAAAACAATCTTGGGCACATTTTGACTTAACCAACGATACTATTCCTGGAATGAGTGTTGATAAAGCATACAGTGAATTAATCAAAGATTACGAAGGTAAAAATGTAATTGTAGCTGTTCTAGATAGCGGAATAGATATAGAGCACGAAGATTTAAGTCCAGTGATTTGGACTAATAAAGACGAAGTCGCAGGCAATAAAGTAGATGATGACAAAAATGGTTATGTTGATGACGTTCACGGTTGGAATTTTCTCGGCGATATTGTCGGCGAAAACTTAGAAATGACCAGAATCATTAAAGCGCATCAAGACCAATTTGAAGACAAAACTGCTGATCAAATTCCAGCTGCTCAAAAAGAAAAATTTGAGCTCTACAAAAAAGCCAAAGCCGAATACGACAAAGAAGTTCAAGAAACACAAGCCAGATTAACTCAATATCAAGGTCTCTTACAACAGCTTAACGCATCCAATGCGGCTGTGAGTAAAGCTTTAGGGAAAGAAAAATTCACCAAAGAAGAAGTAGTTGCTATGAAAGCTGAAACTGAAAACCTTCAACAAAGTAAACAGTTTTTGCTATTTGTGATGAATAATGTTGGTGATGATATAGAAGAAGCTAAAAATCAAATTTCAGACGGTGTAGATTATTTTAAAGGTAGAATGGATACACATTTTAATTTAGATAAAGACTTTAGAGCTGAACACTTAGGTGACGATCCTGATGATATGTCAACAAAGTATTATGGGAATGGTGATGTTAGCGGTCCAGACCCTAAAAAAGAAGATGCTCGTCACGGCACGCACGTTGCAGGAATTATTGGAGCCGTTAGAAATAATAACCTCGGTATGAAAGGCGTTGCAGAAAAAGTAACCATTATGCCGATTAGAGCTGTGCCAGACGGCGATGAATACGATAAAGATATAGCATTAGGTATACGTTATGCGGTTGATAATGGTGCAAAAGTTATCAACACTAGTTTCGGTAAGTATTATTCTACACATCCAGGTTGGGTTATTGATGCTATAAAGTATGCTGCGGATAACGATGTTTTAATTGTCAATGCAGCTGGTAATGAAGGTTTATATTTAGACGAAAACCGTGTTTATCCTAATGACGAATGGCCTGGTCAATCTCAAGAAATTGCAGATAATTTTATTAACGTTGGTGCTATGACATCAGAATATGGTTCAAATATGATTGCTGGTTTTTCTAACTACGGAAAAGGCAGTGTAGATGTATTTGCACCTGGTTCTGGAATATATGCAACTGTTCCAAATAATGAATATGAATATTTATCAGGAACATCTATGGCATCGCCAAATGTTGCTGGTGTTGCAGCTGTGATTCGTTCTTTATTTCCTAAACTAACGGCTGCTCAAGTTAAAACTGTTATTTTGGATAGCGGCTTATCTCCAAATACTGATGTGATTTTAAGCGGTGATTCAAGTAAAGTTAAGCCATTTGCTGAAATTTCTGAAACAGGAAACATGGTGAACCTTTACAATGCTATTATTTTAGCTAGCAAAATGAGTAAGTCTTAAATTTGAAAATAAGATTATAAAATTTTCTAAACCCTGATACTTAAATATTAGGGTTTTTTAATATTTAACAAAATTTATATCTATGAAAAAATTAGTATCAATAACGTTTTTATTAATTATAAATGTAGTTTTTGCTCAAAACACCAACTCCTATTGGCAACAACATGTCGATTACACCATGGAAATTGATATGGATGTTAAAACACATCAGTATCAAGGTAAGCAAAAGTTAGTTTATACCAATAATTCGCCAGACACGCTTCAAAAGGTGTTTTATCATCTGTATTTTAATGCTTTTCAACCTGGAAGCGAAATGGATGTTCGTTCAAGAACTATTAAAGATCCCGACTCTAGAGTAGGTGATAGGATTTCAAAATTAAATGATGATGAAATAGGCTATATCAATGTGAATTCCTTAAAACAAAATAACAAGGCTTTAGATTATAAAGTGGAAGGCACGGTTTTAGAAGTTGAGCTTGACCAGCCTATTTTACCAGGTAGAAGCACCACATTTAATATGGATTTTGACGCACAAGTACCTTTGCAAATCAGACGCTCAGGTCGCGATAACAAAGAAGGTATTGCTTATTCTATGACGCAATGGTACCCTAAAATGGCCGAATATGACTTTGAAGGCTGGCACGCCGACCCTTATATCGGTCGTGAATTTCATAGTGTTTGGGGAGATTTTGATGTTAAAATCACTATTGACAAAGATTATATTTTAGGGGGTTCAGGCTATCTTCAAAACCCCAATGAAATTGGCTATGGTTACGAAGATGAAGGCGTAAAAGTAAAACGCAAAGGCAAAACCTTAACTTGGCATTTTGTCGCCCCAAAAGTTCATGATTTCACTTGGGCAGCAGACCCAGACTATATTCACGACAAATTGGTTGCAGCTGATGGTACTGTTCTTCATTTTTTATATCAAGATGATGATAAAATAAAAGAAAACTGGAAAAAACTTCAGCCTAAAACTGAAGAAATTCTAGCATATTTCAATAAAAACATTGGTCCTTATCCGTATGACCAATATTCTATTATTCAAGGTGGTGACGGCGGGATGGAATACGCCATGTGTACACTGATTACTGGCGAGCGTTCATTTGGCAGCTTGTTTGGCGTAACGGCTCACGAGATGGCGCACGCTTGGTTTCAGCACCTATTAGCTACAGATGAAGCGCAACACGAATGGATGGACGAGGGTTTTACGACCTACATTTCTACGCTTGCTGAAAACGAGATAATGAATCAAGGTAAAGACTTCCCTCTTG
The DNA here is from genome assembly GCA_041694175.1 of Bacteroidales bacterium. GTDB lineage: Bacteria > Bacteroidota > Bacteroidia > Flavobacteriales > Flavobacteriaceae > Psychroflexus. The sequence goes on from JASMTR010000108.1 coordinate 13,790, forward strand.
CTAGAGCCTATCAAGGTTATTTTCAACTGGCAAAATCTGGCATAGAACAACCACAAACCACACATGCCGATAGATATGAACGCAATGCTGCTTATGGTATTACAGCTTATTCTAAAGGCGCAGTATTTTTAAGTCAATTGGGTTATATTATTGGCGAAACCAATCTTAAACAAACGCTTAAACGATATTATGATGAATGGAAATTTAAGCACCCTACGCCCAACGATTTTATCAGAATTGCTGAAAAAGTTTCAGGTGCAGAATTGAGCTGGTACTTACAAGATTGGACAAGAACTACCAATACAGTTGACTATGCTGTAAGGGATCTGAGAGTGGCAGAGAATGCTACAATTGTAACCTTAGAGCGAATTGGTTTAACACCAATGCCTATTGAGGTTGAAGTGACTTACAATACTGGTGAAACTGAAATGTTTTATATTCCTTTACGCATTATGCGTTGGGAAAAGTCAGATTTTGAAAATACAGTAGATGACTGGGCTTGGGCTTATCCAACCTATGATTTAGAAATTCCAACACGTCAATATACTGTAAAATCTATTGAAATAGAACCAAGTCAAAAAATGGCTGATGTAAATAGAGACAATAATAAATTAGAAAAATAATTGTACATTTGAAGCTATTAATCATAAAAACCTTTTAATTATGAAACGTAATTTAATTATCGCTGGAGCTTTATCATTATCAATGCTATCTTCAAGTTGTTTAGGCTCATTTAATGCTTTTAACAATTTAAAAGACTGGAACATGCAAGTCTCTAACTCAAAATTTGTCAATAATGCTATTTTTTGGGGCTTAAATATTATTCCTGTTTACGGACTGTTCTTTTTAGGCGATGCTATTATTTTTAATGTTTTAGAATTTTGGACAGGCAGTAATCCTATTGCCATGGCTGATGGGGAAACAGAAACCCAAATTGCCAATGTGGATGGGCAACAAGTCAAAATGACAGCCCAGAAAAACCAATTTAAAATTGAAGTATTAGAAGGTGAGGATCAAGGTAAAATTGTTGAAATGGTTTACACACCAGAAAACAAAACTTGGAACGCTAAAGATGGTGATAAACTCATTAAATTAGCGAGCTTTAAAGATGGATTTTATATGGTTTACACGCCAAGTGGCGAACAAATTAAACTTGATGCCAATGCAACTCAAGAACATAACAATTTGTTGTTAAATCAAAAGTTAGATACTTATCATAAAAGCCTTTGGGCTAAACAATAAGTTTCAATGACCTAATTATTTAAGCGGCTTGGTTTTTAAATCAAGCCGTTTTTTATTAGTTTTATCAAATCGTTAAATCCGAATTATTCAATAAGAAATTTCCTATTGAATAGTAGCGAAGTATGCTTAATTATGAGCATTTTTTTCAAAGGTTAACCCAGACAAAACAATGTTTTCGTCGGCTATTATTGAGGATTATGCTCTAATGCATAATTTGGGTTAAACTTTTCTGTGGTTTTGCGGTCATAATACTAATACAATAAGTATAACCTTAAAAAATTATCGTATGCATAGTAGAATTATCATGTTACTCTTGATAGGAGCAATGACTCTGTCAAGTGTGAGTTGTGGTGTTTTTCAAAACTCTAAAAATGCAAAAGCAGAAAACACCCCAAAGAAAAAACCAAGTAAGGACGGTGTTAAGCCATACAGCAAGGTCATAACCAAAGACGCCAAAACTGATAAAGGACTTTTTGCTGTGCATAAGTTAAAAGATGATTATTATTTTGAAATCCCTGACACACTTTTTGACCGTGAAATGCTAATGGTCACTCGTATTGCAAAAACAGCATCTGGACTAGGATTTGGTGGTGGAAAGCAAAACGAACAAGTTTTGAGATGGAGTAAAAAAGGAGATAAAGTTTATCTCAATGTCGTCTCTTACGAAGTTTATGCCAATGACTCTTTACCAGTGCATGAAGCCGTAAAGAATTCAAATTTTGAACCTATCTTGTATGGATTTGATGTTGAAGCTTATAAAAAAGACTCCATTCATAACAATACTGTAATTAATGCTACAAAATTATTTGAAGAAGATGTCAAAGCTATAGGCCTTCAGCAAAGCAGAAGAAGTAACTATAAAATATCTAGACTAGACAATTCTCGTTCTTATATTGATACGATAAGGAGCTATCCTAAAAACATCGAAATAAGACATGTTAAAACTTATAATGCAAGCAACCCGCCATCAAATAGCAGTACAAGTAGCCTGTCATTGATGTTTAGTAATTCTATGGTTTTACTTCCAAAAGTTCCTATGCAGCGTCGCTATTTTGACCAACGTGTCGGTTGGTTCACATCAAGTCAAACCGATTATGGCCTAGATGTTCAAAAATCTAAAACTGTCAGGTATCTCGATCGATGGAGATTAGAAGTTAAAGATGAAGATATTGAGAAATATAAGCGTGGTGAATTGGTAGAGCCTAAAAAACCAATTGTTTATTATATTGATAGAGCAACACCTAAGAAGTGGAGGAAATACATCAAACAAGGTATTGAAGACTGGCAAGTGGCTTTTGAAGAAGCAGGCTTTAAGAATGCTATCATAGCTAAAGATCCGCCAACAAAAGAAGAAGACCCAGATTGGAGTCCTGAGGATGCAAGATATTCTGTAGTGCGTTATTTAGCTTCACCAATTCCAAATGCTAATGGACCTCACGTGAGTGACCCAAGATCAGGTGAGATTTTAGAATCGGATATCAATTGGTATCACAATGTGATGACACTATTACGCAATTGGTTTTTTGTTCAAACAGCAGCCATTAACCCTGAAGCCCGTGGTGTTGAATTTAAGGATGAAATCATGGGAAGATTAATCCGTTTTGTTTCAGCTCATGAAGTAGGACATACTTTAGGCTTGCCACATAATATGGGTAGTAGTGTTGCCTACAAAGTTGAAGATTTACGTGATCCAGAGTTTACTCAAAAATACGGTACTGCACCATCTATAATGGATTACGCACGTTTTAATTATATCGCACAACCGGGTGACGGAAATGTATCTTTAATGCCTGATGTAGGTCCTTATGATAAATATGCTATAAAGTGGGGTTACAAACCTATTATTGGAAAATCTAGTAAAGATGAAAAACCTGTTTTAGACCAATGGATTTTAGAAAATGCAGACGATCCTAAATTTCGTTTTGGAAGTCAGCAAAGTGGTGGTGTCATTGACCCTAGTTCTCAAACTGAGGACTTAGGAGATGATAGTATGAAAGCTAGTGAATATGGTATAGAAAACCTAAAACGCATAGTACCAAATCTCATTATTTGGACATCAGAAAAAGGCAAAAACTATGAAGATTTAGAAGACTTATACGGCCAAGTTGTTGGTCAGTATAGACGTTATATGGGACATGTTACGGCTAATATTGGTGGCGTTTATGAATACTATAAAACTTATGACCAAGCTGGAGCGGTTTATCAGCATGTACCAAGAGATAAACAAGTTCGTGCTATGGCATTTTTACATGAGCAATTATTTGAAACACCAGAATGGATGTTAGATGAAGATATTTTTAATAAAATCCAATTTGACGGCTATTTAGAACAATTGCGTAATCTTCAGGAAAGAACAATTGATGATTTGTTAGATTTTGGACGTTTTGCTAGAATGATGGAAAATGAAGAACTTAACGATGATGCTTATTCTTCACTTGAAATGATGCAGGATTTAAGAGAAGGTCTGTTTAAGGAATTGAAAAGTGGTTCAGAAATCTCTAGGCCAAGACGTAACCTCCAACGTTCTTACATCACCCGTATGCATGAGTTGATGACAGAAGAACAATCTGCATTACCTGCAAGATTTAGACGTTTTATCGATAGAAGCAATATTGAAGTTCAAAACTCTGATATTCGTCCTTTAGTTAGAGGTGAACTCAACATCTTAAAGCGCAACTTAGAAAGAGGATTGAGAAGAACTTCTGATACGATGTCGCGTTACCACATTGAAGATGCTATAGAACGCATCGATAATATTTTAAATCCAAAAGAATAACTATCTTTTATAAATAACTTTAACCAAAACAGTCTTAATTTCTAATTAGGGCTGTTTTGCTTTATTCATTAACGTAATACACTCTACCGCTTCTTTTACGTCATGAACTCTTAGAATGTTAGCACCTTTATGTAGTGCTAAGCTATGCAAAACTGTTGTTCCATTTAATGCTTTATCTGCAGAGGTATTTAAGGTCTTATAAATCATTGATTTTCTTGAAATACCGCATAATAGTGGCAAATCAAAATCTTTAAACAATTCAAATTTATTGAGCATTTCAAAATTGTGATTGATAGTTTTAGCAAAACCAAATCCAGGATCTATAATAATATCATTTATACCTTTTTCACGAGCTAGATGTAATTTTTCAGAAAAATAGCTTTTGACCTCAAGAATAACATCGTCGTATTTTGCATGAGATTTCATGGTTTGCGGATTTCCTTTCATGTGCATCATGACAAAAGGGACTTGGTATTTTGCAATAACATCTAAAATTTTAGGATCAAGTTGTCCTGCAGAAATATCATTTATCATGCTCACATTTCGTGATAAAGCTTCTTTGGCTACTTTACTTCTAAAGGTGTCAACAGAAATCAATATATCCTTTTCAAATTTAGAATTTAAAAGCTCAAGAACAGGAATTAAGCGTTTGAGTTCTTCATCAGTTGAAATATCATCAGCATTAGGACGTGAGCTGTAGGCGCCGATATCTATAAAAGTCGCACCTTCGGTGAGCATTTTTTCAACTTGATTTAACAGCGCCTGATCAGATTTATAAGCGCCACCATCATAAAACGAATCAGGGGTGACATTTAGAATGCCCATAACTTTTGGCAAATCAAAATTAATAAACTGACCATTGCAAGTTAATGTCATATCATAATATTTTATTTCAAATTTGAGAATATTTTTTTAAAGATAGTAAGGCTTTACTTTTTAAATGAGGTCTAAGAATTTAAATTTATACCAATTTGAAGTAAAATGAAATTTCTTGTTAGTTTTATATCATAAATTCATAAAGCAATATAAAAGACTTTATTTTTAGACAGATGAAAAATCCAAAATACATTTTGCCTATAATTGTGTTTTCTCAATTTTGCTGCACTTCTCTTTGGTTTGCTGGAAATGGAGTTATGAACGACCTTGTTTTTAATTTTAATATAGATAGTACTGCCGTAGGACATCTAACCTCGAGTTTACAGTTTGGTTTTATAGTAGGGACACTTATTTTTGCTGTCTTATCTATAGCAGATAGATTTTCACCTTCAAAGGTTTTTTTGTTTTCTGCTTTAATCGCTGCCATTGCTAATTTAGCTGTTATTTGGGAAGGTAACACCTTTTTAAGTTTATTGACTTTTAGATTTATAACTGGTTTTTTCTTAGCTGGTATTTATCCGGTTGGGATGAAAATTGCTGCCGATTATTATCAAAAAGGTCTTGGTATTTCTCTTAGCTTTTTAGTTGGAGCATTAGTTGTAGGTACGGCATTTCCTCATTTAATAAAAAATCTTACAAATTTTTCATCTTGGAAACTAGTGCTTGTAATAACTTCATCTATAGCAGTAATAGGAGGTGTTCTCATCAGGGCTTTTGTACCTGATGGCCCATTTCGCAAAACTTCTCAAAACTTAGAGTTTTCAGCATTTTTTAAAGTGTTTAAAAGCCAAAATTTCAGATCAGCAGCTTTTGGTTACTTTGGACATATGTGGGAATTATATGCATTCTGGGCTTTTGTGCCTATTATTTTAAAAACTTATAACACTTTACATAATGATACTTCACTTAATATTTCTTTATGGTCTTTTATCGTTATAGCAGTTGGTGGTTTTGCTTGTGTGATAGGAGGTTATCTGTCAAAAAAAACTGGAGTTAAACGTATTGCTTTTATATCCTTGTTGTTGTCTTGTATTTGTTGTTTAGCTTCTCCTTTAGTATTTATGATTGGGCATGAAAGTTTATTTTTAGGCTTTTTAATACTGTGGGGAATGTTTGTGATAGCAGATTCCCCTTTATTATCAACTTTAGTTGCCGATAATGTAAAAGCGGAGATTAAAGGAACTGCTTTAACCATTGTCAATAGTATTGGTTTTGCAATTAGTATTGTTAGTATTCAAATTCTTACCTTATTGAGTGCTTTAACTACAGACAATAGCATATATGTCATTTTAGGTATCGGTCCTGTTTTAGGTTTATGGACTTTAAGAAAAAAAGAAACCCAAAATAATTCAACAATATAACTTTTAACTTTTTTTACCTTTAGGGTTATAAAGTATAATGATCTGAATAAGTATTGCTAGACCAATTAAAAAATAGATTTCCAACTGAGTAAATAATTCTACAGTTTCAATAGCACGTTTTGAGATATCCATTTGACGACTTCCTTCGTTAACTTGTATTTTAGACAAAGCGTCAAGGTTACTATTTATATCATCTAAGAGATTGATTAATTTAGTTTCATCAATAAAACTGTTTTTGACATATTTATTTTCAATGCTTTCTAATTGACTTAAATTATTTTTTAAATCTTCAAATATTTCAGCTTCTTCTAAGGTTAATTTTGTTTGCTCAAAACTTTCTATGTCAAATTGAATTTTCTGATTGTTGCTTTTCAGATTATTTAAATAAAATGCAGTGTCTTTTTTTAAAATAGATATTTTTTTATCATAAATAGATTCTGAAATATTATAAATCAAATGATTTGCTATGAGTCGATCTTCGTAAATATTGACAACAGATTCTTTAACTCTAACAAAATTATTACGATCTATAAGGTTGGTGGTTATAACCAACACAAATATCATTGTGATACCCAATACCCATTTAACTTTATTATAAAATTTCATAAGAATAGACGTTAAATTAAATTTTTAATAAAAATACTAAAAACTTAGCTATTAATAGGGTTTTATGTTTCAATAGAGATTTACATTATATCTGAAAAGTAAATACTATTCATAAGCAACTTCATACTGCTTAGCCAAAAAGCCCTGAAATTAGTATTGTCTGTAAAGACAATAACTTGACCACGACCATAACTAGAGGTTTGAAATGGAACGCTTTCTTTTAGTAGTTGTAGATTTTCATTGTTGATATAACCACTTAATAAAGGGTTTTGGGTGTATTCAATGGGGTTATTAAAACTTAACCGATGAGGCTTTATAAATAGCTCAGTGTTCCTGAATAAAGCTATTTTGTCTGTTTCGTAACCAAAATTAATAGGATGTGTGCGGTCAATTTTAGCTTCAAAAATAGCACCGCCAATTTGCCTAGAACCATAAAGGTTTGAGCGATTTTCAAAATTGATATTTTTAGCTTTTAGGCTATCTGTTTTAAATTCCAAACTAATCAACTTTTCTTTACTTAACCATTCAACTGTATTTCTAAACCCAATGATTGTGCCACCTTGTCTTACCCAAGATTTGAGTTGTTTGGTCTCAGAATCAGATAGAGTAGAGCTAGAAGAGCTTGGAATAATTAAATGTGTGTAATGTTCTAAATAACTTGCTCTAAAGTTTTTGGTATCGAGTTTTGTTACAGGAATTTCTTGCCGTGCATCGAGCAAATGCCATATTTCGCCAGCATCGTAAGACCTTATGCCTTCACCAACCATAAGTGCAATCTTGGGCTGTTTTATCGGTCTCATATTAGGACTTCCTAAATTGATACCTGAAGTTAAACCTGTTGATAGCGCTGAAACTTCAACACCCAGGTTTTGACTTAAATTACTAATTAACTTATAAATGCCATCAGTATCTAATTTTTGCTTTGCCACGGGTAGGATTAAAGTGCCGTAATCAAATTTTTTTCCGTTCAATTCAAAAGGCTTTCGAGCGACTTTGAGTCTCAGGCCCTTATCTTGAAGTTTATAAGCCAGCTGAGGAGCATTAAAATCACTCCATCTAATAGCATAAGCATAATTGCTTTTAGAAAAAGTTTGCGGATCGAACGTCTTAACTGAATTTAATTTTGCGCCAAGGTTTAAAGATTTTGTTTTGGCAAAATTTACCCCGAAGGCATAATTGAAATCCCAAGCAGAAACATCGTAAAATATACTGTCTTTAAACGATGTTCTAGATTCAAACATGGCTTTAATGAGTTTAGCTTGTTTTTGCTTAGCTGGAATAACAATGCTTTTACCAGACTCAAATTCTTGACCATTAATATTGATATCGCTGTCAAGATCATAAGTTTCTATTTGGTGTTGGCTTAAAACTTTATGCAACTCTTTAGCTAAAAAGGGATTACTTTTCTTGGCAAAAACATAGTATGCTTTAGAGGTTTTGTTTAAAGCATCATAGTAAAATTTATCTTGAAGTTTTAGAATATCTTTCTTTAGATTTTGCGCTGCTTTTAAAGTTGATAGTGCTGTAGTGAATTGATTTTTGATTGTAAACTTAAACTCCAATATGCCGTTTACAGTTTCTTGTGCACTTCCTCGAGAGCTCGCTTGTTCAAACAAAATGCCAATGCTACCATTAACATCAGGAAAAGTTGAACCTTTGCCGTAGTAAAAATCATCAAAACTTTCTTTGGAATAATATAAACTGCCTATACTGTCTAAAGCTTTGGCGTGAAAGCTTCCTATCTTTTCGGTTAAGTCTTGATTCAACTGTGGGGTTAATGGATTAGTTCGCTGAGGTATACCAGGTTGAAAAAAGAATGTAGAATTTGAACCCATTTCGTGGTGGTCGGTAAGAATATTTGGTCGCCAATCATAAAAAGTTTTTATTCTTGACTGACTTTCAGGTAATTGAATAGGTAGCCAGTCTCGATTGAGGTCAAACCAATAATGATTGGTTCTACCACCTGGCCAAGTTTCATCAAACTCTCTGTCTCTTGGGTCAGGATTTACGTTCAAACTTCTGTTAGAATTTGTCCAATGCGCAAAACGTTGAATACCATCAGGGTTAAAGCTCGGGTCTAATAATATAACTGTATTCTCTAATAGTGATTCTATAGCTTGACCTTCTGCAGCTGCTAAATAGTAGGCCAAAACTACTGCAGCATTAGCGCCACTAGGTTCGTTGCCGTGAACGGAAAAGCCTTGGTTAACGACAATAGGAAGGTTGTCAAAATCAGCATTATTGAGTTTGTCGTCAACTAAAACTTGACGCTTAGCTTTAATTTTATCAAGTTTTGAAAGATTTTCTTGAGATGAAATAGTGAGTAAAATTAAAGGCCTTTTCTCATAAGTAAAACCCCGATTTTCAATTTGAATTCGATTTGAAGCTTCAGCCAATTTATACATATATTGAACGAGCCTATCGTGCGATATATGCCAATCGCCAGGAACAAAACCTAAAACTTCATTTGGTAGTGGAATGTCAGAATTATAAGAAACATTATCAGGTAAAAAATAATCAAGGCTGTGATTTTGAGCCGAAGAAAAAGTTATTAAAAATGAAAAAATAAAAAGAAATAATATTTTTCGTAACATAAAATTGATTTTAAAAAGATTAAAAATCCGAAAATGATTTAATAATACGACACAAAAAAATGCTAAAAGTTGAGAACACCATCAAAAAACCTTATATTAGTATAAAAATATAGTAATGGCAAAAGTTAGAGTTTTTAGTACAAAATCCTCGGTTGAGTCTATGGGTTTACAAAATTATTTTAAATCTAATGACCTTAATTTTGAAGTGATAGACAAAACTGATTCATCTTACGCTTCAGTATTTGGCGATATAGAGTTTTATGTCAATAAAGAAGATGAAAGTAAAGCTCAAAAATTATTAGACACCTATTTTGAAAACTGATTTTAGATTTACTTAAATGAATTTATCCTACTGGGAAAAAAAGACTTGGTTTGCCAATGTTGATTTTTGTGTTATTGGAAGTGGTATTGTGGGCTTAAATTGTGCACTTGATCTCAGAAAAAAACATCCGAAAGCCAAAATACTTATATTAGAAAGAGGTATTTTGCCACAAGGTGCGAGTACTAAAAATGCAGGTTTTGCTTGTTTTGGTAGCCTAAGCGAATTACTGTCAGATTTAAAAACTCATACTGAAGACCAAGTTTTTGATTTAGTACAACAAAGGTATCGAGGTTTAAAATTACTGAGACAAAATTTAGGAGATACAAATATAAGATATCAACAACACGGCGGATATGAAGTGTTTTTAAATCAAAATAAAGAACTGTTTGAAAACTGTAAATCAAAAATGAACTCTATTAATAGGTTACTCCAACCCATTTTTAAAGCCAATGTGTTTAAAATTCAAAAACAAACATTTAATTTTAAAAATTGCCTTCCAGAAATAATTGTTAATCCTTTTGAAGGTCAAATTGATACAGGTCAGATGATGTTTAACTTGCTAAAAAAAGCAGACAAACAAGACATTATCATCTTGAATGGTATAGAGGTAAAGTCGTTTAAAGACAAAGGCGATAAAGTGAATATTGAGCTTTCTAATTTAAGATTTGACGTTAAGCAACTTTTTATTGCGACTAATGCCTTTGCCAAACCTCTAATTAATGTTGATACCACACCGGTAAGGAATCAAGTGATAGTTACTAAACCTATTAGAAATTTAAAATTAAAAGGCACATTTCATATAGATCAAGGTTATTTTTATTTTAGGAATATAGATCAAAGAATTCTCCTCGGTGGCGGCCGTCACTTAGATAAAGAAACAGAAACTACTCAAGATTTTGGACAAACTCAAACTATTCAAGACAAATTAGAAGAACTTATGTCCGAAGTCATTTTGCCCGATCAAAACTTTGAAATTGAACAGCGCTGGAGTGGAATACTCGGTGTAGGTCAAAAGAAAAAACCAATTTTAAAAGTTATTTCATCTAATGTGTTTTGTGCAGTTAGGCTCGGCGGAATGGGTGTTGCTATAGGGAGTCTAATGGGTAAATCATTAGCTGATTTCTCGAAAATATAACTTGACTAAATTTAACCATTACTCTTCTTATAATCTGCCAAAAACTTTTCTAAACCACTATCGGTTAAAGGATGTTTGAGTAAACCTTCTATCGAACTCAATGGGCCTGTCATCACATCTGCGCCAATGCGTGCGCAATCAATCACGTGCATGGTATGTCTAACAGAAGCAGCGAGAATTTCAGTTTCAAAACCATAATTATCATAGACCTGTCGAATATCGGCGATAAGGTTTAAGCCATCTGAAGAAATATCATCTAATCGGCCAATAAAAGGAGACACATAACTCGCACCTGCTTTAGCCGCAAGCAAAGCTTGACCTATGGAAAATACTAAAGTACAATTGGTTTTGATGCCGTGGTCAGAAAAATACTTGATGGCTTTAATACCATCTTTAATCATAGGGACTTTAACTACAATTTGGTCGTGAAGTTGAGCCAAGGCTTCACCTTCTTTTACTATACCATCAAAATCAGTGGCAATAACTTCAGCACTGACATCACCATCTACAATTTCACAAATGTCAATATAATGTTGTTTAATATTGGCTTCGCCAGTAATGCCTTCTTTTGCCATTAGTGAAGGATTTGTTGTCACACCATCAAGAATGCCAAGGTCTTGGGCTTCTTTAATTTGGTCGAGATTCGCGGTATCAATAAAAAATTTCATAGCTTATGTTTTAAAGTTTGTAGTGTTTTAATAATATATTTTCAAATAATTTTTGAGGTAAAAGATGCTTTAAAGTTACAGAAAAACTTTGTAAAAACGCCCCAGATTTATAGTTGACTTTTGGATTTGAATTCTGAATGATTTGATGAACTTTTTTGGCAAGTTTTATGGGATTTTCGCCTTGATCTACATCTTCGTCCATCAACTCAAGTGACGCTTTATAATTTTTGAAGTAAGGAGAGTTTTCTTCTAAAGGCGAATGGAATCTACCTTGAGCAATATTGGTAGCAAAATCGCCTGGAGCAAGATTCACCATCTTAATTTGGAATTCTTTGATTTCCATCCGGTACGCTTCGGTCACTTTTGCTAAAGCACTTTTAGACGCCGAATACATCCCGCGAAAAGGCAAACCCATATGAGCTGCAATTGAAGTAATATTAATGATTAAACCATTATTTTGCTTTCTCATAAATGGCAAAATGGTATTGATAACCGTCAATGGACCAAAAAAGTTAGTATCAAAATGCGCCTTAGCTTCTTTTAAAGGAATTTCTTCCATCGCACCTGTTATGCCAACACCAGCGTTGTTGATAAGAATGTCGATACGTTTTTCTATTTTAATAATATTTTCAACACAAGATGTTATGGTTTCTGGTTTGGTAACATCTAATGCTTTAAATATTACACCATTGATCTCGTCAGATTTGGGATGTCTTGAAGTTCCGTAAACTCTGTAGTTGTGTTGAGCCAGATATTCAGCAATAGCTTGACCTAATCCAGAAGATGCGCCAGTAACCAATACAACTTTGGGCATAATTTATTTTTTGGTAAATATCGGAATTTCTATTGACATCAAGGCATAAAAAAAGGCAAGCGACCTACATCACACCGCTACGACCATCTACCTTTGCTGCGTTCCCGCCCTGGAGGATTCGACAGGAGCTGGTTGTGTAGGACTTGCCGGTTGCAAATATACAACCTTTATGACTTTTGCCAATGTTTTTGTTTTTAAATTTGTCTAAATTTGTACTAAATTCTTTTAAAGTTTTATAAATGCGTAATTTTTTATTTCTTGTTTTTATTTTCCCTTTGTTTTTAAACTCTTGTAAAGATGAAAAGCATTTTAAATTAGATTTTAAAACATCTGCTGACAACTTAAAATTAGGGCAAACCATAGAAGCTGAAGTTCTCCCTCTGACTGGTAAGACCATTGATTCTATTGCTTTTCAATTTCAAGAAATGTCTGATGTGACAATCAATTCAATTCAACTATCTTTAGAAAATGTGCTGTTGGGAAAGCATAATTTAAGTTTAAAAATTTATGCTGATGATGAAGTTTTTAAAATAACACAACCACTTAAGATTTTCAATAACAAGCCGCCACAAATTCTGAGTTATGAAGTTGTTAATGCTTATCCACACGATATGAAGGCCTACACTCAAGGATTAGAGTTTTATCAAGACACTTTATATGAAAGTATTGGTCATTACGGAAAATCAGAACTGAGGAAAGTGGATTTTGAAACTGGAAAAATATTAAAATCACACCAATTAAAAGACCATTATTTTGGTGAAGGCTTGACCATTTTGAATGATAAAATCTATCAATTGACTTGGCGTGAAGGCGAAGGCTTAATTTACGATGTCAATAGTTTTGAAGTTTTAGACAAATTCAGATATGATAAGAGTGAAGAAGGTTGGGGCTTGTGTCACGATGAAAATTATATTTATAAAAGTGACGGGACCGATAAAATTTGGCGTTTAGACCCTGAAACTTTAGAAGAAATCGATTTCATTCAGCCGACAACGCACAATTCTATTTCTGAAAAACTCAACGAATTGGAATATGTTAACGGGAAAATTTATGCCAATACCTATCAAAAAGACGGTGTTGCCATTATCAATCCCCAAAACGGAGCGATTGAGGCTGTTGTTGATTTTAGAAAATTGAAAAAACAAGTCAAACAACATTCCGATTTAGACGTTTTAAATGGTATTGCTTATCATCCTAAAACTCAAAAACTCTATGTTACAGGTAAAAACTGGAACAAATTATTTGAAGTGAAAGTCATTTCAAAGTAATAGATTTTTACAGTTTTAGAGAAATTTTGTACACATACCATTTTTTGGTATATTTGAAAAAATAGTCGTAAAATGAACAAAAATACATCAATATCACTCGGAAACTATTTTGACCAATTTGTTCAAAACCGAATAAGTGAAGGAAGATTTAAAAATGTTAGCGAAGTAATTCGAGCTGGATTGAGACTTTTAGAGGAAGAAGAAAATAAGGTAATTGCTTTGAAAGCTTCAATTCAAGAAGGCATTGATAGTGGCATAGCTCACGATTTCGATTCAAAAAAACACCTTGAAGCTCTAAAAGCAAAAAAGCACTCGAATGGCTAAATATAAGCTAACGAACAGAGCTGTCGAAGATTTATCAATAATTTGGCAATACACTCTTAAATTTTGGTCTGAACAACAAGCGGACAAATATTATGATGAACTCATATCAAAATGTGGAGAAATTGCTGAAAATCCTGAATTAGGGAAAAATTACAGTGGAATATCAAAACAGCTTTTCGGAATAAAAACAAATCGGCATATCATATTTTACAGAACTTCGGATGAAAATTATGTTGAAATAACAAGAATATTGCACGAAAGAATGGACTTAAAGAAAAGAATAGCGGAATAAAAACCACACACAAAAAGACTATAAATATTGAGGGTCTTTTGTCAAAATCTAAGATTTAGACATCTTAAATGTTGTTGCTTATAATATTATAACTCAAAACTCTATGTTACAGGTAAAAACTGGGACAAATCATTTGAAGTGAAAGTCATTTCAAAATAATATTAAAACTCTATCGTTTTTAAACTATGATAAAATTCTTAAAAACCTACTTGCCCCTTCTTTTTATACTATCTGCAGTATTGATGTCTTCTTGTCGAGAAGATTTTGATTTTGAACCGAGTTCAGGAAATCTTGAATTTTCTACTGACACTTTATTTCTCGATACGGTTTTCACCAATATTGGTTCAAGTACTTTTAAGTTTAAAGTCTATAACCGGAGTGATGACGATATTTCAATCCCCAGTGTAGGTTTAGCTGATGGCGAAAACTCAAAATACAGATTAAACGTTGATGGTTTACCAGGCAAAACTTTTCAAGATATTGAAATTCTTGCTAAGGATAGTATTTTCGTTTTTGTTGAAGTCACCGCAAGTATTGAAGAACTCGCTGCTCAAAACACTCAGTTTTTGTTAACTGATGAAGTTCAGTTTGATAGCGGAGATCGACTACAAAAAGTCGATTTAGTCTCCCTAATTCAAGACGCTGTGTTTCTTTTTCCTGAACGCTTTGAGGATGGCACCAATGAAACCATTTCTTTGGGTATGAATGAAGAAGGAGATGAAGTGCTGATTGATGGCTTTATTTTAGACGAATCTGAACTCACTTTTACCAATGAAAAACCTTATGTTATTTTTGGTTTTGCAGGTGTGCCAAGCGGTGAAACTCTAGAAATACAAGCAGGAGCAAGGATTCATTTTCACGAAAATAGCGGCATTATAGTTGCCGAAAATGCCTCTTTACACGTTAATGGGCAATTAAGCTCGGATCCTGAAATTTTAGAAAATGAAGTCATTTTTGAAGGTGATAGACTTGAGCCTGGTTTTTCTGAAGTGCCTGGTCAATGGGGTACCATCTGGCTAACTGCAGGCAGCACCGATCATCAATTTAATTATGCTACTATAAAAAATGCTACTGTTGGTATTTTAATGGATTCAAATGATGGCAGTAATAATCCAACTTTAACCTTAAAAAATACACAGATTTACAATTCGTCAAACGTTGGTTTATTGGCAAGAACTGGTTTTATAGAAGCAGAAAATTTTGTGGTTAATAATTCTGGTCAAGCTTCTGTTAACCTGTCGCTTGGTGGTCGATACAGTTTTAAACACTCTACTATTGCTAACTATTGGCAAAATTCGTTTAGACAATTTCCTGCTTTATTGATAGAAAACCAATTGGAAACACAAGATAATTTGTTTGTTTCTGATTTGGTTGAAGCGACCTTTTCTAATTGTATTATTTATGGAAATGAAAGGGTAGAGGTCCTGTTTAATCGTTCAGAAGAAGCCGCCTTTAATTTTAAATTTGAAAATAGTTTGTTGCGCATTGACCCGTTTAACACCCAACTTTTAGAACAACCAGAATTTGATTTTAACAATACAGATTTATATGAAAATATTGTTTTAAATCAATCGCCTGAGTTTTTAGATACTCAACTCAACCAATTGAACATTGGTGAAGAATCTGCTGCTAATGGTATTGGTAATACACAAACTTCTACGGAAGTGCCATTTGACATATTAGGCGTAAACCGTTCTCAAAACCCAGATGCTGGTGCTTATGAGAGTGTGGTCTTTGATGAGGAATAATTAATGCTGTATAATCAATTTCTGCCTAAACGAACGGGTTTCAGCTTGTAATTCTAAAATATAAATCCCATCAGCAAAGTTTTGAATATCTAAATTGATGGCCTTTTGATTATAAGTATTTTGAAGCAATAATTTTCCTTGTAAGGAATAAATACGTAGTTTTTTAATAGAACTATTAAAACTTATATTAACCTCAGATACGGCAGGATTTGGAAAAACCTTAGGTTGGCTCAATTGAAAATTATTTGTACTTAAAATTCCTGAACCTTCTTCAAAAATATAGGATTGATTTACGCTCAAGTTTTGGTAAGATTCTACAAGCCCATTTGGCCATTTGATACTTATGTTTTCTATGTTTTGCGCACTGCCTAAGCCAAAAAACTCATAGGCAGAATTTTGAGA
>JASMTR010000109.1:0-12338 GCA_041694175.1 Bacteroidales bacterium
GGAGTGATAAAATTGTTGTTTTCATCATTTTAAGTTTTGGTTTTTGATTTATCTAATTTAATTTTTATTCGTTGTTGTTTGATTCTTGATTATCTGTATTATCTATATCTTCTTCATTTTTTGCATCTTTTTCATCTTCATCATCTTCAACCATAATTTTAGCTACAGCAGCGATAGCGTCACCGCCTTTTAAATTAATGAGTTTAACACCTTGAGTGGCTCTACCCATGGTTCTCAATTCATCCATAGACATTCTTATGGCGACGCCTGATTTTTTAATAATCATCAAATCATCTTGGTCAGTTACCGTTTTTAAAGAAACTAAATGTCCAGTTTTTTCTGTAATTGATATGGTTTTAACGCCTTTTCCTCCACGATTGGTCAACCTGTAAATTTGTTCACCTGTTTCGGGATCGTCAATAAAAGTTCGTTTTCCATAACCATTTTCAGACACGACTAAAACTGTTTCTTCTTGTGGATTATTTACAATTATCATACCAACCACTTCATCTGCATCATTAGCAAGCCTTATACCTCTAACTCCTGAGGCTGTTCTACCCATTGGTCGAGTTTTCTCTTCCTCAAAGCGTACAGCTTTACCACTTTTTAAAGCTAACATCACCTGACTATCTCCCGTGGTTAAACTTGCTGAAAGCAATTCGTCACCCTCTTTTATAGTAATGGCGTTGATACCATTAGTTCGTGGTCTTGAATATTGCTCTAAAGAGGTTTTTTTAACTTGTCCTTTTTTGGTCGCCATTAAAACATAATGACTATTGACATAGTCTTCGTCTTTTAAGTCTTGAGTACAAATAAAAGCTTGAATTCTATCATCAGGCTCTATATTCATAAGGTTTTGAATTGCTCTGCCTTTAGATGTTTTGCTTCCTTCAGGAATTTCATAGACACGCATCCAATGACATTTTCCATTTTTGGTAAAAAACAACATATATTGGTGGTTTGTACCTACAAAAATATATTCTAAGAAGTCTTCATCACGAGTTGTTGAGGCTTTTTGTCCTACACCGCCTCTACTTTGGGTTTTGTATTCTGTAAGTGGTGTTCTTTTAATATAACCTGCGTGAGAAATGGTAATGACGACTTGTTCGTCGGGAATCATATCTTCCATACTCACATCTCCACCAGCATAATCTATGTTTGAGCGTCTTTCATCGCCAAATTTTTTCTTAATCTCTTCAAGTTCTTCTTTAATGATATTCATTCTTCGCTCTTCACTTGCCAAAATCTCTTTAAGATCTTCAATAGTTTTTAGAAGTTCGTCATATTCTTCTCTCAGTTTGTCTTGTTCTAAGCCAGTAAGTTGTCTTAATCGCATTTCTACGATAGCTTTTGCTTGTAATTCGCTTAAGTCAAAACGTTCAATCAATTTTGTTCTAGCTTCATCTGCGTTAGATGACGCACGAATTAAAGCAATAACTTCATCAATATGATCTGAGGCAATAATAAGACCTTCTAGGATATGTGCTCGATCTTCGGCTTTTTTGAGTTCAAATTTAGTTCTTCGCACAACCACGTCGTGGCGGTGTTCCACAAAATTGCTGATTAAATCTTTAAGGTTCAGCATTTGAGGTCTCCCTTTTACAAGAGCAATATTATTGATGCTAAAGCTTGTCTGAAGAGCTGTATGCTTAAATAAAGTATTTAAAACTACATTTGGAACAGCATCGCGTTTTAAAAAGTAAACAATTCGCATTCCATTTCTATCAGATTCATCTCTAATTAAAGAGATGCCTTCTAATTTTTTATCATTAACCAAGTCTGCGGTTTTTTTAATCATATCCGCTTTATTGACTTGATAGGGAATTTCATCAACAATGATACACTCTTTACCGTTGACTTCCTCAAAACGTGTTTTAGCACGCATAACTACACGACCTTTACCGGTTTTATATGCATCTATTACACCATCATAGCCATAGATTGTTCCACCTGTGGGAAAATCTGGAGCTTTGATGTGCTGCATAAGTTCATCAATCTCAATATCTCTGTTGTCTATGTAGGCTATAGTGCCGTCTACAACTTCATTAAGGTTATGTGGCGCCATATTAGTTGCCATACCAACAGCAATACCACTTGCCCCATTCACAAGAAGGTTAGGAATACGGGTTGGTAATACGGTAGGTTCTTTTATGGTATCATCAAAATTAAGTCGATGGTCAACGGTATCTTTATCAATATCAGACAACATTTCTTCGCTAAACTTCTGCATTCTAGCTTCCGTATAACGCATTGCCGCAGGACTATCGCCATCTACAGAGCCAAAGTTACCTTGGCCGTCAACGAGTTGATAGCGCATACTCCATTCTTGCGCCATCCTCACCATAGTATCATAAACTGAAGTATCGCCGTGAGGGTGATATTTACCTAAAACCTCACCTACAATCCGAGCTGACTTTTTATAAGCTTTGTTAGATGAAATACCGAGTTCGTGCATCCCAAAAAGCACTCTTCTGTGAACAGGTTTTAAACCATCTCTTACATCTGGTAGTGCTCTTGAAACGATAACCGACATAGAATAATCTATGTAAGCTGTTTTCATCTCATCCTCAATATTGATAGGAATAAGTTGTTCTTTATATGACATTTTTTAAATTTTGATTTATTAAATTATCAATCTGCTAATTTAATTAATTTTTAAAAAGTATTTTCCTTATTTGAAGCTTTTACAAATTTTTTATTAACAAAGAATTATTATATATTCGTTAATAACTTAGCATTATTTTATGAGCAATTTAAGTGAAAAAATTGTTTATTGCTATCAAGTATGGCGCAATTTATGCTATAATATTAAAGGAAAAAGAAAACAAACATATGGATGATAATTTTTCACCAAAGGTAAAAGATGTAATTGCTTTTAGCAAAGAAGAAGCACTTAGGCTTGGCCACAGCTTCATAGGTACAGAACACTTACTATTAGGGCTTTTAAGAGAAGGTGATGGTATGGCTATTGATATTTTAAATACATTATCAATTGACTTAGATCACTTAAGGCGTAAAGTAGAAATTTTAAATCCTACAGAGCCTAACCCTGTTCATATTTCTAATGAAAAAAAGAATTTGCATCTCACAAGACAGGCAGAACGCGCCCTAAAAACGACTTTTTTAGAAGCTAAATTGTTTCAGAGTTCTTCAATTAACACAGCTCATTTATTGTTGTGTATTTTAAGAAATGATAATGATCCTACAACTAAATTGCTCAATAAATTGAAAATCGATTATGATGTTGTCAAAGAAAAGTTTAAAAGTTTAAAAGGTATAGAAGACGATTTTATAGAAACACCACAAGCGAGTTCAATTTCAGATGATTCGGATGATGATAATAGAAAAAATCCTTTTGAAGGTAGCAAGACCTCAAAAACCTCATCTACTAAAAAGTCTAAAACGCCAGTCTTAGATAACTTTGGTCGTGACCTTACAGCTATGGCTGAAGAAGGCAAACTCGACCCTGTAGTAGGACGACAAAAAGAAATTGAGCGTGTTTCTCAAATCTTAAGTCGACGAAAGAAAAACAACCCATTACTTATTGGCGAACCTGGTGTTGGTAAAAGTGCCATTGCCGAAGGTTTAGCCTTGAGAATTATTCAACGAAAAGTCTCACGTATTTTATATGACAAACGCTTAGTCACACTTGACTTAGCCAGTTTGGTAGCAGGAACTAAATATCGCGGTCAGTTTGAAGAACGTATGAAAGCCGTGATGAACGAGCTAGAGAAAAACGATGACATTATTTTATTTATTGATGAAATACATACTATCGTAGGTGCTGGCGGTGCTACTGGAAGTTTAGATGCCAGTAATATGTTTAAACCTGCTCTGGCAAGAGGCGAAATACAATGTATAGGTGCCACTACTCTGGATGAATACCGACAAAATATTGAAAAAGATGGTGCTCTTGAAAGACGTTTCCAAAAAATTATTGTTGAACCCACCAATAAAGAAGAAACCATTGAAATTTTAAATAATATAAAAGGGAAATATGAAGATCATCACAGCGTTAATTATACCAATGAAGCTATAGAAGCTTGTGTCACATTGACATCTCGGTATATGACAGAACGGTTTTTGCCTGACAAAGCTATTGATGCACTTGATGAAGCTGGGTCAAGAATTCATATTACTAATATCAAAGTCCCTCAGAAAGTCCTTAATCTTGAGCAGAAACTTGAAGATATCAGAAAACATAAAAACTCTGTTGTTAAAAAACAAAAATATGAAGAAGCAGCAAAGTTAAGAGATGATGAAAAAGCGGTTGAACAAGAGTTAGAAATTGCACAAGAAGAATGGGACAAGCATTCTAAAGAAAACCGAGAAACGGTTACAGAAGAACATATTGCAGATGTTATTTCTATGATTACAGGAATTCCTGTAAATCGAATTGCTAAAACAGAAAGCAATAAATTAGCGCAACTCCCAAAATCTATCAAAAGTAAAGTTATCGGTCAGGATGAAGCTGTTGCTAAAGTCTCTAAAGCTATTCAGCGTAACAGAGCTGGACTTAAAGACCCAAACAAACCCATAGGTTCATTTATCTTTTTAGGTCAAACGGGTGTGGGTAAAACACAACTGGCTAAAGTCTTGGCTAAAGAGTTATTCGACAATGACGATGCACTTATCCGTCTTGACATGAGTGAATATATGGAGAAATTTGCCGTATCTCGACTCATTGGTGCGCCTCCAGGTTACATTGGTTACGAAGAAGGTGGTCAATTAACAGAAAAAGTAAGACGTAAGCCTTATGCAGTTGTACTATTAGACGAAGTTGAGAAAGCACATCCAGATGTGTTTAATATGTTACTGCAAGTTCTGGATGATGGTTATCTTACCGACAGTTTAGGTCGAAAAATTGATTTTAGAAATACTATTATCATTATGACTTCTAATATTGGAGCTAGAAAACTCAAAGATTTTGGTCAAGGTGTTGGTTTTGGTACTCAAGCCAGAAAAGACCAAGAAAATGCCAATACCAGAAAAGTCATAGAAGGTGCACTAAAAAAAGCCTTTGCTCCTGAGTTCCTCAACAGAATTGACGATGTGGTCATTTTCAACGCCCTTGAGCAAGAAGATATCTTTAAAATCATTGATATTGAGCTTGATAAACTCTTTAAACGCATCAATGAAATGGGCTACGAATTTAATTTATCTGACGAAGCCAAGAAATATATTGCAGAAAAAGGCTTTGACAAACAATACGGTGCAAGACCTTTAAACAGAGCTATTCAAAAGTATATTGAAGATGCTTTAGCCGAAAAAATTGTCAATTCTGATATTTCTGAAGGCGACCATATCAAAATGGATTTTGATAAAGAAGCTAAAGAATTGATTATTGATATTCAGCACCAGACTACGAGCTAAATCATTAATTTAAATTGCTATGGATATGTGTTATTTGATTTTTTCAAACAATTCATATCCATTGTTTTATAATCCTATTTTTTTAGGCTTAATTTCTACAGGTGTCTTGTTTATTATTGGCGGTTTTATTTTGTTTAAAAACCCACCTAAAGCTATAAATTGGATTTATGGCTACCGCACCAAAACCTCAATGAAGAATCAAAATATTTGGGATTTTGCACAAACCTATTCTGCTAAAGTTATGATGAAGTTGGGCTTGGTTTTAATTGTAATTAGTTTTTTAGGCTTAATCTTTACACCTAGAATAGAAATAGCATTAATGCTAACATTGATAGTAATCATTTTAAGTGCGATTTTACTTGTCTATTTAGTAGAAAAGAAGTTAAAACGCAAATCTCAACCATAAAAAAAGCGCATTCAACTGGTGTAAAATGCGCTTTTTCATAATCAATTTAATGGTATTATTTAATCTTTAAAATAACTAAAATCATCACCGTCTTTAATGTTAAGTAAAGAATGATAAATAAGTTCAATCACGGCTTCTACATCTTTTTGGTGTACCATTTCTACCGTAGTATGCATATATCTTAAAGGGAAAGAAATTAAAGCTGAAGCTACACCGCCGTTACTATAAGCAAACGCATCGGTATCTGTGCCAGTCATACGGCTTGCTGCCATGCGTTGATAGGGAATATTGTTTTTTTCAGCCGTTTCTATCAACAATTCACGTAAGTTGTTTTGAACAGCTGGTGCATAACTAATTACTGGCCCATCCCCTATTTTGGTCAAGCCTTCTTTCTTTTTGTCTATCATTGGTGTTGTGGTATCGTGACAGACATCGGTAACAATAGCCACATTGGGTTTAATGGTTTGTGTAATCATTTCTGCCCCACGTAGGCCAATTTCTTCTTGGACTGAGTTAGTAATGTATAAGCCAAATGGCAATTTAATATTGTTTTCTTTTAATTTTTTAGCCACTTCAGCAATCATAAATCCTCCCATGCGATTGTCTAAGCCTCTACATACAAATTTATCGTTATTAAGTACGAAAAATTCATCAGGATAAGTGATAACGCAACCAACGTGAACGCCAAGTTTTTCGACTTCTTCTTTATTAGAACAACCTACATCTATGCAAATGTTATTTAATTGTGGTGCTTTTTCGTTTGATTTATCTCGCGTATGAATAGCTGGCCAACCAAAAACACCTTGAACAATACCTTTTTTAGTATGAATATTCACCTTTTTTGAAGTCGCTATTTGGTGATCGCTTCCGCCATTTCTGATAACGTAAATTAAACCTTCGTCAGTGATGTAATTGACATACCAAGAAATTTCGTCAGCATGACCTTCTATTACAACTTTATATTTGGCTTCAGGATTTATCACGCCAACAGCTGTGCCGTAAATATCAGTGATGAAATTATCTACATAAGGCTTTAAGTAATTCATCCAAAGTTTCTGACCTTCAGACTCATAACCCGTTGGAGAAGCGTTGTTTAAATAGTGTTCTAAAAATTCAAGTGATGTCTTGTTCATAAATTGTAAAATTTTAAGCTAAATTAATCAATTTTAAATGACTGACTGTGGATAAAAACCTAATTTTGGAATAATTTTTGGGCAATAATAAAATATGAAAATTAATTTATTTAGCATTTTAATTTGGTTTTGCGTATTACAAACTTTAAACGCACAAGTGAAACATGATATACCAAAATCACAAGACACCTCTGCGCCAAAAAAAATGCTTATTATAGAACATGACACTATAGTGGTTAGTGAAATTACTTTAGATGAAGTTATTGTTTTTCAACCCCTTAGGTTTAAATCCAATTCTGAATATAGACAATATCTTATTTTAAAACGAAAGACGCGTAAAGTTTGGCCTTATGCTGTTTTAGCTGCTGATAGGCTTGAAAAGCTCAATGTCCGTCTTGAACAATTAGATTCTAAGCGACAAAAACGTCTCTATACCAAGCGTATTCAAAAGTATATTGAAGGTAAATTCACTGATCGATTAAAAAAACTGACTAAAACCGAAGGACAAATCCTTGTCAAGCTTATGCACCGACAAACTGGTATGACCACTTTTGATTTGGTTAAAGAATTAAAAAGTGGATGGCGAGCCTTTTGGTATAATACCACAGCAAGTTTATTTAATATCTCTCTAAAAGAAGAATACAGTCCTTATTCTGTAAAAGAAGACTATTTAATTGAAGACATACTACAACGTTCATTTAAAGATGGGCTGTTAGATAAACATGAACCCGCTTTTGAAGTTGATTATTTAGATCTTGTTGAATACTGGCAGAACAAAAAATCCTCTTCAATAGAAGTGGATTGATACATGCTAATTTAATTCTCTAGTTATTTTGATAAACTCAGCACAGTGTATGCTCAGAAAAGTTTTAGCTTATTTTAAACACTTTAATAAACTCAGTTTTGAATAAAAAAGTAGAAGAAATTTTTAAATTAGGATAAATGATAGTGAAATCTTGTGCTGATAAGCAAATATGTTAAGTTTTCTTTGTTTATTTGAAATATAGTTATAAATTTGCAACAGACAAATTAAATAATTGTTTCAAGAATATGGGGGTGTTCTTTTTAAATGTTTTTACCAAGTATTACATCTTCATATTATTAACTAACGTAATTTTATGATATGAAAAATACTAGCAAAACATTTAAGACTTTTGTCTTATTGATTAGCTTTTTTATGTTTACCAGTGTGAGTTTTGCTCAAGTAATACCTGGTTTTCCAGACGACGTCAACGATGAACCTGCAGCGCCTATCACATCTTTATTAATCGTTGGGTTAATTGCTGGTGCAGCTTATGGGGTTAAGAAGTTGAAATAAATCAACTTTTCTTACTTTTATTTTTAAACCTATTCTAATATAGGTTACTTTATTATCTTTTTACTTTTCTTAAGTTACTTTATTTTTAAATATCTAGGTTCAAGTTATAGATGTGATATTATAGTTTTTAAATACTTGTCTAAAGCAATAGTTTTCAGTTTGCGCATTCTTGTTTATGGTTTATAATGTAATTATAAAATTATATAGAGGTAAACTTAAAACGACAAATCTGACTTTTTTAAATACTAAACTTGGTTTGGGTTAAGGCTGAGATAATGTGGGCCCGTTTGGCGGTTTATATTATAACTTGTTGTGATGGCTTGTTTTAATTCTGACAAGGTTTTTGAAAAATTAGTATTAGCCTGAGCATGACCAAATTGCCCTTTCAATTTAAATTTTAAAATCTGCCTTTTAAGCCTTTTAATTTCGCTATCAAAGGTTTTAATATCATCAGTTAAAATATTACCATATTTGATTTTAAAGCTTCTTGTCTTTTTACTAAAAAATGCTTCAGAGTAAGGTTTGATTTTTTCGTTTTTTCGGTCTTCCCTATCATGAATCATAAACGTGTTGGGTAATACTCCTATTTTAAATTCATGAAATAAAACGCGCTGACAATAATTATCATCCTCTCCGTAATGAAAAAACATCGGATCAAAGCCACCAACAGTTATTAAACATTTTTTACTTATTAACCATCCGGCTGCATTGACAAATGGCACTTCGTAAACCTCCTGAAACGGACGACCTAAAAGATGATCTGAATAAAAAGCAGGGTTAGCATCAAATCTGACATAGTTTGAAAAGTTACGATCCAATCGAGTACGCTCTGCATTGGTATGTATCGCACTCAAAATTCCATATTCTGAATACTTCTTTTGAAATTGAATTAATTGATCTAAAGCATTATCAACCAAATATGCATCCTGATTTAACAAAAACACATGCTCTGCACCCTTACTTAAGGCATAACTTATACCTTTATTATTAGCCTGACCGAAACCTAAATTCGTTTTTTCTTTAAATAATTTAATTAGAGGATACTTTTCTTCAATCACTGAAGTAGTCTCATCTTGAGAATTATTATCGACTACAACAACTTTATACTTTTCAAAGTCTATGCTGCCAAGGCATTTGTCCAGCCAGGGCATGGCGTTGTATGTGACTATGATGATGTAGGTATTATAGGACACGTCGTTTAATTTTTTTCAATAGTTGACCAAAAGTATTGTACTTTAAAAAAAACTCCTTTTGATATTTATAATTCAGTAGCCAAAAGTAATCTTTATAAAGAAGTTGAGGATAAAGTTGGTAATCATCAATCTTGAGATTAGCGTTTTGAGCAGTTGCCTGTGCATTGTGCAATCTAAATTTTACTAAAGGTTTATCTAGTATATAGATATCAAAAGATTTCAAAATACGGTACCAATATTCATAATCTAAAATTTGTTTTAATGATTCATCAAACCAACCTATTTTATCAATTAATTGACGCCTAAACATGACCACACTAGGCTCACCAATTTTATTTTTTGGTGTACTCAAAAAATATTTCTTACTAATTAATTTTTTTGTTAAAACTAAATCTCCTGTATTTTTAGAAATTTGATTTTGCAAATCACCATAATAAGATAACCATTTGTCGGTCTCTGCACTTTTTGCTTTGTTTACAATAAATTCTCTTTTTGAAGCAACTAATCCAATGTTTTTGTTGTTTTCTAATACAGCATACATTATTTCTAAGCAAGTCGAGGCTAACACATCATCCTGAAATAAAAACTTGATATATTTCCCCTTAGCCTGACGCATGGCATGATTCCAGTTGGCACCTATTCCAGCTGGTTTATGATGAAAAATTCTTACTGGAAAATTAGATTCTTCCTTAAATTTTTCCACTATCCTAAGTGTATCATCTTTAGAATTATCATCGCTTACCACCACTTCAAAATCTTTAAAGCTTTGCGCCTTAATAGACTCTAAGGCTTCCTGAAGATATTCTGCACCATTATAAGTTGGGATGCAGATGGAGATTTTGGGGTTAGTCATCTAATTGATTTAGAATTTTATAAATTTCAGGATATTTAGTTTCTGAGTCAATTTCACTAAAAACATCCTTTACTGTAATAGTGTCTTTTCCTAGTAAATCCTTAATATTATAGTAATCTGAAATTCCTTTAGCATTAATACAATACTTAAACAATCTTGCTAATAAGCAAACTTAACTATTAATATATAATACTAATTTTCAGAATAATTTATATATATTAATAATTATTCAAATTAATATAATTTTTAAACTTATGAATAAGTTTAATTCTATTTTCAAATTTATAGTTTAAATAATTAATATCTTCATAATATTTTTCTTCTACTAATTTTTTTCTGTAGTCATTAAAAAAATGTGAATAATGCTTAATTGAACTTTTAGATTTGTTGTAGTGAGGTAAATATTTTATGGATATACCTAATTTTTTTAATAAAGTTATAATATCACTTTCTAAATTTTCAAATCTTGCAATTTGGTTGATTTCATTTATATTATTAACATTTAAATACATTAACTGTTTATTTAGATGATCACCTCTATAATTCATTGTATTTTGGTTAGTTAAAATTTCTTTAAAAGCACCTTTAGACGAAATATAATTAGTGAACGTATCTTTTATGTTATTGGTTTGCGTCATCCATAAATAATCTGACAAAGCTCTACTCCATGGGTTTCTAACTATTGTAAACTTGAAATATGAATTCCAAGTTGTTTCGTTAATTAAATCTAATTCTAACATTTGATTTGGAGTTGCATGTTGCAAATGTATTTTTCTTTTTGGGCACCATCCATAATGAATGTCATAATTTGGAGTTTTCCAGTCTAACTTTATATCATTAAATAAGAGTTTAGTGATAGAGGTTCCTGCACACTTTGGGATATGTATAAAAATGATTTTATGTTTATGAGATATCATATTTTTAGTATATGCTCCAAGTTTGATTAGATAAAAATATACCTAAGTTCTCTTTTGAAGGTATTTTACCAGTATTGAAAATATCTCCAGATTCAATTACCATTTCACTAAATCTATCTTTCTGGTAAAGATTTTTTTTAGTATTCAAATCAAGTATTTGAATTCCTAAATCATATACACCAGGTGATATACTTAGTTTTGAAATTTCACAATAAAATATTTGTGAATTTTTCTTACTAATCTTATTAGCATTAAGATGAAATGTATTTAAAGTGGTTATTAATTTCTCATCCTTATCAAAAATTTGGTATCTAATGTTTATCTTAACATGTTTAGGTTTTTCTAATTGCAGATGTAATATAAATTTACAGTTTTCTCCTAATAAAAGATTAGACCGATTATCCATAAAATCTAATATATCAAAAGAATTAATCTGACCTCCTTCAAACAAAACAGGAAAATCAACTAATTTATTTTCATCTTTTTTGCTTAAGTAAACACTTACACTTTCATCTGTACCACCTTCAAAAACTACTTTGCCATTTTCAAGCACTATGGCTCGCGAACACAAACTCTTCACTGCCGCCATATTATGGCTAACAAACAACACGGTACGGCCACCTGTTCCGGAAATATCTTTCATTTTACCCACGGCTTTTTTTTGGAATTCGGCGTCGCCAACAGCCAGCACTTCGTCTACGACCAAAATATCGGGTTCGAGATGCGCAGCTACGGCAAAAGCGAGACGTACACGCATACCTGAAGAGTAGCGTTTAACTGGCGTATCAATATACATGGCACAACCTGAAAAATTAATAATTTCTTCTTCTTTGGCTCTGATTTCGGCTTTGGTCATACCGAGAATGGCACCGTTAAGATAAATATTTTCACGACCAGTCAGTTCTGGGTGAAAGCCTGTCCCTACTTCTAATAGTGAAGCAATTCGCCCTTTAGTTTTTATTCTGCCTGTTGTTGGCATCGTGACTCGGGACAAAATCTTTAGCAAGGTAGATTTACCAGCTCCATTTTTGCCAATAATACCAAGCACTTCGCCTTCTTCAACTTCAAAATTAATATCCCGCAACGCCCAGACGTAATCGGTTTCCGCTTTTTTACTGCGGTCGTTTTCCGCTCCTATCTTTAAA
>JASMTR010000110.1:0-10425 GCA_041694175.1 Bacteroidales bacterium
TGGATCTTTTAAGATTAACAGTTTTGGTTCAGAAACTAATGCTCTTGCCAAAATTATTTTTTTACTCATAGTATAAGACAACTGTTTGCCATCAGTTGATATATTACTTTGTAAGCCTTTGGGCTGAGATTTGATAAATTGGTCTAAGCCTAAAACTTGACAAACCTCTCTGACTTTATTGTCGTTAATTTTAGGGTTGTTAAATGTTATATTTTCTATAATACTACCATCAAAAGGGAGATTATTGGGAAAAACATGTCCAATGAAAGATCGATAGTGCTCATTGTTAATGTTTTTAATATTAATATTATTGACGAATAATTGTCCATTGCTTTGAGGAACAAGTCCGGCAATAACCTTTAGCAAGGTAGTTTTTCCTGAGCCACTTTCTCCAGTGATAAGAAAATGTTTTTTGGGTTGTATGTTTAAATTGATATCGGTTAATACTTTTCTGTTGGATTTTAAGTATTCCAGATTTAGGTTTACAAGCTCTAATTTAAAATCTTCGGATTTATCAAGAGGTTCATTTTCAATATTTTTTTCAAGAGGCATATCTGTAATTTCGCCAATTTTTTCTATAGAAGTCAAGACATCGTAAACATTTTCAAGACCTAATATGAGTTTTTCAACAGAATTTATCATTAATAAAATCACAATTTCAGCAGCTACAAATTGACCGATATTCATTTGTTGATTAATAACCAGTAAACCGCCAATAACCAACAAGCCAGCTGTAACAATAGTTTTAAAACCTATCATTTTAAAAAACTGTAATTTCAAGATGGCAAAATGATCTTCTCTTGCTTTCAGGTAATCTGTGGCTAATTGGTCATTTTTTTTAGAAGATAAAGAAAAGCTGTCTGATATTTTAAAGCTCTCATAGCTTCTGGCTATTTCTTCAATCCAATGGGCATTTCTATATTTATTTTTAGATTCTTTCAAGCTTGTTTGAACACCCAACGGCACACTAAATTTAAAAACTACATACAGTAAAATGACTAAGAAAATACCAAAGAGAATAAAAAATGGATGATAAAAGGATAATAAAATCAATCCAAAAATAATCTGCAATAAGGATGCGGAAAAATCTATAATGGCTTTAGGTAAACCTTTTTGAATAACCATAGTGTCAAAAAATCTATTGGCTAATTCAGGTGGGTAATAACCCTCTAAAGCCTGAGATTGAATACGTGGGAATCTATAAATAAACTCAAATGAAGACCTAGTGTAAATACGCTGTTGTAAATCCTCTGCTACTCTTAACTGCATATATCTTAGAACTCCTTGAAAAATAACCCCTAAAAGCACAAGGCTAATTAAAATGATAATCGACGCATTGAATTGCCCACCAACAACTAAGTTGATCGTAGCTTGAACCCCAAGAGGAAGAGACAGGCCTACTAATCCAGCAAAAACGGCATAGAGCAAAATCTTAAAGATATCTTTTCGTTCAAGTTGCAGTAAATTTAATAGTCTCGTCCAGGGTGTCATAATAGATTAATGTTAAGGGTTTAAAACCTTTGAAACTAAGTTTATAAAAAAATCGTATACCTGATTTTCGGTTTTTTGATCAGTCAGTGATTTAAAATGTCTTTGTGTATAATATTGCTGCAGTGCACCTTCTACAATATTACAAGCTAAAGCCTTTGGAAAGTTGTAATTTGGGTCAACTTTATGTATCATTTCAACGATTCTCAAGATTAAACGTTTATAGATTTTAAAATTCTCTTCATCGTTATCAATATTTTTGTGATGATAAGATTTTGTAAATTCTTCAATAATAATATCCCTCAACTTGAGTTGATTGTAATTTGAATATGAGTCAATATTTTCAGGCTTTAACGTCAGTATCTCAATAGCCTTTAAGAGTTTTGTTAAGTTATTTTCAATAGCGTTGGTTTCTATAACGAGTCTATATTCAAGAATACCCCAATACATTGCGGATAGGTACTGCAGCAGTTTGAATTTATTTTCAAAATATCTATAAATAGAACTTTCGTTAGACCCTATTTTAACGCCTAACTTTTTAAAATTAAAATCTTCAATACCCAATTGGTGTATCATCTCAATACTTTGAGTTAAAATTTTTTGGCCCAAATCAGAACTTTCTGGGTCTTTTAAATATAAGCATGAGCTAATATTTAATCTTAAAGATGATAGTAGATTTTTCATTATTCAAAAATAAAAATCGCTAATATAAAAGTATTACTATTATATAATGTTAACAATAATATAAATATTTATAAATGAAATTAATATCAACTATTAATATTATTAATGTTATAATTTAAGATATTTTTTTAATTAGCTTAAATGTCTTATGAATTCAGTGCGTAAATACAGAAACCAGAAATGCTTAAACTGTAATCATGACTTAGATTATTCTGATAGGTTTTGCCCATATTGCGGTCTGCGTTATTCTGATGAAAAACTTTAATCTTTTCAATTAATATTTTTCTGGAGTATTTGCTTACGATTCTAAATTGTTTTCGAGTATAATACTCATCGTTACTTCAATTGTGAAATTGTAGAAAGAATTCTTTCGAGTACACGCATTGTTTTAGTCAATTCTTATCGTTTTTTTTAGCGTTTCTAATGTATTATTTAAGAAGTTTTCTTTTAATTAATCTTTAAACTAAATTTAATAAATAATAAAAGAGATAGTAGTTCATTGTTAAATTGAGTTTTAAGTTATTAAGAAAGATTAAATTCGTTTGATTAAAATTGATTAGAAATTTATGGATAACAAAATAGAACAAGTAGAATTAAAATATCTTACATTAACTAATTTTGAAGAACTGAAAGAAGTTTTTATTGAAATTTACGGCGATGCTCCTGATGCATATTGGAAAAAAAGTGAGTTAAAACAACTCATTTCAAAATTTCCTGAAGGACAAATCGTACTTTTTGTAAACGGCGAAATTGCGGGCTGTGCTTTTTCACTTATAGTAGACTCTTCAAAAATTGATAACAAGCATACTTATGATGACGTTGCTGGTGACGCCAAATTTAAATACCACAATAACGATGGCGACATGCTTTATGGCATAGATATTATTATTAAAAAAAAATATAGAGGATTAAAATTAGGACGAAGATTATATGATTACCGTAAAGAATTATGTGAAAAACTCAACCTTAAAGGTATCGTATTTGGTGGTAGAATTCCTAACTATCATAAATTCTCAAGTTCCTTAACACCAAGACAATATATTGAAAAAGTGCGTTTTAAGGAACTTGAAGACCCGGTTTTAAACTTTCAACTATCAAATGATTTTAGACCCGTTCGGATTTTGTCTAATTACTTAGAAGGTGATACCGACTCAAAAGAATATGCCGTTTGGATGCAATGGGATAATATGTATTTTACAAAGGATTCTGTAAAACCTTCTACCAACAAAACTGAAGTGCGTCTTGGTTTGGTACAATGGCAAATGCGTTCTTACGCTAATTTAGAAGATTTGCTACACCAAGTCGAATATTTTGTTCAATCACTTTCTGGCTACAGGTCAGACTTCGCGCTATTTCCAGAGTTCTTTAATGCGCCGCTTATGGCGAAATACAACCATTTGAGCGAGCCTGATGCCATAAGAGAATTGGCTAAATTTACTCAACCAATCAAAGAGAAAATGACAGAACTTTCTATTGCATATAATATTAATATTATTTCAGGCAGCATGCCAGAGGTTATAGAAGATAAGTTATATAATGTTGGGTATCTCTGTAAACGCGATGGAGATATTGAGCGTTTTGAAAAAATTCATGTCACACCTGATGAAGTTAAAGTTTGGGGAATGCAAAGAGGCAATCAACTCAAAACCTTTGATACAGATTGTGGTAAAATCGGTATTTTGATATGTTACGATGTTGAGTTTCCAGAGTTATCAAGACTGCTTGCTATAGAGGGCATGAATATATTATTTGTTCCATTTTTAACTGATACACAAAACGGATTTTCACGTGTTAAACTCTGTGCTCAAGCTCGAGCTGTAGAAAATGAATGTTACGTTGCCATAGCAGGAAGCGTGGGCAATTTACCTAAAGTTCATAATATGGATATTCAGTATGCACAATCGGCAGTGTTTACACCATCAGATTTTGCTTTTCCAAGCAATGGCGTAAAAGCAGAAACCACGCCCAACACCGAAATGATTTTGATTGCCGATGTCAATCTTGATGACCTTACAGAATTACATAATTTTGGAAGTGTACGGAATTTAAAAGATAGACGAGAGGATATATATACTTTGACAAGGACTACAGGCAAGTAGATTTGAATAATTAAAATGGTCTAAAATTTATATCCTTGAATAAACGCAAATTTTATGGAGTGAAATATTTAATATATATTTTCTATTTGAATTGTTTTAAGAAAAAAAAGTTGACTTGTCATTATATTGAGTAGTTTAAGTTTATGAGAAATTTTGCTTCTATTACGCTTTCAACCTTTTTACTAAATTCTTGTGCTAAATCTAATATTAAAATCTATTACAACTCTTTTTTTATAATCATACTACTGGCCTGTGCGGTTGGCAAAACAACCAGATCAGCGATGTTAACGTGATATGGTCGTGAGATGCAGAAGTGAATAATGTCGGCTATGTCTTCCGGTTTTAAAGCTTGATAGCCGTTGTAAACATTTGAAGCCTTTTCAGCATCTCCTTTAAAGCGGACTTTACTAAATTCTGTTTCTACTAAGCCTGGATTAATTGCGCCGACGCGTATTCCATAATCATTTAAGTCTAAACGCATGGCTTGGTTAAGAGCATCAACAGCATGTTTGCTGGCACAATAAACATTGCCTTTAGGATAAACTTCCTTTCCTGCAGTTGATCCAATATTTATAATGTGCCCACTTTGTCTTTTAAGCATGGATTTTATAACTGGCTGTGAAACATACAACAAGCCTTTAACATTTATGTCTATCATGGCATCCCAGTCTTCTAAACTACCGTCTTGAATATGATCCAATCCATGTGCGTTACCGGCATTATTAATAAGAACGTCAATAGCTTCAAACTCATCAGGAAGTGAATTTAATGCTGATATAACCGCTTGCTTGTCCCGCACATCAAAACTCAAACTTGTGATTTTCACTTTTGGACTCAATTGTTTTACGAGTTTTGATAGTCGTATATCCCTTCTTCCACAAACAATGAGTTTGTAGTCACTTTCAGCAGCTAACTTTTTTGCCGTGGCTAAGCCTATTCCACTCGTGGCACCTGTAATTAAAACTGTTTTCATGTTGAATTGATTTTGAAGTAAATTGAGATTTTAAATTTTTTATAAAATACAATTTTAATAGTAAAAATCCAGATTAAAACATGTACGGCATGAAAGTTCTTAAATGATAGTGTTTTAAAAATTTAATAAACTATCTTTGCACTCATTTTATTTTTATGACAAATTTTTCTTCCTTAGGCTTACAAGATAACCTTCTTAAAGCCATTACCGACTTAGGTTTTGAAACCCCAAGTGACGTCCAAATCAAAAGTATTCCAATTCTTTTAGAGCAAAAAACTGACTTGGTTGCGCTTGCTCAAACAGGTACGGGTAAAACTGCTGCATTCGGATTTCCTTTACTTCAATTGACTGATGCCAATCAAAAAACAACGCAAGGTTTAATTTTATCGCCAACGCGTGAATTGTGCTTACAAATCACTAACGAGCTTGAGCAATATGCCAAATACATCAACAAACTCAATATTGTTGCTATATATGGCGGGGCGAGTCTACAAGACCAAGCCAAACAAATTAACCGAGGCGCTCAAATTATTGTGGCTACACCGGGTCGTATGAAAGATATGATTAAAAGAAAAATCATAGATATTTCAAAAATTGAATATTGTATTTTAGACGAAGCCGACGAAATGCTCAATATGGGCTTTTATGAAGATATCACAGAAATTTTATCTCATAGTCCAAAAGAGAAAAGCACTTGGTTATTTAGCGCAACAATGCCTAAAGAAGTTTCAGGTATTGCTAAAAAATTTATGAACAAGCCTGTAGAAATCACTGTAGGTCAGCGTAATGTTTCTACTAAAAGCGTGAGTCATTCCTACTTCACAGTTAGTGCGAGAGACCGATATAGCGCCTTAAAACGTTTGGTTGATGCCAACCCTGATGTATATGCTGTTGTGTTTTGTAGAACTAAACGCGACACGCAAAAAGTCGCAGAAAAACTGATTGAAGATGGTTACAACGCCGCAGCTTTGCACGGAGATTTAAGTCAGAACCAAAGAGACTTGGTGATGAAAAGCTTTAGAAACAAACAAGTCCAAATGCTTGTGGCTACTGATGTTGCTGCCAGAGGTATTGACGTAGATGATATCACTCACGTGATCAATTATCAACTACCTGACGAAACCGAAATCTATACTCACCGAAGTGGTAGAACAGGTAGAGCTGGCAAAACTGGTAAATCTTTTGTTATTATTACCAAAAGTGAACAGCGCAAAATTAAAAGCATTGAACGTATCATTGGTCAAAGCTTTAAAGCTGAGAAACTTCCAACTTCAGAAGAAATATGCGAAAGCCAGATGTTTTATCTCGCTGAAAATATCAAAAATACAGAAGTCAATCACGATATTGATGTGATTTTACCAAAGTTAGAAGAAGCTTTAGCAGATTTAGATAAAAGTGAATTGATTAAAAAATTCTTTAGTGTAGAGTTTACACGATTTTATAACTATTATAAACATGCACCGAGTGTTGAACAGTTAGAAAGCACAGCACATAAAGACAGGTCAAGCGACCGCTCTTCAAGAGGTGGTAAATCTTTTGGTGATGAAAATCGCTACTTTATTAATCTTGGAGAAAAAGATGGGTTTAACTGGATGTCGCTAAAAGATTTTCTGAAAGAAAACTTGAACTTAGGTCGCGATGATGTTGGTAAAGTTGATGTAAAAGATACATTTTCGTTTTTTAATACTCCAAAATCACAAGAAGATAAAGTGTTTAAAACTTTTGAAAATTTTGATTTTAAAGGTCGGTCTGTTAATGTAGAAATCACAAAAGACAAAGGTCGCGGTGGCAAAAAAGGTAATTTTAAACGCAAAAAAGACTTTGGTTCTAAACCACACAGAAAAGGCAGAAGCGACAGTAAAAGTAAATCTATTGAACGTCGCCGAAAACGTTAATCTGTTAATTTTGCTTTAAGTCTAAAGGATAAATTTCACCTTTGTTTGATTTTAACTATTTTAGACCGATGAAAAATATATTTCTTATAAGTCTTTTCTTTTTTTTGTGCAATTTATCTCTTTTCGCACAAGACGAAGAAATCTACGATATAAAAGGTCAAGTACTTAACGCAGCTAATGATAGGCCGTTATCTAATGCTAACATCATTAATATCAATACCGTAAAAGGCACAGTTTCTAACCTAAATGGTAAGTTTTCTATAAAAGCTTCAATCAATGACACACTTTATTTTTCTTACGTAGGCTTTAAGTCTATGCAGGTGAAAGTTACCGAAGATTGGATCAAATACGGCGAGGTTAAAGTGAAAATGACCGAAGTGGCTATTGCTTTGGAAGAAGTGACCGTTAAAGAAATTAAACTCACAGGTTATTTAGAAATTGACGCCAAAAATATTCCTGTTTACGATAATTTTAGATATCAAATCTCAGGCTTAGATTACGGTTACGAAGGTGGAAATTATCAGAAGAGTTCATTTTCAAAAACACTTGATGCTATTTTTAACCCGACAGATTTGCTGTATAAAGTGTTTGGTAAAAAACCGCAACAAATGAAAAAATTGCGACAGATGAAAGAAGATAAATCTATTAGAGATTTACTTGTAGATAAATACAATCGTGAAACCTTATCTGCGGTTTTACAAATTTCAGTTACCGATATTGAAAAAATTCTAAAGCGTTGTAACTATTCGCAAGAATACATAAAAAATGCAAATGATTTGCAACTCTTAGACGCTATAAGCAATTGCTACGAAAACTACAAAGCGATTAACCCTGAATGAGTTCTTATAAAAACAAAATTGTGGTTCTATCAGGCGCTGGTATCAGTGCAGAAAGTGGATTAAAAACTTTTAGAGACGCAGACGGTTTATGGGAAGGTCACGATGTCACTGAAGTTGCTACACCACAAGCTTTTGAAATGAACCCGCATTTGGTTTTGGACTTTTACAACCAAAGACGACGCCAACTTAAGACTGTATATCCTAATAAAGCCCATCAAATTTTAGCTGATTTAGAAGATTATTTTGATGTAGAAATTGTAACTCAAAATGTAGATGATTTGCACGAAAGAGCAGGAAGCACAAAAGTAATACACTTACACGGCGAACTCTTTAAAGTGAGACCTATCAACAATTCTAATCGGTTGATAGAATGGAAAGAAGATTTACAAATGGGAGATACCGATGATTTAGGTAACCAACTCCGGCCACATGTAGTTTGGTTTGGCGAAGCAGTTCCTATGATGACTAAAGCCATTGGAATAGTAGAAACTGCTGATATTTTAATTGTTAAAGGAACTTCACTTCAAGTTTATCCCGCAGCAGGTTTGATGGATTACGCTAAACCTAATATTCCTGTTTATCTCATAGATCCTAAACCTGGTATCAAGGAAAGCTCAAAACTTCGTATTTTTGCAAAATCAGCTACAGCTGGTATGGAAGAATTAAAATCAATTTTACTCAAATCTTAATTTTTATATATGAGTGCATTAAATGCCATTTCGCCAATAGATGGACGCTACCAATCTAAAACTTCAGAACTCAATGATTTTTTTAGTGAATATGCACTGATTCGTTATCGGGTTAGGGTAGAAGTAGAGTACTTTATCGCCCTGTCTGATTTAGACTTATCGGCCTTACCAAGTTTAAATAAAAATCAAAAAGATGAATTGCGCCAGATTTATAAAAAATTTGATTTAAAGGACGCCGAATCTATTAAATCTATTGAAAAGGTCACCAACCACGATGTTAAAGCGGTGGAGTATTTTTTAAAAGAAAAATTTGAACAACTCGGCTTAGCCAACTCTAAAGAGTTTATCCATTTTGGACTCACATCTCAAGATATTAACAATACAAGTATTCCATTATCACTTAAAGAAGCTGTAGAAAAGGTTTATTTGATTTTTTTAGATCAATTAATCTCTAAATTATTAGAATTAAGCGAAAACTGGAAAAGCATCCCTATGTTGGCAAAAACACACGGACAGCCAGCTTCACCTACGCGTTTAGGTAAAGAAATAAAAGTTTTTGCCATTCGTTTGCTCGAGCAAAAAAGACAATTACTACAAGTGCCTTTTTCATCCAAATTTGGCGGTGCAACAGGAAATTTTAATGCGCATTATCTGGCATTCCCTAAACAAGATTGGAAAGCTTTTGGTAAAAATTTTACAGAAAACTATTTAGGTCTATCTTATTCATTTCCAACCACACAAATCGAGCATTACGATAATCTTGCAGCCTTGTTTGATGTGATGAAACGCATCAATACCATCATAATAGATTTAGACCGAGATGTTTGGTCTTATATTTCGATGGGTTATTTTAAACAAAAAATTAAAAAAGGAGAAGTTGGTTCATCAGCAATGCCACATAAAGTTAATCCTATTGATTTTGAAAATAGCGAAGGTAATTTAGGTTTAGCCAATGCTATTTTAGAACATTTATCAGCTAAATTGCCCATCAGTAGGTTACAACGTGACTTAACGGATAGTACGGTTTTACGCAATATTGGTATGCCGTTTGCTCATACACTTGTCGCTATTAAGTCAACTTTAAAAGGTTTAGGTAAATTATTACTAAATGAAAAAGCCATTCACCAGGATTTAGAAGAAAATTGGGCAGTAGTTGCCGAGGCAATTCAGACTATATTACGACGAGAAAATTATCCTAATCCTTATGAAACCCTAAAAGCTTTAACACGGACTAATACAGAAATTAATGCTAAAAGTATAGCTAGTTTTATTGAAACTTTAGACGTTTCAGACAAAGTAAAAGCAGAATTAAAACAAATCACACCTTTTAATTATACAGGAATATAAATGGCGAGTTCAAAGATTTCAGCTTGGGTAAATGCAGCAAGACTAAGAACATTACCTTTATCAGTTTCTGGAATTTTAGTGGGTAGTGGCTATGCTGTATATCATAACCGTTTTAATTGGTTGATATTTGCTTTGGCTATTTTGACCACATTGTTATTTCAAATTTTGTCCAACTTTGCCAACGATTATGGCGATGGCGTTAAAGGCACAGATAATGATGAACGCCTTGGGCCTGAACGTGCATTTCAAAGTGGCAAAATCACAAAAGCGAACTTTAAAACAGGCTTAATTATCACCTCTATTTTAAGTTTTGTGTCAGCTACACTTCTGATAATCATTGCTTTTGGTTTTGAAAATGCCTTGATGAGTTTAACTTTTTTTATTTTAGGCCTTATTGCGATTTGGGCGGCT
>JASMTR010000111.1:0-4047 GCA_041694175.1 Bacteroidales bacterium
TTGATAATGGATTTAGCCCTTATTGGGGTGGGTTTTACGGCGGATTTGGTCCGTGGTATGGTCCTTACAACAGATTTGGATTTGGATTTGGCGGATTTTATGGACCAAGATTTGGTTTCGGTTTTGGATATCACAATGCATTTGTATATGGTAATCCATATTGGGGTGGCTTTGGATATGGCTTTGGTCCTTATTGGGCAGGTTACTCGCCTTACTTTTACGGCTATAGAAATCCTTATAATGGCTATGCTTATCACAATAATTATAGAAATAATGCTTTAGCATTAAACAGAGGACGTTCTAATTTTGACTCAAGAAGAGGTGTAAGAAGTAACCAGAATATAAGAGGACGATCTTCAGATAATAGAAGTCGTATAAATTCCGCTCGCAGTAACCGAAGTTATGTAAACGCTGATGGCAGAAGAATAAGAAACTCTAGCAATGTGAATGCTAGAGTAAGAAACGGCAGATCAAATGATAGAAGCACAACAACGACAAGAAGATCACGTTCAAGTTATTCTAACCAGAGTATATACAGAAACTCCACGCGGAATAATTCTTCAATAAATAGAAGAAGTACAAGAAGTAATAGAAGTTATACGCCTAGAACAAGTACTACTCGTTCTCCAAAAAGTAGTAGTTCAAACGTAAGAAGTTCTAGCAGAAGTAGTAGTTCCAGATCTTCTGGTAGCCGAAGCAGCGGAAGAAGTAGTCGAGGTGGTAGAAGATAATAAGTTTAATAGTTAATTTAACTGTCTGGTAATTTAATTGAAAATTTCAATGATTTTCAGGCAGTTTTTTAATAACCGAAAATATGAAATTCAGATTTTTAATATTATTGGTTTGTCTTCCAATTAGTATAGTTTTTGCTCAGGATATAACGGATGCGGTAAGATTCTCAAGACAAGATCTTATGGGAACAGCAAGATATACAGGGATGGCAGGTGCGTTTAGTTCTTTGGGTGGCGATTTGTCTGCGCTTAAGCTTAATCCAGCTGGCTCATCTGTGTTTCTTACGAATCATGCCTCAGGAACACTAAACCTTAATATCAAAAATAATGATGTCAATTTTACCGATGGTTTTACTGACGAATCGGACACGACTTTCGATTTAAATCAGGCAGGAATCGTTTTTGTTTTTGCAGCCAATAATGATGATGCAACATTGTCAAAATATGCTTATGGTTTTACTTATGAACAAGTTGCTAACTTTGATGATTCCTACGTGGCAAGAGGTAACAATAATCAATCTATAGATCAATTTTTTCTCGACAGCGCAGATGGTATTCCTTTAGATTTATTAACTCCCCTAAGTGGAGAATCTGTTTCAGATTTATATACATTTTTAGGAGAAACCGAAGGCGTTGTTGCTCAAAATGCCTTGTTAGGCTTTCAGTCTTTTGTGTTTGATCCTGAAAATCCAGATGATTTTAATAATACAAACTATATCTCAAATGTCACTGCAAACCAATTTTTGCAGGATTATTTTATTCAAGAAGATGGCTATAATGGTAAATTTTCATTTAATGCAAGTGTTGAACTTAATAAGCGCTTTTATTTCGGATTAAATCTCAATGCGCATTATATGGAGTATGATAGGTTTACTTCATTTTTTGAATCTAACTCAGACCCAACGAGTGAAATCAACAGTATTCGTTTTGATAATAGATTGAGAACACGGGCTAATGCTTTTTCTTTTCAGTTAGGAAGTATTGTTAAAATCACAAACCAGCTGAGAGCAGCTCTGTCTTACGATTCGCCGACCTGGTATAATGTTTCTGATGAAACCACTCAATTTATAAGAACGGGAAGTGATGAGTTTGGGTCAGCAAGTGTTGACCCTAATGTGCTTAATATTTTTCCTGACTACAATTACAGAACAGCCAGTAAATGGACAGCGGGATTATCTTATATATTTGGAGGTAGTGGTTTGTTGAGTGTTGATTATAGTATTCAAGATTATTCAAATGCTAAATTCACATCAAATAGTCTTGAGTTTTTAAATTCAGGAATTGAACAAAACTTGACTTCGGCAGCTAACTTAAATATTGGTGGAGAATATGTTTTTAAACAATTCAAATTTAGAGGTGGTTACTTTTTACAAGAAACCCCTTATGAAGACGATTTTATTCAAGGTGATTTAGAAGGTTATACTTTAGGACTTGGCTATTCCATAGATAATGTTAATATTGATTTGGCCTATAGTTTAGCTTCAATAGACCGCAATGACCGCTTATTTCAAACGGGATTAGATCAAACAGCTCAAGTAGAATCAGATATTTCAAATTTATTTTTAACTGTCTCTTTTGGATTCTAAATTGTTTCATACCATTTGATAGCTTTGAGCGTTAAAATATGTATGAGGTCTTTTTTTATCTTATTATTAGGTTTATGGTTGAGTTCTGCTTCATCCCAAGGATTGTATTTAAAATTATTTTCAGAAGATGTGAAACAGGATAGTTTGCTCAAGACTTTGAGTCCTTCCAAATCTTTTAAAGATTTTGAAAGTCTAAAAAATGCTTCAAATGATCTCATCAACCAACTTCAATTCAGAGGATATTTAAATCTAAGAACAAAAAAGATAAAATCTATAAATGATTCTGTTTTTCAGCTTGAGTTTAACTTAAGGAAACAATACAAAACAGTTTATCTGCAAAACCATTCTGCTTTTCCAGATGTTTTTAAAAATACAGAACCTTATGTTGAAGTTGAAAACCTATCAAATACCTTATATACTATCTTAAATCAATTGTCTCAACAAGGCAAACCCTTTAGTCAAATCAGATTAAAAGAAATAGAGTTTAATAAAAGTGATACCGTTATTGCTCAATTAGATCTTTATGAGTCTAATAAAAGAACTTTAGACAAAATCATAATAAGAGGTTATGATAAATTTCCTAAAGTCTTTTTGAAAAATTATGCAAATTTAAAAATAGGCTCAACTTTTAATAGAGAACAGTTGATTAAACAGTCAGAAAAAATAGATGTGCTGAGGTTTGTCAATCAATCTAAAAGTCCACAGGTTCAATTCACCAAAGATTCAACCAACTTGTTTCTGTATCTAAAACGCTCGCAAGCCAATAGTTTTGATGGATTTTTAGGCTTCAACAATTCAGATGAAAATGATTTTCAACTCAATGGTAATATTGATTTAACACTCATTAATAACTTTCACGGCGGAGAAGAAATCAATCTCAACTACAAAAATGACGGTAACGCGCAAGAATGGTTTGATGTTGGAGTGAGATTACCTTATATATTTAAGTCACGTTTTTCCCTCGAAGCAGGCTTAGGTTTTTTTAAACAAGATTCTACTTTTTCTAATAACACCCAGCGACTCAAGTTAGATTATCAAGTCACTCAAAATATTAATGTAGGTTTTACGGCTGAATTTGAAACCTCGACAAATTTGTTAGACGACAATGAACGGAGTGATATACAAGATTTTGATAAAAACCGATTCGGTATCAGTAGCGTTTATAACAATCCTAAACAATTTTCAAATCTATTTTTAAGCGCTCAATACGTCAATTTGAGTTTTGGTATTGGAAGTCGTCAATCTCAGGATTTAGATGAGGACCAACAGTATTTAAGTTTAGAAGCGCGGCAGATATTTAAACTTGATAAAAGACAATACATATATATAGGTATAAATTCTGGTTTATTAAACTCAGATCAATATTTCAATAATGAATTATATCGTTTTGGTGGTATCAATTCTATACGGGGTTTTGCCGAAAATCGCTTTTTTGCCAACTTATTTGGCACCGTTCAGACTGAATATCGCTATATTTTGGGGTCAAATCTGTATGTTCATAGTGTTTTAGATTATGGTTTTTACGAAAATGACATCAATCGGTTTAGCGAAAATCTGTACAGTTTAGGTGTTGGTTTTGGTATAGAAACCCAGGCTGGTGTATTAAGGCTTATCTTCGCCAATGGAGGGTCTGACACGCAAAATATAGAATTTAAAAACACTCAAATTCATCTTAAATTTTTGACTGTTTTTTGAATCCCAAAAAAATATTAATTTTAAGTTTTAACATT
>JASMTR010000112.1:0-8924 GCA_041694175.1 Bacteroidales bacterium
GTAGTCGCATCACAAGCGTAAAACCCATTAATTGCTTCCCCAAAAGGAATACACGACTCCTCTTCATCATCATCAGCGTTATTTGAAGTGTCATCATCCTGATTTGTGGTGCTACCATCGTTGGAAGTCGTACCTCCATTTACGGGGTCATTTTCATCTGGGCAACCTGGGCAATTATCCGTCTGATCGCCATCTGAGTCTGTTCCTCCATTACTTGTACCCGGACTAGTTGTTGAAGTTCCATCACCTGAAGTTCCACCTGTCCCGCCACTATCCGTAGCTGTAAATTCCGGTGGGCATGCCGTCATAGGATAAGAGATTATCCAAGACCCATTAACCATCTCGGTATCTACAGTATGACATTGATTAGGTCCAAACATGACATAAAATGTTCCATTAAAAGTACCCGTACAGGGATAATCTTCACAAGGATCAAACTGTGAGGTTGAGTTTTGGCTGTTCATCGTGTTCTCAGTAGAAATAATTTCAAAATTATTACTGTCTAGATCATCAGGCATTATACCATTTTCAATTTGCGTTTTCTGATGTTCTGAAAGTGGGTATTTAAGGATAAATGAATCGTAAGAGCCGTCATTTCGTTTGCTCAAAAACAAATTATGCAATTCGTCATCAATGTAAGTGTTTACGATTTGGTAGGTAAAAGATTCATAATCGCCTGCTTGTATATGTGCTACATAATCTTCTTCTATGGTCACGTCATATTCTGGTAAATAAGTCGTTTTTGCTAAAATATTATCATATCTATCTTGACCGATACTGCTCTTTAAATATTGGGCTTTATTTAAGCTAAATCGCTTTATCACTTTGTTGACTTCTGGTTTGTCTTGGTAAGCTTCTTTAGATACATACTCTAATTTTATAGAGTTTTCTTTATTATTTTCAATTGTACTGATAACTTGATCATCCTTTTCACAAGCTAAAATTAAGCATAAAACAAATAGGGGTATTATTTTTTTCATAACAAAAAGTTAAACAGAAACTTTTGCTAAAGTAGAGAGAGAGAGAGAGAGATAGATAAGTGCTTTTAACTTTATTTTAACGTTTAAAGTTAAAGTGGTATTTACATTTACCTTCTGTATTCAAGGAATATTTTTACTTTTTTTGGTGCGATGTTTTGCATTTTTAAAGGGATTATGACGATTGTGAAGGCGATTTTTGAGTAAATTTTTTAAAACTTTTATTCCAAAATCACTTCAAATTCCCCTTCGGAAATCACTATCCCATTATTGTTGAATGTAACAACATCAAATGCAAATGCCCCTTTTAATTCGCCCGTTTGCTCATTAAAGTTTAATATTGAAATAGTACCAGAATTTGCAATAGAATTGAAAGTGCTTTCAGAAACATTACCCACCGAATTAATAAAAGCACCTGAATACATAAATTCAGAATTTTCGGTAGAAGTCACATTAAAAACGCCCTCTATTGGTGTTGTAGGTAAAATTATAAATATTTGTTGCTCTAAATCTGAAAAAAAAGATAAACGTATAGCATTGTCATTGATGTTTTCAACTTCAAAT
Organism: Bacteroidales bacterium; assembly: GCA_041694175.1. GTDB lineage: Bacteria > Bacteroidota > Bacteroidia > Flavobacteriales > Flavobacteriaceae > Psychroflexus. The sequence goes on from JASMTR010000112.1 coordinate 1,542, forward strand.
AGGTTTCCCACAAAAGGTTCGCCATCCAATTTTGCAGTGGCGTAAATAGTTTCTGTAGGTTCTTCATCATTATCAGGGTTTTCATCTTCTGAGCCGATACCAACCTCTGGGTCTACTGAATTAAGCTCACCTTCAAAAGGCTCGTTTGAACAAGACAACACTGTCAGAAAAATAAAGCTTAAAAAGAATAAGTATTTAAGATTCAAACTCATATAAAGCATTTTATCAGAGTAAAAATAAGTTTTTTAGGCTTTCAAGTATCCATTATAATGTTAAAAATGAGAGGGTTCTATCATTTAGATAGTTTTATAATTTGAAAAAGTTTATAAATTCCAAACACAAAACAAAGCAAAAGCACCAAAATGGCATAGCGTACATTCCCAGTTAATTGGGCAATTAAGGCATAAATACTCATACCAATGACGATACCTATTTTTTCAGTAACATCGTAAAAACTAAAAAATGAAGTGGTATCGGTTTCCGTTTCTGGAATATATTTTGAAAAAGTTGAACGCGACAAACTTTGAATAGCACCCATGACTAGTCCAACAAAAAAAGCAGCAACATAAAACTGGATAGGTGTTTTAATAAAAAAGGCGTAAATACAAACCCCAACCCAAATGATATTGATACCAATTAGTACACGTTCATTAGCATAATATTTTGTCAACTTCGCCGCAAAATAAGCACCTGCAATCGCTACCAATTGAATCAATAAAATACTTGTAATTAGTCCAGTCGTGGCGTCGCCTTTAGGCCATTGAATTTCTTTAACACCAAAATAGGTTGCAATAAGCATGATGGTTTGTACTGCAATACTATAAAAGAAAAAAGCCGTCAAAAAATGTTTAAATCGGTCTGCAGATTTAATTTTTCTATACACTTGCCTCAACTCTTTATAACCACCATAAATGATTTTCTTTAGTGGTTTTGAATCTTCATTTTTAATCTGCGGTAAATAATAAAAACTATATTGACTAAACCCAATCCACCAAACTCCTGTTAATACAAATGATAATCGCGTTGGCAAACTTTCGCTTTCAAAACCTAACATCTCATAATTAAGAATCATACCCAAGCAAAGCAAAAGTAAAATCACACTGCCAATATAGCCTAAAGAAAAACCTTTAGCACTCACTTGGTCTTGTTGATGTTTATGAGCAATATCAGGCAAATAGGAATTATAAAACACCAAACTCCCCCAAAAGCCTATTAATCCTAAAAAGTAAAATAAAAGGCCAACACCTAAATATTCTAACTTAAAAAAATATAACCCAATACAAGACATGCCACCGAGATAGCAAAAAAATTGCATAAAGCGTTTTTTGTTACCCAAATTATCTGCAATTCCACTTAAAATGGGACTTATTATCACAACAATTAGAAAAGCAAAAGCTGTGGTGTAGCTGATAAGGGCATCGTTGTTAAAAGAAAACCCTAAAAACTCTACACGGTCATTGATGACTTTACCACCTTCATCTTTCACCAAAGTCAAAGCGCCGTAGTATATAGGAAAAATAGCCGAAGAAATAACAAGACTATAAACTGAATTAGCCCAATCGTAAAACGCCCAAGCATGAAGCAATTTTGGATGACCTTTAGATAAAATTGCCTTCATATACAGTTATACTTTAGACTTTATTTAAACGAAGTAACACCAAACTTTTTAGCAGTTTCTATAGCATCAGGCGCCCAGTTTTTTAGGTTATTAATTCGAGTATCATGAGACGGGTGAGTACTTAAAAACTCTGGTGGCTGTTCGCCATTTCCAGCATTAGCCATACGTTGCCAAAGTTTATAGGCATCTGTTGGATCGTAACCAGCAATAGCCATTAAAGTTAAACCAATCCTGTCAGCTTCGGTTTCGTGTTTACGGCTAAAAGGCAACATCCCTAAAACTTGAGAACCTGCGCCATAAGCAGTCATAAAACCTTGTTGAACTTCAGGATCCTGATCGCTTAAAGCAACTGAACCAACTACAGCACCAGCTTGTTGCATTATGCCTGCACTCATACGCTGTTGACCATGATTAGCTAAAGCATGTGCTACTTCGTGACCCATTATTGTGGCAATACCTCTTTCATTTTCTGCTATGGGTAAAATTCCAGTGTAAAAAGCCACTTTACCACCTGGCATCGCCCAAGCATTAACCACATCATCATCAATGAGACTGAATTCCCATTCATAATCATTTGTATAGCCTTGATAGCCGTTAGCGTCAAGCCATCGCTCCGCAGCTACTTTTATTTTATTGCCAACACGTTGGAGTGTTTCTGCTTCCTTTGTGTCTTTTAAAACTTTGTTTTCATTTAAAACTTGATTGTATTGCTGAAACGACATTGGGATTAATTTTTCATTTGATACAAAAGCCATTGTTTTTTTACCAGTAAAAGGGTTGGTGTTACAGTTAACCAGCATCAAAACAGCAAAAGCAATCAGTGAAATAGATTTTATTTTCATTTCATTTATATTTATTTCAAATGTAATAATTTTCTAAATAGATAAGCTAAAGTATTTGTTAGATAATTTAAATCACATAGAAAGCAAGAAATTTAAAACCACGTAAACACTTAAAAAATAATTTATTAACATCAAATAATTAAAACATCTTAAATTAAATTGTATATTTGCACTTTATTAATTAATTATTTATTTATTTTATGGAAGGTACAGTTAAATTTTTTAATGAGTCTAAAGGTTATGGATTCATTACAAACGACGAAACCGGAAAGGACATATTTGTCCACGTTACAGGTCTTAATGGTGAATCTCTTGAAGAAGGAGATCAAGTTGAGTACACTGAAGAAGAAGGCAGAAAAGGTATGAACGCTACAAACGTTCGTATCCTCTAAATAATAAAAATTATTTATTGTTTTTCTTACAAACGCTGTTCATATGAACAGCGTTTTTTTGTTGTACAAAAATCGTACAATTTAAGCACTAAAAAACCCTAACTAAATTAAAAATCAATTAGTTAGGGTTTGTTTCTGTGGTCCCACCTGGGCTCGAACCAGGGACTTTCTGATTATGAGTCAGATACTCTAACCAACTGAGTTATAGGACCAATATTTCAAAAGTATTCTCTTGCTAGAGAAGAATTGCAAAAGTAAAGCATTTAATGAAATTAACAAGAACTTTTTTAAATTTCATAGCATCTATTTTGACACAGGAAATCTCTATAACCAAAACAACTATTCGCTAATCTCCTCACAAAGCTCAACCAAAACCCCGTGAGAGGATTTAGGATGCAAAAACGCAATACGCTTGTTGTCCGCGCCAGCTTTGGGCTTATCACTAATCAATTGAAAACCTTCAGACTTTAACCGTTTAATTTCAGCCTCAATATCAGCCACGTCAAAGGCAATATGATGAATCCCTTCGCCGCGTTTTTCAATATATTTCGCAATCGGCGAGTCGTCTCGTGTCGCCCCTAAAAGCTCAATTTTACTCTCACCAGTTTTAAAAAAAACCGTTTCAACACCTTCACTTTCAACACGTTCAGATTGATAAGCCGATTTACCTAACAAACTTTCATAAGTTTTTGTCGCTGCACCCAAATCTTTCACAGCAATACCCAAATGCTCAATTTTTCTCATCATTTTTATTTTCAAAGATATAAATTATTTCAATGGCGACAGCCGTGTTATCCGCTATAGTCCGCCATAACCGGCTTACAAAGTCAACTTCCAAAAAGAGCTTCCTGCCGGTCGCTTTCTTGTCGTGACTTTGTTTAAGCCGGTTATGTTACGGGCTGCCGCTCCTACCACTGTCGCAAACTAGAACCACGATAAACCATTATTTTTTATGAATAACACTACAAGAAACCTTAGCAAATTTGTATTTTTGAGCAAAACAATTTTTTATGAGATATCAACCCATAGACAAATCTTTATTTATACAAAACCGCAAAAATTTTTCAGCAAAAATGAAATCCAATGCCTTAGCGGTTTTCAATTCCAACGACATATATCCGATTGGGGCAGACAGCACCATTCCTTTTCAACAAGATAGAAACATTTACTACCTCAGTGGTGTTGACCAAGAAGAGAGTATTTTAGTACTATTTCCAGATGCACCAAAAGACAAACACAAAGAAATTTTATTCCTAAAAGAAACCAATGACCACATTGCGGTTTGGGAAGGCGAAAAGCTTGATAAAGACAAAGCTTTTGAAACTTCAGGTGTCAAAACCGTCTATTGGTTAAAAGATTTTCACAAAATTTTTCACGAACTGATGTCGCAAGCCGATACAGTCTATATCAATACTAATGAGCATTATCGAGCCAATCACGATACCAAAACCCGCGAAGACCGTTTTAACGTATGGCTTAAGGAAAATTATCCAGCACACCAAGTCGCTAAGAGCAATCCCATTTTACAAGACTTACGTTCAGTTAAGCACCAATTAGAATTAGATACCATGCAGCAAGCATGTAATATAACTGAAAAAGCGTTCAGAAGAATTTTAAAATATACTAAACCTGGCGTTTGGGAATTTGAACTCGAAGCAGAAATCATGCACGAATTTTTAAGCAATCGCTCTAAAGGTTTTGCCTACACACCCATTATTGCCAGCGGAAAAAATGCCACGGTTTTACACTATATCGAAAACAAAGCCCAATGCCAAGACGGTCAAGCCATATTATTAGATGTCGGAGCAGAATATGCCAACTATTCTAGCGATATGACACGCGTGATTCCTGTTTCAGGAAAATTTACTGACCGCCAGAAACAAATTTATAATGCTGTAAACAAAGTCAAAAAAGAAGCCACAAAACTACTTGTGCCTGGCACACTTTGGGAAGAATATCACGTTGAAGTGGGCAAAATGATGACTTCAGAGTTACTTGATTTAAAACTTCTTGACAAAGCCGACGTTCAAAACCAAGATCCCGATTGGCCAGCCTATAAAAAATATTTTATGCACGGCACATCACATCACATTGGACTTGATACTCACGATTATGGACTGTTACACGAACCAATGAAAGCCAATCAAGTTTTTACGGTAGAGCCTGGCATTTATCTTCCCGAGGAAGGCATTGGTGTTAGATTAGAAGACGACGTCGTTATTCAAGAACAAGGCGACCCCTTTAACTTAATGCGAAATATCCCGATTGAAATTGAAGAAATTGAAGATCTTATGAATGCTTAGTAACAACTAGTTTGAGAGTTTTAAGTAAAAAATATGAGATTGTCAGATATGAAACGTGAAGGATAAAAATCAAAACTCCCCAAACCGATCAAAAGCCGCTTTTTCAAGAGCTTCTCTGTGCTCGGGATGGGCAATTGAAGTTAAAGCTTGGGCGCGTTGTTTCATGTTTTTACCAAATAAATCAACCACACCATATTCAGTCGCAACATAATGAACGTGGGCACGTGTTGTGGTTACACCAGCGCCTTGATTAAGAAAAGGAACAATTTTAGAAACGCCATTCTTGGTTACAGATGGCATGGCGATAATAGCTTTACCACCATCTGACAAGGCTGCACCACGTATAAAATCCATCTGGCCACCGACACCCGAAAATTGAAATTGCCCAATTGTATCTGCACAAACCTGACCTGTAATATCAATTTCAATGGCTGAATTAATGGCCGTAACTTTTGGGTTTAGTCGAATTATAGCCGTATCGTTGGTATAATTTGCCTCCTTAAAGTGAACAAAAGGGTTATCATCAATAAAATCATAAAGCTTTTGAGAACCCATTGCAAAACAAGTTACAATCTTGCCTGGTTTTACTCGCTTTTTTTCACCTGAAATGACACCTTTTTCAACTAAAGGTAAAATACCATCAGAGAACATCTCTGTGTGAATGCCTAAATGCTTATGATTAGTCAAATTATTCAAAACCGCATTGGGAATAGCACCAATACCCATTTGTAAAGTAGCCCCATCTTCTACAAGTTCAGCAATATTTTTACCAATACTAGCTTCTATACTATTTGGAGTAACGACATCATGCCCATAAATAGGTTCATTCACTTGGACAGCAGCGTCAATTTGGTTGATATGAATAATCCCATCGCCATGCGAGCGTGGCACCTGTGGGTTGATTTGAGCGACAACCAACTTGGCTGTTTCCATGGCTGCAATAGTGACGTCAATTGAAGTACCCAACGAGCAATAGCCGTGCTTATCGGGTGGTGATACATGTATAAAAGCCACATCAAGTGGTAAAATATTACGTCGAAAAAGTTGATCAATTTCACTTAAAAATATAGGAATATAATCTCCTTTTGAGCCATTAACTGCTTGCCTTACGTTACCTGCCACAAAGCAAGAATTAATTTTAAAAGCTTGTTGGTAAGGGTCTTGCGAATACTTTGCTTCGCCTTCGGTATGCATTTGCATAATTTCAACCTCTTCAAGTTCTTTATATCGATCACATAAGGCGTTAATAATAATTTTAGGGGTCATTGCCGCCCCTTGAAAAAACACGCGGTGACCAGATTTAACAAGATAGACAGCCTCTTCTGCAGAACAATATTTGATGGACATAGTTTTCTAATTTGTTTTACAAATATATTGAGTAAGTGTTGTTTAAAATATGATACCAATCAGCAATATTAATGTTGTGTTTAAAAAGTAAATTGAAGACAAAGGTTTATGTGTTTATTTGACAGATGAAACAAACCTTAATCTTGGCTTAGACATATAAACGGCATCTTTTTTGGTTTAAGTTTTTAGTAGAGCTGTGCTAACAAAGCTTTTTTTTAAAAAATATTGGTAGCGCTTAGCGAAACTTAACTTAAGCCAAAAAATATAGTGGATAGCCTGCCTTTACCGGCAGGCAGGTCCGCTCGATGCCCAAAAATATTCTTTAAAACATGAGTTCGGCTAACAACATATTATGTATTTTTTAACCTAAAAGATAAAGAATAACAATTATATTTTAATCGTAAAGCCTAATTTCGATACAATTTTATTCGTTTTACTTCGAAAAATCACCTGCCTACTGGCGAGACAGGCTCAATCTGACGACTTTATAAAACTGAGCTATTTAAATCAAATTCAAGTTTGAGAAATTTATCAGAATCAGAGTTTATCTAAAACTTTAACATTTAGTACACTTTTAGTGTAATTTTAAACCAAATCTTCCCTTTATTTTTGGAGTGTAGTTTGAAAGTGGTTTAAATTAATGTGAATTCAATTTAAGGATTCAATTGCAAAAAGCCGTCAAATTGAGTGATTCCGAGATACTCGGGATTGTATCGAAATTAGGCTTTTTTTAAAAAATGACTTATCACTTTTTAAACTCATATAAAGTCTATGGGTTATAGATTTTCTAATTCAAAATGCTTAGCTAGCATAAAGGCCTTAAAACTTTGCTTTAGTAAATTAAAACCTTGAGGTTTTTAAAAGGATAGAATTTTATCTAA
>JASMTR010000113.1:0-6330 GCA_041694175.1 Bacteroidales bacterium
ATTGGCTATTCATTTGTCAATCAAGATGAAGTTAAAAATAAAACACTATTAGAAAGTCCAGAAAAGACATTTGAAAACAACTACAATGTGTTTTCATTAGAAGTGCCTGAATCTTTAAATTTTGCAGATGAACCTGTGCCACTTGACCAGCCTGATATTTATGAGCGTATGGATAGAGAGCTTTTAGTCAACACCTATTGGCAATCTAACGGCATTCTTTTAATTAAACGTGCTAAAAAGTACTTTCCATTAATTGAACCAATTCTTAAGGCTAATGGTGTACCTGATGATTTTAAATATCTTGCCGTTGCAGAAAGTGGTTTAACAGATGTTGTCTCTCCTGCAGGTGCGACAGGTTTTTGGCAAATTATGGAATCAACAGGTGAAGAATTCGGTTTAGAAATTAACAGCAATGTAGATGAGCGTTACCATATAGAAAAATCTACTCAAGTGGCTTGTGAATATTTAAAAAAAGCAAAAGAAAAATTTGGCACTTGGACACTTGCTGCGGCATCTTATAATAGAGGAATGGCAGGTATCTCCAATCAAATGGAACGTCAGAAGGCAGATGGTTACTATAATTTGCTATTAAATAGTGAAACAGAACGTTATGTATTTAGAATTGTAGCAATTAAAGAAATTTTGAATCACCCTGAAAAGTATTCTTTTAATATTGACGAAAATCATCTTTACAAACAAATTGAAACCAAAACCGTTCAAGTTGATACGGCGATTACAGATATTCCTGATTTTGCTAAAGGTTTTGGTTTAAATTATAAGCAATTTAAAATACACAATCCTTGGTTAAGAGATAATTACCTGGTCAATAAATCAGGTAAAGTGTACCAAATAAAAATACCTAAAGAAAATCAATACTAACCAAATCATTTAATTTATGAATTTGACTATTATTCTATTTTTAGTGCTCATCGGCATTTTATCTGGATTTTTAAGTGGTATGATGGGTGTTGGCGGTGGAGTCATTATGGTGCCACTTATGATATTTTTGTTAGGCTTTTCTCAACACGAAGCTCAAGGGACAAGTCTGGCTGTTTTAGCAGTACCCGTAACGTTTCTTGCCGCTTATAATTATCATACAGAAGAAGGTTTGAATTGGAAATTCGCTTTAATTATAGCGGTTTCTTTTGTTGTTGGAGGCTATTTAGGTTCAAAGCTTGCCGTGAATATTAGCGACCTTTTATTGAAGCGTATTTTTGGTGTTGTAATGCTAATTGCTTCTATTAAACTCATTTTCTTTAAATAATACTAATAACCTGAGTTCAACTAATAACTCAAATTCACTTTTATCCTAAATTTTACGTTTGTTTTTCATTATAAAGCCTAATTTCGATACTCCCGACTTAATTCGGGATTCTTCGTTTTACTCAGAAAAACCACTCAATTTGGCGGCTTTATAAAATTAGGTTATTTAAATCAAACTCAGTTTAATACCAAATATCCTTTATGATAAGACAAATAAATAGTTTCTACTTGCCTTACACTTCGTTAAAAAAATAAAACGTTGCTAAGACTATGCTTGATTTTTTATGCTTAGATTAATCCAAGTATAATTCAATTTCTTTTAATCTCATTTTACAGAATATTTCATATAAAAAAACCGTCCCAAAATTGAGACGGCTTATATCATTTAGTGATGTGATTAATTACATCATACCTGGCATTCCACCACCCATAGGAGGCATTCCGCCACCACCAGAACCGTTATCATTATCTTCTTTGATTTCGGTTAAGGCACATTCGGTAGTTAAAATCATTCCAGCAACTGAAGCTGCATTTTCAAGCGCAACTCGCGTTACTTTTTTAGGATCTATTATTCCTGCTTTTAGCATATCAACATAAGTTGAAGTCTTAGCATCGTAACCTATATTGTCTTCAATAACTTTATTGATCACAACAGAACCTTCGCCACCAGCGTTTTCAACAATGGTTCTTAGAGGTGATTCAATTGCCTTGGCAACGATTTGGATTCCTGTTCCTTCATCATCAGTATCAAATTTAAGACCTTCTATAGCCTTAAGTGATCTCACTAAGGCTACACCGCCACCGGCGACAATACCTTCTTCTACAGCAGCTCTCGTGGCATGTAAAGCATCATCTACACGATCTTTCTTTTCTTTCATTTCAACTTCAGAAGCCGCACCGACATAAAGTACAGCAACACCACCAGCTAATTTTGCTAAGCGCTCTTGAAGTTTTTCTTTATCATAATCGCTTGTTGTAGTTTCAATTTGAGATTTAATTTGGTTAACACGGTTTTCAATATCACTTTCATTACCACTTCCGTTAACTATAGTTGTGTTGTCTTTATCAATGGTTACTTTTTCAGCTGTACCGAGCATGTCTAAAGTTGCGTTTTCTAATGTAAATCCGCGCTCTTCAGATATTACAGTTCCACCTGTTAAAATAGCAATATCTTCAAGCATAGCTTTTCTTCTATCTCCAAAACCTGGAGCTTTTACAGCTGCAATTTTTAATGAACCTCTCAACTTATTGACAACTAAAGTTGCTAAAGCTTCACCTTCAACATCCTCAGCAATAATCAATAAAGGTTTACCGCTTTGCGCTGCTGGTTCAAGCACTGGCATTAAATCTTTCATTGCCGTTATTTTCTTATCAACGATAAGAATGTATGGATCTTCAAGATCTGTCGTCATTTTTTCGCTATCAGTAACGAAGTATGGAGAAAGATAACCTCTGTCAAATTGCATACCTTCTACAACATCAACATAAGTTTCTGTTCCTTTAGCTTCTTCAACAGTAATGACACCTTCTTTACCAACTTTGTCAAAAGCTTGAGCTATTAAATCGCCGACTAATTCGTCATTATTGGCAGATATAGATGCAACTTGCTTTATTTTGTCTAAAGAATCACCAACTTCTTCAGCTTGCTCTACCAAGTTCTTAGTAATGGCTTCAACAGCTTTGTCAATTCCTTTCTTTAATTCCATTGGATTTGCACCTGCTGCAACGTTTTTCAAGCCTTCTTTAACGATAGCTTGTGCTAAAACGGTAGCAGTAGTTGTGCCGTCACCAGCAAGGTCGTTGGTTTTAGAAGCTACTTCTTTGACCATTTGCGCTCCCATATTTTCAAGCTCATCTTCAAGCTCAATTTCTTTTGCTACGGTAACACCATCTTTAGTTACTGTTGGTGCGCCAAATGATTTTGAAATAATAACATTTCTTCCACGTGGGCCTAATGTAACTTTTACAGCATTTGCAAGTTTATCTACACCTCTTTTGATGCCGTTTCTCGCTTCAATATTGTATCTAATGTCTTTTGCCATTTTTTTATTTTTTTAATTGTTAATTTATACTATTGCTAAAATATCGTCTTCTCTCATCATCAGGTAATCTTCTCCTTCGAGTTTAAGCTCAGTTCCAGAGTATTTACCATATAAAACTATGTCTCCTACTTTCACAGTCATGTCGTGGTTTTTTTTACCTTTTCCCACGGCAACGACTTTGCCTTGTTGAGGTTTTTCTTTTGCAGAGTCAGGAATGATAATTCCCGATGCAGTTTTAGTTTCAGCTTCTTGTAGCTCCACAAGAACGCGGTCAGATAATGGTTGAATTTTTATTGCCATTGTATTTAAGTTTTTAAATTATACTACAGCATCACACCCTAAAATTGTGCCAGCCTGTTAATACTGACATTTTGGTAAAAAAAAATGCCAGCTTGTCATAAGCTGGCATTTTAATTATTTATGTTTTAAAAATTATTCAGATGATCCGTTTTCTTCTGTTGGTAATGTAGGGATATTTTCAGATGGAGTTTCTGTTTGAGTTCCCGCTGGATTATCTGTTTTTAATATTTTAGAATCTGATGTTTTGTTAGACATAATACTAACATTAGATAATAAAACTAAGACTAATAATAGTGTGGCTAAAACCCAAGTACTTTTATCTAAAAAGTCTGAGGTTTGCTTGACTCCACCAATTTGTTGTGAACCGCCACCGCCAAAAGAGGAAGATAATCCGCCACCTTTTGGGTTTTGAACCATAATTACTAATACCAGTAAAAAGGCTACAATTACGATGAGAATAAGAAATATTGTAAAGGTACTCATATCAATTTTTTTCTTGTAATGCTTTAATCATTTTTATTTGGTCTGCAAAGAAACCACTTTTTTTGGGATTATTCAAAATTAATATGTTATAAGCTTCAATAGCTTTGTCATATTTTTTTTGTTCTAAATATATTTTTGCCAAAGTTTCTGTCATCATACCTTGAGTAGGTTCTGTTTTTATTGATGTTTTGGCGGAGTAATCCGTTTTTTCAGGACGTTTTATTTTTGGATTTTCCTTTATAAATTTATCAATTAAATCTTCTTTTTTTTGTCTCTCTGGGTTAGATTTTTGCTTTTCTTCTTTATTTTTCTCTAAGGGTTCGAGTTTAGTTAAATTTAACCACTCGTAGAAACTGTGCTTATTGTTGTCTTGTTTAGACTTTTGGTAGCGTTTTTCAAATAGATTTGGATCATTAATTTTGTCGGCATCTTCCTTAGACATTCCAAGTTCTGCTTGGTCTTGATTTTTTGAGATGGTTTCAATGGCTTGCTCTTGCTCATCAATTGTTCTGTTGATAAAATCAAAAAGCATTTCACGGTTGGTGGTGTGTAAAGCTGTTGACCTTAAATAGCGTTTAAATTCAAAGCTTTCTTGAGATTTTAAAATTTTTAAGTGCAATGCTTGAGCAGCTTGAAAATAAGGATAGTTGATGGCCAGTTTTTTAAAAGCCATTTCATCTGAAGCTTGAATTTGTTCAGGGTCTTTGATTTTTGAAATGAGCTCTTCAACTTCCATAAACTACCAGTCTGTAAGGGATTCGTTGAATATATCTTGGGTGATTCTCAAGAATATTTCGTCAATGGCTTCGTCTCTCACTGAGCCAACCAATTGTTCGTTTGCGCCAAAATCAAAATAGAACGAAAATCTTTTTTCAAAGTCTTTTTCTGGATTTAAAGTATTGTAAAACCTAACATTTACAGCAATAGTCAACCTTTGTTGCGCAGCTCTTTCATTAGAAGTTGCTGTCATAGGAGCGACATAATATTGCGTAATTTCTCCTTCGTAAATTAAATCGCCATTTGAGTTGGTTAGACCAAGTTTGGTTTGGTTTTGAATCAAATCTTGCAAAGCTAAAGTAAACTGACGGTCTATTCCTGGCTCAACAATAGGGGCATTATTTTGAAAGAAATTAACCTGAAAGGTTTCTGCGTTACCTGTGTCTGCACCCGTAAAAGAATAAGCTCCGCAACTTAAACAAATTGCTATCAAGCATAAAGAAGAAATTTTACTGATATTCAAAATAATTTTATGATAAGTCATATTGCTTGATTTTGCGATATAAGGTGCGCTCGCTGATACCTAATTCATCAGCTGCGGGTTTGCGTCTGCCTTGATGGCGTTCGAGAGATTTTTTAATGAGTTCTAATTCTTTATCTTGTAAAGATAAGGTTTCTTCTTCTTCAATGTCTTCTGCAAAATCATATTTATCTTGATGAGGCTCTAAGGCTTGTGTTTTTTTGTGTTCTGGAACTTGAAGGATTTCTAACTCTTGTTCGTCGCTGAGGTTTCTTTCGCTGTCGTTAGTTTCAAAGTCTTCTTCATTTTCACCGTAAATTTTATTGATGAGGTGTTGGTTTTCCTTTTTGACATCGGTGTTTTCATCAGATTTTATTAACTCTAAAGTCAATTTTTTTAAGTCGCCTAAATCGAGTTTCATATCTAAGAGGACTTTGTATAATATTTCTCTTTCGTTACTAAAATCACTTTTTTGCTTTTTCTGTTCAATGACAGAAGGCAAATTGCTACCACTATCTGGTAAATACTGTAATAAGGTTTGGGCATCAACCTCGCGATTGGTTTCTAAAACTGAAAGTTGTTCGGTAAGATTTCTTAATTGACGAATATTGCCTTGCCATCTGCAATTAATGAGTTGCTTTACGGCAGCATCGGTCAATCTTACCGTGGGCATTTTATACTTAATCGCAAAATCTGAAGCAAATTTTCTAAACAATAAGTGAATATCATTTTTTCGGTCTCTAAGCGGTGGTAAATGAATTTCAATAGTGCTTAAGCGGTAATATAAGTCTTCTCTAAACTTTTCTTTTTTAATGGCTTCAGCCATATTGACGTTGGTGGCAGCGACAATTCTGACATTAGTTTTTTGAACTTTTGAAGAGCCTACTTTTAAAAACTCACCATTTTCTAAAACTCTGAGTAGCCTAACTTGGGTTGTTAAGGGCAATTCACCAACTTCATCTAAAAAAATGGTTCCGCCATCGGCTTCTTGAAAATAACCATCTC
>JASMTR010000114.1:0-126677 GCA_041694175.1 Bacteroidales bacterium
TTAATGTGTGGACATAAACTATCGTTTTAAATATAAACCTGAGTTCGATTTAAATAACACGATTTTATTAAGCCGACATATTGAGTGGTTTTTTCTGAGTAAAACGATGAAAAATTGTATTGAAATTAGGCTTTATAATGAAAAACAAACCTAAACTTTTAGGTTAAAAGTGAATATATGTTATTAGTCGAACTCACATTAAAACTATGTTAATCATAATCTTATAAAATAATCGCCTCACGAAACTTTTTCACGTTTCCTTGCCCGATTTCTGCTTACCATATAGACGCCTATAAACACGAGAATTCCAGCTATCACTTTTATGGCATTGAGTCGATCGACGCCAGTGATGATGGCAAAAGCAATGGCAATTAAAGGTTGAAGATATACAAAAACGCCAATGGTAGAAGCTGAAAGTTCTTTTAGAGCATAAATATTGAGTAAATAAGTTAAAACAGTAGTCCCTAAAACTACAAATCCCATTCGCCAAATGGCGGAAAATGGTAATGCAGTCCATTCTACCTCAGTAAATTCTCGAATACCTATTGGAAAATTGATGATAACAGCAGTCAAGAAAAACCATTTCATCAACGTGATACTGCTATATCTTGTAGTCAAAGGTCGCACAACAATTAAATATAAACCGTATGATAAAGCATTGACAATTATCATAGCATTGCCCAATGGAATATTGGGCGCATTGGCTGTTGAAGCCGTAGTGAATATAACCAACATCAAGGCACCGACTAAACCTAAAACCGCACCAGAGGCTTTTAGCCAAGTGATTTTTTCTCGAATTAAAACCGCTGATAAAATAAACACCAGAATGGGCGAAATGGTTACAATTACTGAAGAATTAATAGGTGTAGATAAACTCAAGCCTTTAAAAAACAACAACATATTGATAAACATTCCCAAAACAGCACACAGGACAATGCGAGGCCAATCACGACGTTGAATAGGTTCAGATTTTACAAAAAGACTGATGAGCCAAAAAATGACTGCGGCTCCTAATACGCGAAGCATTACAAACCCATAAGCTTCTATGTGATCAGGCATTAAACCTTTCGCCAAGGTATGATTAACCCCGTAAATAAAACTTGCACCAGTTGCGGCAAGAATCGCCCAAATGCGCTTATTCACTTAAATGCGCTTTTAAGGCTTCTACATTTTTTTTGGAATTGCCTATAAAAACTTGATTACCATCAATAAAAATTGGGCGTTTAATAAAAGAGTAATGTTCCAGCAACAGGGCTTTATAATCTTCTTCAGATAGGTCTTGATTTTTAAGTCCACGTTTTTGCCAAAGTTGAGCGCGACGATTAATTAAAGCCTCATAACTATCTACGTGTTGTCTTAAAAACTCAATATCTTCTTTAGATGCTGGTATTTTTTTTGTGTCTTGCAACTCAAAACCTTCGGTATTGACTTCAGATAAAATACGTTTACAAGTATTGCAGGTCGATAAGTAAAGGACTTTTCTCATTGAAATGTTTTTTATGATGATTGGCTTTGTGACTTTTTCTTTTGCTTTTGATGTGTTCTATAGATATAATATCCTAAACCGCCCATCAGTAGATAAGGAAAAGCCATTAAATAGACAATACCATCATTGATACCTTCAGCTGCAGAGTTATCTGCATTACTTTCTAAAACTGCTCGACACATTGAACATTGGGCAGATATATCTTCAATTGATAACACAATCAAAAGAAAAGAAATTAATATCGTGATATGTTTTTTATAACTCATTTTAATCTTTAGTTTATAATTTTTAGAAAAGATTCTGGTGTGTAAATTGTAAGTGAACTTTTTTTATAATCTTTTACATTTCTTGTTAAAATAATATCAATTTGCTTTGATTCGATAGCAGCAAAATTTTGCAAAGCATCTTCAAAATCAATAAAATCAGAATTTAGAGCTTTTAATACTGTTTTTTGAGTCATATTAATTATGCTTATATATTTAAGTAATCCTTTTAGATTAGCTACCACTTTATTGTGTTTAGCTGTTTTTCTTAGTAAATAATAAACATTTGCAAAGACAAGAGGTGAAGTAAAAGCTATTAATTTATCATTAGCACATAAATTTAAAACTTTTGATGCGCTTTCAGAAAATGGATGCCTATCATAAAAATAATCAATAATAATATCAGAATCTATAAATACTTTAGTCATTTAGATATTTTAAAAATTTTTTGTCTTTTACCTCTCTCAATTCTTTCTTATAGTCCAAACTTAAATTTTTTGGCATTTTAAATGAACCCCTCAAACTAGCTACATCAGGGTGAATTTCATCATTTCTTAGCTCTTCTTTATCGATTACCGTCTTTAAAAAATTTTCAATTAAATTAGAAAGACTTCGGTTTTCGCTTTTTACGTAGCGTTTGGCTTGCTCTATAACCTTTTTATCTATGGTTAATGTCAGTTTTGCATTCATAACAATCCAATTTTATTCAAAAATAATAAAAAAATACGTGTAAAAACAAAAATGTATATACGTGTTTTTAATAATAAGGTTGCATAAAAATATATACCAAAACTCCTGTAATCGCAACGTACATCCAAATCGGAAAGGTCCACTTGGCAATTTTTTTATGTTTTTCATACTGACCAGTTAATCCGCGATACATTGTAAACAAAACCAATGGAATGATAATTCCCGACAATACAATATGAGTAATTAAAATAAAAAAATATAAATATCGTATCCAACCTTCACCGCCATATGGCACTGGCTCGTGGCTAATTTTTGAAATGACATAACTCACTAAAAACACCACCGACAGCACAAATGCTGAAATCATCACATTACGGTGTAAAACCATTTTTTGATTTTTAATCAGCAAAAAACCAACAAACAGAAGAATAGCCGTTAAGCCATTAATGACGGCATGAAAAAAAGGAAAGGTGCCAACCTCTAACCCGAGAATATTGGTTCTGGTATCGAGGTTCATCAACAGTATAACAACCAGTGGGACGACTACAGATAACACAATAATCAAATTGACCGTAAAGCGATTAGGCGAAATTATAGATTTCATAATTATTCTTTAAGCAGTTGTTGGATGTCTTTAATCAAAATGTCGATTTGTTGTTCTTCGCTATAGCGATTTTGGTCGGCATCATATTCTACCGCGCCTTGATAAAACACGATAGGATTGCCGTTGGCATCACGTCGACTTCTCAAATAACCTTGTTTGTCAACTAAAGCAAAAAAACCTGAATGTTCAAAACCACCTGCGGCTCGAGATTCTTGTTTGGCATATAAGTTAAATCCGTTGTTGGCTAAATTCATAATTTTATCCATTTTGCCTGTCATTAAATACCAATTAGGATGTTTGACGCCGATTTCTTTGGCATAACGTTTAAGTTGCGCCACAGTGTCATTAATAGGGTCAATGCTAATAGAGGCAATTCCAAATTGATCCTCACCATAAAATTTACGTTGAATTTGTACCATATTTTTATTCATTATAGGGCAAATCGTTGGACAAGTAGAAAAGAAAAATTCAACCACATAAACTTTGTTGTTGTAATCTTGATTGGTTATCGTATCTCCATTTTGATTGATGAGTTTAAATTGTGGCACTTTTCGCTTTTCACCATCAAGGGTAATGTAGGCCAAGTCTTCTTTTTCGGAACGGCTTTGAGATTCTTTATAAACCCAAAGACCAAAAACTAAAACCACTAAAGCAAGTCCGATATATTTAAAATACTTTTTCATTCTGCTTTTTCTTTTTCGTCTTTATTGTATTTTTTTAAGGCTAAACGGTATTCGGCTAAAATCACTTTAACGTCATCATTCATTTCATCGCTGAGTTCAGCTACTGAAGTCATATCGTAAGCATAGCGTTTACTACCATCTTCATCTTCTAAACGCCCTCTAAGATTTCTGTTTTTATCAATTATAAATACTTGATTTGAGCTTTGAAATTTATCGAGCTCCAAGTTTGTTTCTAAGCTATTAAAAAGCTGTTGGGTTTGTTGTGCGCTGAGTTCTATAAAAAACCATTTGTCAGCTTCAGAAGTATAGTTTAAATCTTCAACAAAACTTTTAATTTCATCGGTTTGTCCTGGGAGAATCACGCTGACAAATTGTAAATCCTTAAATTCTTTATAACGGTCGTAAATTTTTTCTTTGAGATTAAAGGCAAAAGCTTTTTTGGTATTTACATCAGCTCCTAAAAAGCTGAGAATGGTAATTTTATCTTGAAAAGTAACAAGGCTATCTTTAAAAACACTTTCATAACTTTCGTCTATCAATACATCTTCAGTGAGCGTGTCAAGTTTTGCAAAATTATTTACCCCACTGGCAAAAAACATATAGGCAAACAATGGCAGTATAAATAATACACTGAGAACTATGTGTTTTTTCTGAATTTTCATATGTGCAAAAATAAAAAAAGGCAGTCTTCAAATGGACTGCCTTTATAATGATTTAACCAATTTTTATACTATGAATATCGCTAAAAATCCCAAGTCATATGTCCGCCGATATAAACATCTTCAATGTAGCCGCCTTCAATTAATAAAATAGCAATTAGGTAACAAATTAAAAAGACAGCTGTCCAAACCACAACACGCCTAAGTCCCTTAGTTTCGTGTTCCATATGCATAAATGCCCAAACAATATAATAAGCTTTAACTATGGTTAGAATAATGAATAGCCAATTTAAAATAGACATACTAACAAATGTGGTTTCAACAAAAAAGGTAGGTCTAATGTAGCCAAAAATAACTTCAATAATAGTTAAGATAGATAGAATGATGAAAACACTCCAAATGCGTTTTTTTGCAGAGCTTGAATCGTGTGTTGCTGTATCGTGAGCCATAAAAAATATCTTTTAAAAATTTTAAACCAAATAGAAAAATGTAAATACAAATACCCAAACTAAATCGACAAAGTGCCAATAAAGACCAACTTTTTCAACCATTTCATAGCTACCTCGTTTTTCGTAAGTGCCAAGTAAAACATTAAAGAAAATTATAACTAATATCACAACACCAGAAAACACGTGAAAGCCGTGAAAGCCTGTAATAAAGAAAAAGAAGTCAGCAAATAAAGGCGCACCGTATTCATTTTTAGTCAAATTAGCCCCTTGAATAATACCAATACCTCTATTATTCAAATAATCTAAGGATGTTTCACGGTCTAAAATGGTTTTTTCGCCATTTTCATCCAATTTCATGGTACGAATTTTAAGATCTTCTTTCGCCGCAAAACCTGTTTTGATTTGCTCTAAAGTAAAATCTGGCAAAGCTTTTTCGTCCATATACCATAGACCTTCGCTTTCGGTATGTTGCTGTCTTAAACTTTCCTGTTCACCCATAGCGACATTTTCTAAAGCCACGCGCTTACCATCAGCGTCAACAAATTGAAGTATTTTCCCACTTCTTGTTTCAACAGCACCGTATTCGCCTTTGATGAAATTTGACCATTCCCAAGCCTGAGAGCCTAAGAAAATAGCCCCACCTAAAATGGTCAAAGCCATGTAAAGAGTTACTTTCTTCTTATTCATATGATGACCTGCATCAACGGCTAACACCATTGTTACGGATGAAAATATCAAAATAAACGTCATCAAAGCCACATAAAACATCGGCGCATCTACACCGTGTAAAAAAGGGAAGTGATTAAACACCTCGTCGGCGATAGGCCATTCTGTAGAAAATTTAAATCTTGAAAAGCCGTATGCTGCCAAAAACCCAGAAAAGGTCAACGCATCTGATAATATAAAAAACCACATCATCAATTTACCATAACTGGCTTTAAGCGGTTGATTTCCGCCGCCCCAAAGTTTTCCTTCAGTTCCTGTTTTTGCAACAGCAGTCGTATCCATAGTTTAGGTTTTATTTAAGAATTAGGCAAAAATAGTTAAAATTATTATTTATAGAAACTTAAAAAGAAAAACAAAAATAACCACAACACATCTACAAAGTGCCAAAACGTTGAACCTATTGTAAATCCAAGCATTTGGCTTGAGTTGTAGCGTTTTCTAAAATGATTATAAATTAGCACTGTCAGTACAATAATTCCAGCGGTCAAATGCACCAAATGCGCCATCACCAATACATAAATATATGATGAGTTAATAGTGCTGGTTTCTCCTGTAAAGTAATAGCCGTTTTCAATTAAGGTTTCAAAGCCTTGTATTTGTAAACCAACAAAAGTAGCACCTAAAAGAAAAGTCACAAATAAAAATAATGAGGTGAGTTTCCTATTATCAGATTTCAAAAATTTCTTAGAAAAGAAAAGCGCTAAGCTACTCAAAACTATCACAATCGTACTGATGTCAAAGGTTTCGGGCAACTCAAAGTCTGAAACCCAATCTGGACGTTTACTACTCACCACATAAGCACTGGTCAAACCCGCAAAGGTCATCACCATACTAATAATACCGAACCACAACATCATTTTTTTGGATCGGTCTCGCTTTTCTTGTTCTGAACGCTGCTCTATAGCCATACTCTAAATATTTTATCTCCTACGTAAACCAATTGAATTAAAGTAATATATGTCACACTGGCCAACATTAATTGTTTAGCCGACTTGGTGTCTCTTTTTTGATAAAGCCTAATTGCAAAAAACAACATAATTAAGCCTAAAATTAAAACGATTCCTGCTGAAATTAGCGACAATCTTAAGTCACCTGTAACACCAAAAACAGGAATAATTGATATCGCAATCGTCCAAATACAATATAAAATAATTTGAACGGCTGTGCCTGTGTCTCTTTTGCCTGTTGGTAGCATAAAAAAACCTCCACTTTTATAATCATCGTATAACCACCATCCTAAAGCCCAAAAGTGCGGAAATTGCCAAAAAAACTGAATCATAAACAAGGTGCCAGGCTCGATGCCAAAATCACCTGAAGTAGCAACCCAACCCAACATAAATGGTATGGCTCCCGGA
This sequence comes from Bacteroidales bacterium, assembly GCA_041694175.1. Taxonomy (GTDB): domain Bacteria; phylum Bacteroidota; class Bacteroidia; order Flavobacteriales; family Flavobacteriaceae; genus Psychroflexus. The sequence goes on from JASMTR010000114.1 coordinate 6,916, forward strand.
AAGGCTCCAACAAAAACAGACAGTGGCGTTTTGGTTTTTAAAGGCGTATAAATTGCCACATAAATAAATATAGAAACACCACCAAAAAAAGCAGTTGTAGGATTGATGATATATAATAAGGTCAATCCTATTAAAGTTAAACCTACCGCTGTAACCCATGCTGTACTTACTGGCATCCGCCCACTGGGTAAAGGTCGGCTTTGGGTGCGTTTCATTAAAGCATCCAAGTCCTTTTCTATGATTTGATTAAATGCATTAGATGCTCCAACCATAGCATAACCGCCGAGAAACAACAAGCCAAAGGTCAAAATCTCAAATTGTTGCGCCCCTAATACATAACCCGCCAAAGACGAAAACACAACACTTAAAGACAAGCGGTGTTTCGTGAGTGTTTTAAACTCACTTAACCAAGAAATTTTAGCAGTATGGGTAATGGCTTCAGGCAATTATAGAATTTTTGCAAAGATAAAATTTAAAACAAGGATTTAAGCCTACATAAATCTTAATCTTTTCTAAGTGAATTTGTTTTATAAATCCTTATAAAAATGAACTTACGGTAGGTTTAATACTTTAGACTACAACTGCTGTGAAATTTTGGATCAAGGTAAGCTCGTACATTTACAGCATTCCTAAATGAATCACTTCCTCTTTAGTTAGAGTTCTAAAATGACCTCGTGGTAAATTGAGTTTAGTCAAATTTCCAAATACGGTGCGATCCATTTTGATAATTTCGTAACCTAACTTGGTCATCAACTTTGGTACAATTTTAGGTCGCATATTTTTTAACTCTAGACCAATGTTATGGTGCGACTTATTATTGACGTATGACACCTCATCTACATAAACTTTAAAGCCTTCAATTAGCACACCTGCTTTTAAGGCTTCCATAGCTTCAACAGAAAATACTTTATTAAGCTGAAGTTCATAAACTTGTGAAATGCCCTTTTTAGCATTACCTAACTTTTTGGCTAAAGTGCCATCGTTAGTATAAAGAATTAATCCACAAGCACTATTCTCCAGTCGACCAATAGGCTCGAGTTTAGCGTTGGTCACTTTATGCAAGAGGTTAAGCGCCGTTTTGTTTTGGTGCTCAATTTTACCAGAGGTATGAAAGCCTTGAGGTTTATTGAGTAAGTAATATTCTTTGGGCTCTGGGTTTATGCTTCTCCCATCAAATTTGACCTCATCATCCAATTTTACTTTATAACCCATTTCGGTTACAGGCTCACCATTCACACTCACGCTTCCCGCTTCTATAAAAATATCAGCCTCACGTCGGGAGCAAATACCAGCATTTGCTATATATTTATTCAATCGCATTCCAGCTTTTGGGTCTTTAATTTGTTGATCAACTTTAGAAGTTTTTTTAGATTTCGGCGTAGGCTTTCTTCCTTTTCCTTTCGACTTATTCGATTTCATATCGTCCATTTTTTTGCAAAGGTAATTGAAAATTAAAGATTTAAACTTAAATGAAATAGATTTAGTAGCTGAAACCTGCTTTCCGTTCTATCTCCTGCCGTAAAGCAAAACACCTGTTTAACTTGGCAGGATTACCACTTATTGTGGCACTCTGCCCAGCCAACAGTTGCTAAGCTTTACAACAAGAGGATGCCACTTCAATCAGGGCTAAACGTTGAGAAATAAGATTTATCAATTTAGGTATGAAAGTAAATAAGATATTGATATACACAGTTTTGAGTTGTAAAATATGTTTATTTCAACTCTAACCCACTAATTGATAATCAGAGAAATTATATTAAAAACACTTCGTCTTCTTCTGTATTTTCGGTTTTGCTAAAGATTTTGAGTTGTCTCATCCAATAGGCAAAAAACACAAAACCGATTAACATAAAGATAAAGTTAACCACATTAGCTGCAAGCCATGACTCGGGTTGAATATCAATTCTTAAAAGGTCAAATGGGATGAATAAAACATCTTGAAACAAAGAGGCAATTCCTTCAAAAAAATCTTTCATGGCTTTTGTCAATTATAATTACCTTGCAAAAATAATCATTTGACTGATATGATAGCCAATTTTTTTAAACAATCTAAGCCTATTGTTTTTGTGGTTTTGGTCTTTTTGCTAAGCTTCTTTTTTTTTATAGAAGTTTTTCAAAATTTAAATTTTCCTCTAAGCTGGAAGACCGTTGGTGTTTTAGGTATAAAATATATTCTCCTGATAGCTTGTTATATCTTATTTGATTTTGCCCTTAAACATTTTGAAATTCAAAAAGGCCATAGCTTTGGCGGATTGTTTTTTGTGTTATTTTCAGTTTTTCTCATCCCTGAAGTTTTAGATAGCTATATCGTTTATGCTTTTATATTATTCTTAATAGGGCTATTGCGCCTTTTAAGCATGACAAGGTCAGCAAGACCCACACTTGCTGTTTTCGAATCCACTTTTTTCTTGTATTTATCAAGCTTGTTTTATCATCCATTATTGTTTGTTTTACTTTTGGTTTTAGTAGTCACTTTGGTGTTTGTTAAAGCAAACTGGCGTTATTTTTTAGTTCCGATTTTGGCTGTGAGTACTGCTGTGATTTTAACTCAACTATATAATTTAATCTGGTATGACAAAGCTTTACAACTCGATTTCTTTTGGCCTACATGGGAATTTCAGGTTATCGAGTTTTACACTGTTTCCCAAATATTTTCCTTTGTCGTCTGGTGTCTATCTGTTTTAATATTTGTTTTTCAAGCATTTAATGTTTTACAAAAAAGAGCCTTGTATCATCAAAAACTATCGACGTGCTTTTTGTATTTAGCTTTGCTTGGTTTTATTTCAAGTTGGTTTTCTGTTTCGAGTTTTGGAGGTTTATGGCTAATTTCTATAATGCCTATATGTGTTTATTTAGGAGATTTTATTTTTCGCTTTTACAAAAAGAAATTAAAAGAAGTTATGCTATGGATATTCATAATATTCGCAGTAGTCTTTAGTTTTATTTAAAATTAAATTTCTATAAATTACAAAAAAGTTGTTAATTCGTCAAAAAAATAAAATATGGATGCTCAACAAGTCGATAATTACGTCATCACTAATGCCAAATATTTTGAATCACATCAAATCCCTGTGATAAGAGATAGGCTGTTAGAATTGGATGACAGCAAAAAATTTCAAGTTCAAACCCTTCAATTAAAAGACCCAACCATGATTCTAATCGTATCTATACTGATTGGTTCTTTTGGAATAGATCGTTTTTTGATTGGTGATGTTGGCTTAGGAGTTGCCAAACTAATTACTTGTGGCGGTCTCGGTATTTGGACCATCATAGATTGGTTTTTAATCATGGGTGTAACCAAGCAAAAAAACTTTGAAAATTTCAATCTGACCACATTATAATTTATGGTTCACAAGGCTAGTTTTTCATATCGACCTTCATTTGAAGAATGTGAAAAAGCCTCCTATGCGTATGTTATTTCAACAGTGGTAGTATTTGTCGCTTTACCAATTCCAATTGCTGCGCTTTTAGCTACATTTTTTTATTACGTTGCCAATAGACGTGCTACTACATTTGTTAGATGGCATGCCATTCAATCTTTGTTGTCTCAGGTGGTTTTGTTTGTTTTTAACAGTACGGCTTTATGGTGGTTTTTGTCTAGATACTTTTTTGAAAAACCTATTCCAAACCTCTTTTTTTACTACTTAGGTGTTGTAGTAATTTTAAATATTCTTGAATTTTCTTTTTCTGTATATTCTGCCGTTTTAGTTCGTAAAGGTCAACACGTGACATGGCCACTCTTTGAAAGCATCATCAAATCTCGTGTAAAGACAGAATAGTTGTTTGAAATTTCACCCTAAACCAACATCCAAAGTCATCATCACGATAAATCCACCAATAAATCCCAAAGTGGCAATATCGGTATTGTGTTCGAGTTGAGATTCAGGAATCACTTCTTCAACCACAACAAAAATCATTGCACCTGCTGCAAAGCACAAGGCATAAGGTAAAATAGGCTCAAAAGTTAAAACTGCCCAAGCACCTAATACAGCCGCAAAAGGTTCTACAATAGCTGAAAGCTGTCCATAGTTAAAACTTTTCCAACGACTTTTACCCAAACCTCTTAATGGCATAGCGACGGCAAATCCTTCGGGGAAGTTTTGAATACCAATTCCTATAGCTAAGGCTACTGCACCACCAATACTCGCGCCTTCTATTCCAGCAGCAACACCACCAAACAAAACACCAATAGCCAAACCTTCAGGAATATTATGCAAGGTAATGGCTAAAGTGAGTAATACTGATTTATGCCATGGGGTTTTAATCCCTTCTTTTCGGCTTTCTTTAAAGTTAACGTGTAGATGTGGTAAAACTTTGTCTAAAGCAAAAATGAATAAAGCGCCTCCAAGGAAGCCTGTTGCAGCTGGAATAACTTTGATAAACCCATCACCATTACTCATTTCAATACCAGGTGCTAATAAACTCCAAAAGCTGGCAGCTGTCATCACACCACCTGTAAAGCCTAGCATGCCATCAAAAATAACACGATTCATTTTCTTAAACAGAAAAACCAATGACGCTCCTAAAGCTGTTAAACCCCAAGTAAATAACGTAGCGTATAAAGCAGCTAGAATGGGGTCTAATTGTTCAAAATATGCAATAATAGAATCCATAATTTATGAGTTTGGTTTGATATATAAATTTTGAGTTGCCTGTTCAGATAAGCGAAGAACTTTATTGTCATAGGCCACAAGCATAGACTGGTCAAAACTTTCTTTTTCTTTAACAATTAGGGTTTTACCGAGAGCAATAGCTTGTTTATCTAAATAATTTAAAAAAGCAGGTGAAGAATCTCTAACGCCCACACAAACCCCTGATTCGCCAATTTCTAACTCAGATAACATGGTTTTATTAGCCACTGCAAATTGCCCTTCTTTATTTGGAATCGGGTCACCATGTGGGTCGCGCTTAGGATAGTCTAAAAATCGATCGAGCTCATCGGTGAGTCTTTCGGATTGAATATGTTCAAGTTGTTCAGCGATTTCGTGAACCTCATCCCAGTTAAAATTGAGCTTTTCTACCAAAAACACTTCCCAAAGTCTGTGTTTTCTAATCACTTTTAAAGCTGTGGTTTCGCCCCTTTTACTTAATTTAACGCCTTGATATTTTTTATATACTACCAAGTTTTTATCCGCTAACTTTTTAAGCATATCGGTTACTGAGGAGGCTTTAGTCTCTAAAATTGAAGATAAGTCATTTGTGCTCACCGCTTTGCTGTTTTCATGGTGAAGATGATAAATGGCTTTGAGGTAATTTTCTTCTGCAAGGCTAAGCATTAATACAAATTTTACGCTAAAATAAATAAATTTTTAGACTTGTCTAATAATTTTCTTTTAAATCAAGAATTAAAATTTGTAACGTGAGTTTGACTAACAATATATAGTGTTTTTTTAACTTAAAAGATGAAGAATAACACTTGTATTTTCATCATAAAGCCTAATTTCGATACAATTTTTCTTCGTTTTACTTCGAAAAATCACTCAATTTGACGGCTTTATAAAACTAAGCTATTTAAATCGAGCTCACGTTTGTATTGTCTTGGCTTAGGGGTAGTAACGGCATCCTTCTTGAGTTTTGTTTTAGCGAAGTGGTGTTTTGGGGTTGACGCCATAAAGCGTTAAACCCAAAACGCCTACTGAGACTTGACAAAACTCAAGAAGATATAGTGGATAACCCGATATGCCTGCGATTTAAGCAGGCATAAAGCCCCTAATTATTTTAATGTATTAAGTTTTGTAAAATCCCTTCACAAGTTAAGGCTGTTGCTCCTTTTTTATCTTGAACAAAATCATTGGCTGCTTTACCCATTTTAGCTTTAAATTCTTGTTCATCATTCAGTTTACGGACTATATTTTGAAGCTCTGAAGTCTTGCTAACCACAGTCAAACCGCCTTTTAGTTTTAGGGCTTTAGCTTCAGGAAATTTATCATGGTCAGGGCCAATAATAATCGGGACGCCGAAAGCTGCAGGTTCTAAAATATTATGTAATCCTGTTTTGCCCATAGCGCCGCCTACGTAAGCCATGTTGGCGTAGGCATAGACTTTGGTTAGCAGACCGACGGTATCTAAAATTAAAATGTCATATTGAGACAAGTCTTGGTTGGTGATTTCGGAATATTTAATACTTGGTTTTTGAAGTTGCTTTTGGAATTGATTAATATTTTCAGTTTTGATTTGATGTGGCGCAATGACAAATTTGAGTTTATTGGTTTTATCGTTTAAGCTTGGCAACAATACTTTTTCGTCTTCTGGCCAGGTACTTCCACATACCATACACTGCTTATCTTCCTTAAAATTTTGCATAAAATCAAGCTTGTTATCTTGACTTAATTGCTGATAAACTCTATCATATCGCGTATCTCCAGTATGTGTCCAAGAAGTATAGTTAATGCTGTTGAGCAAATGTCCAGAAGCTTGGTCTTGTACAAAAATATGTTGAAAACTTGTCAATGCTTGTTTAAAAAACCGACCATAAACTTTAAAATAAAATTGCTGTGGTCTAAATCTTGCTGCAACTAAAAAAGTTTTGATTTGCTGTTTGTTGAGTTCTCTTAAAAAGTTTGGCCAGATATCGTATTTGACAAAAATGGCAAATTGGGGTTTAATAAGGTTGACAAAATCTTGAGATTGGGTTTTGGTATCTAAGGGTAAATAGGTTTCAAAATTGGCTATAGACTTGTTCTTTTTTATACGATAGCCTGAATCAGAAAAAAAACTCAATAGAAATTGGTAGTGTTCAAAATGAGGTTTTAAAGCCTTGATAACTGGTACAACTTGCTCGTATTCGCCAAGAGAAGCTACGTGAATCCAAATGATTGGTGCTTGATTTTGTGATATAAAATTTTCTAACTCATTTTTGGTCTGTTGTCTTTCTTGACGGAAGGTTTTAAGGCGTTTAAAAAATAGGCCTAAAACGGGTAACAATAATTGAAAACCATTGATAAAAAAATTATAAATCCATTTCATAATGTAGAATAATTATATATTCTAAGGGATTAAAAAGCTAAAATAAAGATTTAGACTGAATACCATTTATATTTAGTAATTTTGTTACAATGACACTCAATACAGATTTATGAAAAAACTACAAATGGTTGACCTTGTTGGTCAACGTGAAGCCATAAAAGAAGACATCAATTCCGCTTTTGCAGAAATTATGGACAATGCTGCATTTATTAATGGCCCTTATGTTCATCAATTTCAAGCTGACCTTGAAAAATATCTAGATGTTAAAAATGTCATTCCCTGTGCTAACGGTACCGATGCGTTGCAAATCGCCATGATGGGATTAGGATTGCAGCCAGGTGATGAAGTGATTACAGCAGATTTTACATTTGCAGCTACAGTTGAGGTTATTGCCTTGCTTCAGCTGACCCCTGTTTTGGTTGATGTAGAAGAAGATACTTTTAATATTTGTCCAAAAGCGATAGAAAAAGCCATCACGCCTAAAACAAAAGCCATTGTGCCAGTACATTTATTTGGTCATGCGGCCAATATGGAGGCGATTATGGATATTGCTCAAAAACACAACTTATATGTGATTGAAGATAACGCACAAGGCATTGGGTCTTCTTATCATTATAAAGACGGCTCTTCACAAAAAACGGGAACTATAGGCCATGTGTCAGCAACTTCATTCTTCCCTTCAAAAAACTTAGGTTGCTATGGCGATGGCGGAGCGATTTTTACTAACGATGATGAATTAGCACATACTATTCGTGGTATAGTTAATCACGGCATGTATGAACGTTATCATCATGATGTGGTCGGTGTAAATTCAAGATTAGACTCCCTTCAAGCAGCAGTTTTAAAAGCAAAATTACCAAAACTTGATGAATACAATTCCAAACGCCAAAAAGCTGCAAGAGCTTATACTAAAGCATTAAAAAATCATAAAGATATCGTCACGCCATCGGCTAAAACCAATAGACCATGCGAGAATAAAGCTTTAGGTATCTGTGATACTTGTTCTTGTCATGTATTTCATCAATATACTTTGCAAATCAAAAACGGAAAACGAGATGGTTTAGCTGAATATTTAAAATCTCAGAATATTCCTCACGGCATTTATTACCCAATTCCGTTACATGAGCAAAAAGCATATAAAGATAGTCGGTATAATCATGAGGATTTTAAAGTCACAAACAAACTTTCGGAAGAAGTCCTATCCTTACCTATGCATACTGAATTAGATGAAGAACAAATTGAGTTCATTACTAGGCATATTTTGAAATATCTAGAAGAAGGCGACTTCGGTTCTGTTCAGTAACCTAAACTTCTGTATTAAAATGAGTTGTATAAAATATTAGTTTTTAGCTTAAAACAACTGCTGTTCAACGTTTGAACAAGGTTTATTTTTAATTCATTAAATTAGTTTTGTTAATCGTCACCTAAAATTACACTCACTGCATTACCGCCAAAGCCTACAGCGTTTATCATAACGGTTTTAATCTGGTCTGGTATTGCTTTATTGTCATGAAAGGGGTTAGAGATAAAAGTATTATTTTTTAGCATCATCACGGCCATTTCTAAACTCATAGCGCCAGATGCCCCAAAACTATGGCCAACAAGCCATTTGTTTGTAGTTAAAGTCGGTAAAGTTTCAAATGTGTTTTTAATCGCGTTCAATTCAGAAACATCGCCTTTTATTGTGCCGGGAGCGTGCATAACAACCACATCAACAGTTTTAAGATTAGCCGAATTTAATGCCATTGTCATAGCATCTCTTAAACACTTAGCTTCAGAAGACAGTGCTACACTGTGTTTTATATTCTCGGTGGCGTAACCTATACCGCTTACTTTTACAGCACCCGTTTGTGGAAAAGTGCTAAGACTTGCAAGGCAAGCAGCTTCACCTAAGACAAGTGTGTTTTCAGATTTTTTAAAATTCAAGCTTTGGCAAGGCTGTTGGCTAAGGTGTTTAGAATAAAGTTTCAAAGCTTGCATTTGCGCTACGGTAAAGCCTGTTAAAGGAGCCTCTGTACCTCCTATAATAAAATCTGAAACTAGACCTGATTGAATAAATGCAAAAGCGTTAAGCAAAGCGTGTAAAGCGGATGAGCAAGTTATAGAATGACTAATCGCTGGACCTTTTAAGCCTAAATCTTGCGCAACACTTGTTGCAATATTCCCTAAAGTGGTGGTTGGTGAAGTCATCAATGTAACTTCTTTGTTTTCTAAATAGTTTTGATGTGCACGTTCAAAAGTTTCAGTGGCTCCGCGTGATGAGCCGATATTGATTCCGTATTGTGCTAAATTATTATTGGTCTTTTGAAATAATTGTCGGCCGGCATAAACCGCCATCAATGCCGATCTGTCAAGCTTATTGTTTAGTTTACGTTCTGTTCTGATATGTTCTAAAAGCTGTTCGTCTTTTTCACGTAAAGCCGAAACCATGACTTTGGTATTATGAAAACACCTTTCTTCAAATCTAGCTTTTGTTTTTTTATAACTCTGCCACACTTCTGCTCTAGTTGAACCTAAAGCAGAAATAGAACTCACTTGGTTAATATAAATAGGGGTTTTCATATGATTTTTGACTGAGGCAAATGTATTAAAGCATATTCAAAAAATAGAATCAAAAATACTAAAGGTTTTAAGCTTTTTATAACAGTAAAAAAACTTACATTTTAAGTATAATGATTAATTTTGAGCATATTAACTTAAAAATATTTTATTATGTCTTTTAAATTACCTGATTTAGATTATGCTCATGATGCACTTGAGCCACATATTGATGCCAAAACTATGGAAATTCACCATGGCAAACACCACGCTGGCTACACCAAAAAATTGAATGCTGCAATAGAAGGCTCAGAACTCGATGACAAATCTATTGATTATATTTTGTCAAATTTAAATTTATCTAATACTGCTGTACGAAATAATGGTGGAGGATTCTACAATCACTCACTATTTTGGAAGGTTATGTCTCCAGATGGTGGCGGAAAACCTTCAGGGGCTTTAGCAAAAGCCATTGATAAATCATTTGGTTCTTTCGATAGTTTTAAAGAAGCTTTTTCAAAAGCTGCAGCTACACAATTTGGCTCTGGTTGGGCATGGTTAACCGTTCATGATGGTGGTGGCGTAGAGGTTTGTTCTACACCAAACCAAGATAATCCGCTAATGCCGAATGTAGGTTGTGCTGGAACGCCAATTTTAGGTCTTGATGTTTGGGAGCACGCCTATTACCTCAACTATCAAAACAGAAGACCTGACTATATTGATGCATTTTTTAATGTCATTAATTGGGATGAAGTTTCTAAACGATATGAAGACAATAAATAATTAAAGATATTGTTCTTTTATAAAAGCAGTAAGTCTTTTTGATTTACTGCTTTTTTTTATACAAAAACTGTAATTTTATGCCATGTTAAAACATCGCATCATTGCCGATAGATTAGAATGTGGGACTGATGAGGCTGGTCGAGGTTGCCTTGCTGGGCCTGTTACCGCTGCAGCAGTAATTCTGCCTTCAAATTTTTCGCATGAATGGCTTAATGACTCTAAACAATTGTCGCTTAAAAAAAGGGAAGTATTAAGACCCATAATAGAGCGCGAAGCTCTGAGTTTTGGCATTGCTCATGTTTTACCAGAACAAATAGACAAAATCAATATACTTAATGCTTCAATTTTTGCGATGCATAATGCTATCAATCAATTGGATCCTAAACCTGAATTCATACAAGTAGACGGCAACCGCTTTAAACCCTATAAAAATATCGAATATGAATGCATAATCAAAGGAGATGGAAAATATATGAACATCGCTGCGGCCTCTGTTTTAGCAAAAACATATAGAGATGACATCATGGCTAAACTGCATGAAAAACATTCAGAATACAATTGGCATAAAAATAAAGGCTACCCGACCACCAGCCACAGAAATGCTATAAAAACATTTGGAACTACACCTTATCATAGAATGAGTTTTAAACTTTTACCCGATCAATTACGTTTTGAATTTTAAGCTAATTATGAAACCAAAACACGCATTTAACCAAGTATATATTATACTATTTATTTCAGCTTTTTTAATCAGTTGTCAGCAAAACAAAGTCCCAAAAGCTGAAATTGACCAACTCATTCCGCCTGAAGCTGCAGTTATTGTGAAGCTATACGATAACGCAGAGTGGCAAAAGACAATTAAAAAACAAGCTTTTTTATCAAAATACAAAGATAATCCCATTCTCAACTATTTTTCTACCCAGGCCTTTGAAAGTATTATAGATATTCCCAACGAGGTGTTATGGTCCTATAACATTCTTGGTAAAGACAATTTAGTTAAAACTTTAATTTTTGAATCTGAAAGTGAAATTCAATTTAAAACTGAATCAAAACAATCCTATAAATACGACAATGCAGATATTAAAAGCTTTCAAACCAAAGACCAATCGTTTTATTTGACTGAATTAGGTCAACATATTGTATTAAGTAATTCTAAAATTATTGTAGAAAATATTATTAGAAATTATAAAAGTGAAGTCCAAATCACCTCTACAATAAAAAAATATTTAGACATCTTATCCAATGATTCTCCCTCATTGATTGTAAATACTAATAGGTTTACTGAAATTTCTAAAACATTTTTTAAAAACCCCGTACCCGAACGCATACTTAACTTATCAAATTTTATTGGCTTTGATTTAAATTTCAATGAAAGCGAAATGTTGTTTAGTGGTATTATTTTTAAAAACGATAATAACCAAGAAGATTGGAAACTGCTATCTAACGTAGAATCACAAAAGTCTTACGTAGCTGAAGTTATTCCAAGCCATTTTATAAGCGCGACAAGTATTTTAGTTTCAGATTACAAAAAACTATTTACTGATAAAAGCGTTGTAGAGCAAACCCCTACTAACGACAGTTTATGGTATAATATTAAAGAATTAGCCAGTATCAACCTTAATAATGGTCAAGCTATAGCTATAGTTTCTAAAAATATAGATCAAACCTATGAAGCTTTAAAAAAACAAGCTCAACCACTTAAAACCTTTAATGCTACTGAAATATTCAGCCTCAACAATGCTATATCTTTTAAACGTCGGTTCAGTAAAATCATTTCTAAATATGATTTTAATTATTTTATGGTTTATCAGGATATGATTGTAGGCTCAAAAAACTTAGAGGTTCTTGAGGATATTATAATTCAAATTAACAACCAAAATGTATTGGCTCAACAAGTTAACTACCCCAATCATTTAGAATCTCTCAATACCCAAAGTCATGTTTTATGGTTAACAGCCTTAAATCATCAGAAAAATTTCATGGAAAACCAGTCAAACCCTGATTATAAAAAGAATTTAAAGTCTATAGATTGGTCAAGACATGAACTTTTACTCTCTCAACTTATTGTAGAAGAAGATTTTGCGTATTTTAATATTTTACAAAAGCAAACCCCAAAAAATGCTAACCCTGTAAACATTGAACAAGTTATCAGAATTAAATCTGAAAGCCCCATGATAACCTCGCCCCAATTTTTTAAAAACTGGCGCACAGGACAACAAGACGTTGTTTATCAAGATATTAAAAACAAGCTTCACCTAGTAGACACTAAAGGTAACCACATATGGACTAAACAGCTTGACAGCCCTATAGTAGGCCGAATCAGCAGCATTGATATTTATCAAAATACAAGAATTCAACTTGCATTTGCAACTCAAAAAAAAGTCTATGTTTTAGATAAAAATGGTAACGAAGTTTCGCCGTTTCCTATGAAATTTAAAGATGAAGTCACCCAAGAGCTTTCTGTCTTTGATTATGACAAAAATGGACGATACCGTTTTGTACTAGTGATGGATAATAAAATTAGAATGTATAACAAGGAAGGTGACCGCGTGAGAGGGTTCAAATTCAAAAAAACCAAAACACCGCTCGCCTACCCTATGAAACACATTAGAATTGGTCGCAAAGACTATATTTTAGCTCAAGAAGAATCTGGGCAACTGCACATATTGAGCCGAACAGGTCAATCGAGAATAGATATTTCAGAAGATCTAAACCATACAACCAACGAATGGTTTGAACACGACAAATCTTTTGTTTCAGTCAACAATGAAGGTCAAATCCTTAAAATTGATCAAAATGGCAAAGTAAGTCGTGATAACAAAAACTGGATCAATCCAAAATTTACAGCCAACGCAGAATTGCTTGTTAGCATGTCAGAAAACCAATTACATATCAATAAATCAAAAACGGAGCTGCCTTATGGCGTTTACACACAACCCGTCATTCAAGCCAATCGTATTGGCATTGCCGACACGCAAACCCAAAAAATTTATGTTTTAGATAAATCAGGGCAAATCATAGAGGGTTTCCCGATATATGGGCAAAAGATTACAGACAGTTATAAAACCCAAAAAGGTTTTGCATTGCTTTGCAAAGACGAAAACGACGCGGCTCTAGTCTATCGGATAAAGTTTGATTAAGTTTTGGGGCTTACCCTGACTATTGTCAGCGTCGGGCTTTCGGCAGTCGCTTTGCCACGCTTTTTGGCGTGTCAAGAGCTCCAACAAAGCCTCAATCCCTAAGCCGAGAAATCCCGCAAAAGTTTTCTGATTTTCACACTATAAGTTTCGCTATAGTACTTTGAAAAACTTAGTCAATTAAAAATCTATTTTTTCACTAACGAACCTTGCGGACTTCTTTGCGACCTTTGCGTGTAGAAAATCTCTTGAGGTTTCATAAAATGTGAGCGAGTACCGCTCTCACTAAAAATGGAAATCGGAAAGAAATTATTCATTGCGTAAAACCTTTAAAAACTCATCTCGACCTATCAACTCTGCTCCAAGTCGCTCAAGATGTGGCGTGTGAATTTGACAGTCAATCAGCTTTAAACCTAAAGTTTTGTAATGTTCTACCATTTTAATAAAAGCAAATTTTGAAGCGTTGCTTTGATGTGCAAACATACTTTCACCACAAAACACGCCACAAGATTTTAGGTAAATGCCATATAAACCGCCAACTAATTCGTCACCTTGCCAAGCTTCAATAGAATGCGCATGGCCTTTTTGGTGCAAATTGATGTAAGCGCTTAGCATTTCATCACTGAGCCAAGTGCCGTTTTGGCCTTCACGGGGCGTTGATGCACAAGCTTTAATGACTTGCTCAAAAACTTGATTAAATGTGACTTTAAACTTATTTTGATTTAAAAACGGTCGCATTGATTTTGAAATATGAAGTTTTTCAGGAAACAAGACCATACGTTCATCAGGCGACCACCATAAAATGGGTTCGTTTTCATTATACCAAGGAAAAATGCCGTTACGATAAGCCAACATTAATCGCTCTGGAGACAAGTCGCCACCAACCGCCAAAATACCAGATTCATCTGCTTTATTTGGGTGCGGAAACCATAATTCTGAAGTCAAAAACACCATAATTTTTTTAAATAAACAGAAAATAACTTGAGTATGACTTAAATTATTTAATTATATAAAGCCGTCAAATTGAGTGATTTCGAGGTATTCGGGATTGTATCGAAATTAGGCTTTATTATGAAAACAAAACTCTTACCTATTTAGTTGCCCTCTAGAAATCATCATTTATCTGAATTTTTTTGAATCAAACTCGCATTAAAATATAAAAACCAAGCCAAAAATAAAAATCAAACTCCCGATAACAAACATCCAAAAGGTAAAAGGCAAAATTTGATAAGCTTTCAGTTTGGTTATAGCCAGCAAAGGCAAAGCCCAAAAAGGCTGCAACATATTGGTAATTTGATCGCCATAAGCCATGGCCATAATCATTTTGGGCAGAGGCACTTGCAACTGATTTGAAGATTCAATAATAATTGGGCCTTGAATAGCCCATTGTCCACCTCCGCTTGGCACAAAAATATTAAGTAATCCAGCACTCATAAAAGTGAAAATAGGAAGCGTTTCAGTGGTTGAAATACTCACAAAAAACTCAGCAATATTTATCGCCAAACCGCTATCTTTCATCACACCCATGATACCAAAATACAAGGGAAATTGAATTAAAATACCACTCACATCACCAATTGAAGTTTTGAGGGCTTTTAAAAACTGATGAAAATTACCGTGCAAAATAAACGCCAAGCCCAACATCAAAAAGTTGAGCATATTAGGTGTCAGCCTCAAACTCAAAAGCAGGTCTTTATATTGAACCACAAAAGCTAACAACATCAGAATTCCAAAAATTAATGCTGGCCAACGACTCTTTTCAAACTTGATAATCTGTTCTTGATTGGGTTTTGATTTAGTTTTAGAACCTGTAAAATCAATATTTAAAATTGATTTAGACTGTCGGTTTAAAACCAAAAACAACACAGGCATAAGCACAAGCAATAATCCAAAAATGAAAAGATTTTCAACACTTAAAATGGTATCGCTGGTGGATAGAAAATCAGGAACCGTAAGTTGACTTAAACTCGCCAAGTGTCCACTCTCTGCAACTTTTAAAGGTGCTGAGCCACTCAAACCACCGTGCCAAACCATAAGACCGATATAGCCCGCAGCACCGAGCAATGGATAATGGAGCTTAAAGCCTTTTTCTGCAGAAGATTCGCCTATTTTTCGAACCAAAATCGCTCCAAATATCAAGCCTAAACCCCAATTTAAAAACGCCATAAACATGGTAGAAACCGTAACAACAACTAAAGCTTTAGCTGTTGAATTTATAGGCGCAGTCAAGATATCAAGTAACTTTTGCATGGGTTGACTGAGCACTAAAATGTGTCCCAAAACTAAAATCAACATCATTTGATAAGCAAAGACCAACAGACTTTGGTTCCAAATGCCGTTTTCCCAATAGCTTAACACGTCTATAAAATTTTCAGAAATGCTGCCTTGAGTCATATTCAAACTTGCCCAAAGCATCACCACAAAGGTTAATATCACAGCAATACTAAACGGTGACGGGAAAAAGCGTTTAAAATAATCCTCTATCGTTTTTGAGTTTTTCAATAAGCCCGTTTTTAAATTTATTAGAACCTAAAAATATAAAACACCTGAAAATTACAGGTGTTTTATCCATTATTTAATAAGAAAAATCTGCAGAAATCACTCTACTTTTTTAAATACATTTATACTAAAAGAGCCATCTTCAAAATTATCAGTAACGGTTAAAAATGTCTCGTTGTTAATTGTTTCTATCTCAATATCTGACACTATTTCCTGTTGAACATTAAAAACTTTAAGTTCTGTATCTGAGAGTAATTCCCAGTTTGCAGAGGTTTGAAGTACAACTTCACAACCTGTAAAATCATCATTATCTACATAAACAGTTAAGTTGAGAATGTTGTTTTCTGTAAATTCTTGTGTAGTTTGCTTGTCGCATTCTGTTAGTTCGCTTACACCTGACTCATTTTCAAAACTTTCTCGTGTCCAAAATCCAATAAGTTGTTCTTCTACAGTAAGATTATCACTTGGGTTTGATACGGTGTCGTCATCATTTGAACAAGATATAAATAAAATACTTACAAATAATACTACAAATATGTGCTTTATTTTATATTTCATATTTTTTTATTTATTCGTTTATTTTTTTATAAAATTCCCTTACTACATTACTTTCAGTAGCGTTAAAAATATATAAAATGTTACCATTAGTCTCCTCAAAAAAAGTATCATTTTCTTCATTGATATTACCAACACTAGCTACCATATATTCAGTTTCTCCATCATTTGTTAAGGCCAAGTCTCGTAAGGAAGTATCTTCCCAGGTTCCAAAAATATTTTCAATTTCTTCACAAACGCCTTCATCATTAATAGAATAGTTAATTCTTTGAAAAGTACCATCTTCAAAAAACTGAATAGTTGATTGTCGCTCGCAATCAGTTAAAACAAAATTTTCTTGGTCTGAAATCCCATTTAATTCGAGTTGCCATAAATTAATGACATCCTCTTCAAAAGTATCTACATTTGGTGGGTTTTGGCTTTCGCAAGATGCTAAGAGAACCAATAACAACAGGGACTTTAAAAAGTTAAAAGTTTTCATATATAAATATTTTGGAGTTAAAAATCATTTTACGGTTACATAAAGATTTTATACCTAAGGAAACCAAAATATCCAATAATGAGAATTGCAGTGTTGCAGTGTTGCAGTGGGGTATGTCTATTTAAATAAAACATAAACAAATTTAAGAAAAAATTCAATAAAATTTACGCTTACCCTATTTTTTTTGAAAATCTCATAAAATACAAAATCCCAAAAGTAAAAAAGTTCATTGAAAAAATGATACTTTTGCACAGAATTAGTGGGTTTTAATGAAACAGCTTTTCCTTTTTATTGGTTTGATATGTATAACGAGCTCGATGGCCCAAGTCAGAGAACTGAGGCGAGCTAATACAGGTAACCGCAACACCAATCAAAATGTTGAAGACGCCCAATCAGTTAAAGAAACCAAAGAGCGTCCGCCAATAGACCAATACAAAATTATTACTTCAAAAAATGACACCATTACGGCAGACACAAGCTTGACTATTCAAAAGGCCTACAAATACAATTACCTGCGTAAAGATGATTTTGAGCTTTTGCCCTTTCACAATATTGGGCAAACCTACAACAGCTTAGGCTATACGTTTGATAAAGTTCATCTCAGACCACAATTTGGCGCTCAAGCCCGGCGATTTTATTATTTGGAAGCTGAAGATATCAATTACTTTTACGTGCCAACGCCTTACACTGACTTGTATTTTAAAACCACTTTTGAACAAGGTCAAAACCTGGATGCGTCCTTCACCAGTAATTTTACCAAACGCTTTAATTTTTATATTGCTTATAAAGGATTACGTTCTTTAGGGAAATATCAAAATGCGGGAACATCAAATGGTCACTTTAGGCTTGGTGTGGCTTACAGCACAAAAAATGACCGCTATTACCTCAAAACCCATTTCACCTCACAAGATTTTACAATTGAAGAAAATGGCGGCCTCACGCCGACAGCCAGACAGCAATTTATAAGCGGCGACCCCGAATTTGAAAACAGACCGTCTTTAGATGTTCAGTTTGAAGATGCTGAAAATAAGTTTATTGGTCGGCGGTTTTATGTTGATCATTTCTATAAACTCAGAAAAGGCAATGATTCTACACAAAACGGACAAATCAAATTGAAGCATCAACTCTTTTTTAAAGACAAAACTTTTCGTTACGAACAAAATCGAGCTTCTGATTTATTTGGGCCAGCTTTAGAAACACAAAACCTTTTTACTGAAGTTGAATTTCAAGATGTGACTAATACCTTAGGTGCAAGTTATCAAATCAATCCACTTGGAATTTTTGAGTTTAATGTTTCTCATACTGATTATAATTACGGCTATTCATCGGTTTTTATAGGTGATGATGGCATTGTCCCTAACCGACTTCAAGGTGATATTATAGCTGCAGGTGGATCTTATAAAGGTCAAATCGGAGCGTTTAAGCTTCAAGGCGATGTCCAATATAATTTCTCTGGTGACTTTGATGGCAACTACATCAAAACCCAAGCTGATTATCAATTTTCAAAAGATTTGAAAGCCACAGCGCGCTTAAACATTAACTCACACGCTCCAAATTATAATAAGCTTTTAAATCAAAGCGATTATCAAAACTACAATTGGTTTAATGACTTTGATAATGTCAAAACCCAGTATTTGCAAGCTGAAATAAATTCAGATAAATTTGGCAAACTGGATGCGTCAATCACACAAATTCAAGATTATGCCTATTTTGGTTTTATAGATAATCCAAATCCTGATGCAACGGCAGATTCTTTGGTCAGGCCTTTTCAATCTGATACTGATGTGAGATATTTGAAATTAAAGTATGAAAAAACCTTTAAATACGGTAAATTTTCTCTGGCCAACACGGTGATGTATCAAAATGTATTAGACGGTGAAGATGTTTTTAGAGTGCCAGATTTGGTGACGCGCCAAACTTTATTTTACACAGACCGATGGTTTAAAAAAGCCTTGTTTTTACAAACTGGTTTTAATTTTAAATATTTCACAGGCTATAATGCCAATGCTTACGACCCCATTTTAGCCGAATTTGTTGTTCAAGACTTTGAAGAATTGGATGATTTTTATACTGTTGATTTTTTCTTTAATATAAAAGTCAGGCAGGCACGTATTTATTTGAAATATGAAAATTTAACGACACTTTTTGAAACCAATACCAGTTTTTCTGCTCCCAATTATCCGTATCGCGATGCTGTGATTCGTTTTGGGCTGGTTTGGAATTTCTTTTTGTAAACATTCATTTTTATTTAATGATTGTTCGCTATGCTTGTTTTAACTTTGAAAATTAAATAAATGCTTTTGAAGATACACATTCATCTTTCCCGAATAGGGTTCCTTTTAGGGAGAAAATAGTCAAAATATCCCCTCGAGGGGATTATAGGGGTGTTTCTCAGGTTAATTTATTAAAGAAGATCTTGAAATTAGTATATAATGTCAATTAAATTATAAATATATGAAAGGTGTTTTGATGGTAAATCTGGGTTCACCAAAATCCACAGACCCAAAAGATGTAAAGCGCTACTTGGGTGAATTTTTGATGGATGAGCGTGTTATAGACTTGCCTTATATTTTAAGAGCCATTTTAGTCAAAGGAATTATTCTCAATACGCGTCCTAAACAATCAGCTAAAGCCTATAAAAAAATATGGTGGGACGAAGGTTCGCCTTTAATTGTGTTGTCTGAACGCCTTCAAGAAAAAATTGATAATTATACTCAAGTCCCTATTGCTTTGGCTATGCGCTATGGCGAGCCATCTATTCATCAAGGCTTACAAGAGTTGCACGATAAAGGCGTAGATGAGGTTTTACTTTTACCACTTTATCCACAATTTGCTATGGCCACCACGGAAACCATTTTAGTTCTTGCGGAAGAATTGAGAGATGAGTATTTTCCAGAGATTAATTTTACGGTTGTTCCTCCATTTTACAATCATCCAGATTACATCAATGTGTTGTCAGCAAGTATTTATGAAAAAATAAAAGATTTAGATTACGAACACCTTTTGTTTAGTTATCACGGTGTTCCTGAGCGACATATCAGAAAAAGCGATGTTACGAAGTCGCACTGTAAAATAGATGGTAGCTGTTGTCAAACGCCATCCAAAGCCCATCAGTTTTGTTATCGTCATCAATGTTACGATACCACTAGACTTGTGGCTCAAACCCTTAAACTTAAGGAAGGCACATACAGCACTTCGTTTCAATCTCGATTAGGCTTTGACCCTTGGTTAAAACCCTACACCGACAGAACCATTGAAAAATTAGCCCTCGAAGGCACAAAAAAAATGGCTATAGTTACCCCAGCTTTTGTTTCAGACTGTTTAGAAACCTTAGAAGAAATTGCTATGGAAGGTGAAGAAATATTTCACGAAAATGGCGGAGAAAGTTTTACGTGTATTCCGTGTTTAAATGACAGGCAAGATTGGGTGAAAACTTTAAGCCGTTGGATTGATGAATGGGCAACGCAAAAACAAACTAATCCTCAAACTGCATGAGAAGCCTAAGCTCCACAGAATTAGGCGAAAAACCCATCGGTAAATTATTGATAAAACAATCCGTGCCAGCTTCTATTGGCATTTTGGTGATGTCTATCAATATTTTGGTTGATACCATTTTAGTTGGAAACTGGATAGGCTCTGTTGCTATTGCAGCGATTAATGTGGTGCTGCCCATTTCCTTTTTTATAGCTGCACTTGGTATGGCTATTGGTATTGGTGGATCTTCTATCATCTCAAGAGCTTTAGGTGCTAATAATAAAGACAAAGCCTTAACCACTTTTGGCAACCAAATTACCATTACTTTAATTCTGACCATAACTATGGTCGTTTTTGGGTTATTTTTCGTCAATGATTTAATTCCGGCTTTTGGCGGTAAAGGCGAAATATTTGCACCAGCAAAAATTTATTATCAAATTGTACTTTACGGTGTGCCTTTATTAGCCCTTTGTATGATGGGAAATACTGTGATTCGTGCAGAAGGCAAACCCAAGTTTGCCATGATAGCAATGATTATTCCTTCCATTGGTAACTTAACCTTAGATTTTATTTTAATCAAAGGCTTTGATATGGGAATGCATGGCGCCGCTTGGGCGAGCACAATTTCTTATGGTTTGTGCTTGAGTTTTATCATTTGGTTTTTTCTTTCAAAGCGCTCAGAGCTTAAAATTAGTTTGTCTCATTTTGGTATAAAAGCTGATATATTAAGAGAGATCAGTGAATTAGGTTTTGTGACTCTAGCCAGACAAGCTGTGGTTAGTGTAACTTATTTATTACTCAATAATATTTTATTTAAGCTCGGTGGTGAAGCTGGCGTAACCACTTATGCCATTATTGCAAGAATGTTGATGTTTGCTTTATTTCCAGTTTTAGGCGTTACCCAAGGTTTTCTGCCTATTGCGGGTTACAATTATGGTGCGGAGCTTAAATCTCGGGTGCGAGAAAGCATCAATAAAGCTATTCTTTACGCTTCAGGTTTAGGATTGTTTGTATTTGCTGGCATTATGATATTTGCCGAACCTATCGTTAGAGCTTTTACAGACGATGCTGAAATCATCGCTCAAACGCCCTCTGCTATGCGCTGGGTGTTTGCGGCTATTCCCATTGTGTCCATTCAACTGATTGGTTCTGCCTATTTTCAAGCTATCGGTAAAGCTAAACCAGCATTTTTATTAACCCTGACTCGACAAGGTTTTTTCTTTATTCCGCTACTACTTATTCTCCCTAAATTTTATGAGGAGTTTGGGGTGTGGATTTCTTTTGCTCTTGCAGATGTCTTATCTACTTTAGTTACAGGATATTTTTTGCACCGTGAAGTCAAAAAGACGCTTTTTTAGACATTTCCTTTTATTATAGCATTGATTTTATTAATGATTTATGTATAGTTATATAGACTTAGTGTTAACATACACATTCTTAAGTAAAGCTAACTTTAACTATACTACTTTTCTTAACATAGTTTTAGTGATCTAATTACTTTAAGTTAATTTTTACTTAAACTTATTCACAGAGGATTCATATAGATTTGAATAAAAATTTTAAATCTATTATTATGAAAAATTATTTTAGAGCTTTATCCAAGCTAAGTTTACTTTTACTGTGCGTATTTATTGCGAGTTGTGATGACGGCATAGACGGACAAGATGGCGTTGATGGTCAAGATGGTCAGGATGGCCAAGATTTTGTACCAGACCCAACAATTTTTGAAAACAAATCAAATCTTGAACCACTTGTAGCACTAAAACCTCAATTCAGTTTTGTTGAGGCTTATTCTTTATTAAGTTCATCTGATGTTTTAGACAATGGTTTTAGACTTGTTGGCGCACAGGATGGTGCCGGTTTTCTTGCTGACCCTTCAGGTGAAGGTTTTGTTTATGTATCTAATGCTGAGGATGATTATGCAGTTGCAAGAATTAAGTTTGACAACAACCTTAACCCAATAGAAGGTGATTGGTTGCTTAACTCCAGTGTTAGTGACTTTGCGCGACAGTGTTCAGGAACAATGTGGGAAGCTGCTATTCACGGTGGAAGCCAAGACATATTTTTGTCAGCATCAGAATCTTTTCACTACGATGTTAAAGCCATAGACCCTTATACAGCTTCTCCAACACCAGGTGCTGATTTTGGATTAGATGCTTTAGGTGAATTTTCTTGGGAAAATGCAGTGCCTTTGCCAAAAGATGCTTATCCTTCTCAAACTGTTATTATTGGTGGTGATGATGATTCAAGTGGCTCAGAAGGACAAGTCGCCCTTTATCATTCAGGTAATGGCGATGCCGATTTACAAAATGGCAAAATTTATGCCTTGAGATTTTTACAAATTTCTGATGGCAATGGCGGTGTGACTGATGTAACACCAGGAGAAATTTACAACGAAAGTGATTTAGATTTTGGCGTAGCTTATGATGTAGAGTTTGTGGAGATTCCTAACGGTGCTGCGCTTACTAAAGATGAAATGGAAACTGCTTGTATTGGTTCAAATATTTCTGGCTTTATGAGAGTTGAAGATGTCGATTACCAAAAAGGTGATCCAGCAAATGCAAGAAATGTATATTTTGCTGTAACAGGTCGAGGTCCAAATAGAGGAACTTATAATGATTGGGGAACTGTTTATAAATTAGAGTTAGATGACAACTCACCTTTTACAGGTCAATTAACGCAAATCATTAGCGGGAATACTGACACTAACAATGCTGATGGTAACCTGCCTGCATTACAAAGCCCTGATAATATTACTGTAACAGAAAATTTTGTTTACATACAAGAAGATCCTAATTCTTTTAGTCGTGGACATTCAGCTTACATATACCAATCAGATTTAGATGGCGAAAATATTTTTGAGGTTCTTGAGTTAATCGTAAGACAAGATTTAAGTCAAGGCGGTACAGGATTTAGTGGCGAATATGGTGCTCTAACAGATATTTCTGATAAAATAGGGATTGACAACACATTTATATTAAACCTTCAGCCACATTACTGGGAAAGCGATGATTTTAAAAATGCAGATGGTCATGATATGGAAACTAATGCTGAAGCTATTGCAGCTGGTGCCCGCGAAGATAATCAAGGTGGTCAAATAGTACTTTTACGAGGCTTACCCAGATAAAATATTTGTTTATTATTCCTACTTTAAGTTAAAAATCAAATCGGGCTTTAGACTATTCTAAGGCCTGATTTTTAATGTTTAAATTATGAAAAAGATAGTATTATTAAGTGTTGTTGTGCTTTTAAGCATTTTAAGTTGTAAAAAAAACAACAAAGAACCTTATAAAGAAATTGTCGATTTTGAAAAAGCGCATACCTATTATTTAAATAACCTTAATTCGGCTATAAGCTACTTAGACTCCTTAAGTACTACTTATGAAGATCAAACAAAAAGTAAATACTACTTTGTAAAAGCCAGAGAATCTTTTAAAAAAGCTGAACCCTTTGCATCCTATCTAAATCCAGAAGTTGGCCATAGAGCAAATGGACCAGCATTACCTATTCACAAAGAAGACTCAGGGATTATTGTTAGCCCTTTTGGTTTGCAAAAAATTGAAGAAAACATTTACGATACTCAAGTTAGTCTCCAAGAGTTTAAGAAAGATATTAGTCTAACAAAAGGCTTAATGCTAAATTTAAAAAACTACATCGAAGAAAAAGAGCTCACACCACAACGATTTTTTGTTGCTACACATCAACAACTTCTTAGAATAATAAGTTTTAGCATCACAGGTTTTGATACGCCCGTTTCTTTAATTGGAATTAACGAAGCTAAAATATCTTTAGGCAGCCTTAAAGAGGTCTATGAATTGAGTATTAAAAACAAAGTAGAAAACAAAAACCCTAAGCTTCATAAAAATTTTGAAGTTGAAATATTAAAAGCGATAAAGTTTATTGATAATAGTAAAAACTTTGAATCCTTTGACCGATATAGTTTTATTAGAAATCACATGAACCCCATTACAAGGCATTGGGTTGAGATTAGAAAATATTCTGAATTATGGGATGGCAGACACATTAACAGTCCATTCAATTTTGATGCACCCACCTTTTTTGAAAATGATTCGTTCAACCCAAGTTTTTTTATGCCTGTCACCCAAAAAAATACAAGCCCAGAGTTAATTGATTTAGGCGAAAAACTGTTTTATGAACCTAAACTATCCAGTAATGGCAAGATGTCTTGCGTAAGTTGTCACATGCCTGAAAGTGGTTACGATGATAATTTACCATTAGGTATTGATAAAGAAGGTCGTGAATTAATGCGAAACACACCAACTTTAATCAATGTGGTTTATCAAAAAGGATTCTTTTGGGATGGTCGTTCACCTACACTAACAGATCAAATTGCTTCAGTATTTACTAACATTAATGAATTTGATACGGCTGTACATACCATTTCAAATAATATTTTAGCAGATTCAACATACTCAGACGACTTTAAAACTGCATTTGGCAAAACACCAAATTCAAATAAAGCGCTTATAAAGGCATTATCTGCCTATGTTTCAACCTTAAATAGCTTTAACTCTAAATTTGACAAAAACATAAGAGGTGAATTAAGCAATTACACAGAGGAAGAAAAATTGGGAATGAATTTATATTCCGGTAAAGCTTTATGCGCAACATGCCATTTTATTCCATTGACTAACGGCACTGTACCACCGTTTTTTGCTGAATCTGAAAAAGAAGTTATCGGTGTCCCTAAAACTGCCAAAAACCAGAAATTAGACGATGATAAAGGTTTTTATTGGGTGTTTGAAGAACCACTTCACAAAAATATGTTTAAAACGCCAACGGTCAGAAATGCTGAGCTTACCGCACCTTATATGCACAATGGAGTTTATTCAACACTTGAAGAAGTTATAGACTTTTACAATAAAGGTGGCGGCCAGGGTTTAGGGTTTGACTTACCAAATCAAACTTTACCTCCAGACAACTTAAATCTTACTGAAAAAGAAATCAAAGCGCTAATTGCCTTTATGAAAACATTATCTGATAATCCGTTTTATGAATAGCTCTATGAGAATCAATAGTTAGATTAAACCTTTACTGCATTTTTTATTATGGATCTAAGCCATTAATTCCGATTGTTAAATGTTGTTTTTCTAATTTGATTTAGTCTTCTTTTTGTAAATATATTCGTTCAAATACCAAGTAATTAAAGCGTACAATCCACCGCCAAAAATAATGGTTATGATGAGTTGAATCAAAAATTCATAAGTGGTTTCATAACTTTGTTCTGAAACAAAGTAATTCCAGGCTGTTAAAACTACAAAGAGTAAGATACCAAAACTCAACCCAGTAGATATCAAGTGTTTTAACAACCCTTTTTCTCTCACTTTTTCCCATTTTTTAACGAAAGAGTCTTCTGAATTTTGCATATTTAAGTTTTTGTATTCAATGCTTAAAAGTAATAAAAAAGAATTAACACTAATTGTATGGCTTCAAATATATTAAAACCTTCATTTTTTCAAACAGATGATGTCGTTGAAATTGCCAGAAAGCTAATAGGGTATGGGCTTTATTCAAAAATCAATGGTCAAATCACATCTGGCATTATCACTGAAACAGAAGCTTATTCAGGACAAAACGACAAAGCCTGCCACGCACACTTGGGCCGATTTACCAAACGAACTTCAGTGATGTATGAACTTGGCGGTATTGCCTACATTTACTTATGTTATGGTATTCATCATCTATTTAATATTGTAACCAATACCAAAGGAAATGCCGATGCTATTTTAATCAGGGCTTTCGAACCAAAAAATGGCATTGAAACCATGCAATATCGTAGAAATAAATCTAAAATTGACAAGTCATTAACTTCTGGTCCAGGTAATGTTTCTCAAGCACTAGGTTTAAATATTAGCCATAATGCATCTTCTGTATGTTCAAATTTAATTTGGTTTGAAAAAGACAAATCTCATAACACAGATATTATTGAAACCACAAGAATTGGCATTGATTATGCAGAAGAAGACGCAAACTTGCCCTGGCGGTTTTATGATAAGAATTCAAAATATGTTTCTGTAAGATGACTCTTTAAATCTCTAAAAATGAATAAAATTCATTTTATTTAATGGAAAGTTCATAAAGTTTTGAAGAAACAAGCATAGAAACAAAATTCAAAAACTCTTATATTTTTAGCATCAAAGTTTATTCTATCTTTGTAAGTCTTAGGATAAAATATGGCAAAGAAAAAAACTAAAATTTTAAAAAAGCTCTTGCATCGCTATCGTTTGGTTGTCCTCAACGAGGATACCTTCGAAGAACGGGTTTCTTTTAAAATCAATAGATTATATGTTATTGCTTTAGTGATTTTATCAACCATTATTGTTATAGCCCTAACCTCAGCACTTATTGTTTATACACCACTTAAATCTTACATTCCTGGATATACTACCACAAATTTTAAAACCGAAGCCACCAAGCTTAATATACAAATTGATTCGTTACAACAGGTTGTAGAAACCAAAAATGCTTATTTTAAGAGTTTAAGAATGGTTTTAAAAGGAGAAACAGACACTATCGCTTTTAATAAAGAGGAGATAGAAGAGAGTCAACCTGTGACTGTAGATAAGTCAGAATTAATGCCAAGTAAAAAAGATTCATTACTAAGGGCTGATGTGGAGCAAGAAGACAAATTTAACGTCTTTCAACAGGCAGTTTTTGATGGCGATTTTACCCTATTTCCTCCGGTTCAAGGTATTGTTTCTGATGGTTTTAATTCTAAAGCTAAGCACTATGCCGTAGATATAGCAACAGATAAAAACCAATCGGTAAAATCAGTAGCTGACGGACGTGTAATTTTTTCTGAATGGACCGCTGAGACCGGTTATGTGATAATTATAGAACATAAATTTTCTCTCATTTCAGTTTATAAGCACAATGCTTCACTGCTCAAACAACAAGGCGATTTTGTCACCGCTGGTGAAGTGATTGCTTTAACAGGAAATACAGGAGAACTTTCAACAGGCACGCATTTGCATTTTGAATTGTGGAGCGATGGTAACCCGATTAACCCCGAAGAATTTATAAATTTTAATTGATGTCTTTAAAAACTTTTGCTGCAGGAATTTACGCCAAATGGTCGCGTCGACAAATTAATCGTTGGGCGAATAAGCCTATTGAAACACAACAAAAAGTGTTTAAAAATTTGATTGCTAAAGCAAAAGATACAAGCTTTGGGAAAGACCACGACTTTAAAAATATCAAAACACCCAGAGCGTTTGCAAAACAAGTACCGATAAGAGATTATGAAGAACTCAAGCCTTACGTTGACCGTGTCGTTGAAGGCGAGAGTGATGTGCTATGGCCAGGTTTGCCTTTGTATTTTGCAAAGACATCTGGCACCACAAGTGGAGCAAAATATATTCCGTTGACTAAAGACTCTATGCCAACACATATTCAGGCAGCGAGAAATGCCATATTGAGTTACATTGCTGAAACAGGTAACACCGCATTTGTCGATGGCAAAATGATTTTTCTACAAGGCAGTCCAGAATTGAGTGAAACCAATGGTATAAAAACAGGGCGATTGTCGGGAATAGTAGCGCATTTTGTGCCGTCTTATCTTCAGAAAAACCGCTTACCCAGTTGGGAGGTTAATTGTATTGACGATTGGGAAACCAAAGTTAATGCCATTGTAAAAGAAACCATTAATCAAGATATGACGGTCATAAGCGGCATACCGTCTTGGGTACTAACTTATTTTGAGAAACTTAAAGAAGCTTCTGGAAAACCCATTGGAGAATTGTATAAAAACCTCGAACTCTTTATTTATGGCGGTCTTAATTACGAACCCTATCGCCCTAAATTTGAAAAACTTATCGGAAGAAAGGTTAACAGTATTGAACTGTATCCAGCTTCTGAAGGTTTTTTTGCTTTTCAAGACCAACAGGACGACAAAGGAATGTTGTTACAGCTCAACTCAGGAATGTTTTATGAGTTTATAAAATCAGAAGAATTTTTTGAAGACAATCCCAAAGTTTACAACTTAGATGAAGTAGAATTAAATCAAAATTACGTTCTAATTATTTCTACAAATGCTGGTTTATGGCGTTATAATATTGGCGACACCATTCAGTTCACAAGTCTAAAACCTTTTAAAATTATAGTATCAGGTAGAATTAAACACTTTATTTCAGCTTTTGGAGAACACGTGATTGGTAGCGAAGTAGAAAATGCTATGAAAACCGCTTGTCAACAATACCAAAGTAGTATCAACGAATTTACAGTGGCGCCACAAGTCAATCCTGATAAAGGTTTACCCTATCACGAATGGTGGATAGAATTTGATCAACCGCCAAAAGACCTCAACCAATTTGCCGAAACCATAGACCAATCTTTGATAGAACAAAACAGCTATTACAAGGATTTACGCGAAGGTAAAATGCTTAGGGGTATTGTTATAAGAAGCTTGCCAGCTGATAGTTTTAATACTTATATGAAATCTATAGGAAAATTAGGCGGTCAAAATAAAATACCAAGATTATCAGACCACCGTAAAATTGCTGACCAACTATCAAAACTTTTAAAACTTTAATTAATGAAAAAAAATATTGATAATCATAGAAATCGTGCCCAAGAAAGCACCGCCGCCATAGAACGGATTTACATCACAATGCGACATTTGTTTATCCGCGGATTTTACAAACCTATGGGCGTTTCAGGAAAAACTTTACGAGAATCTTTACTCACCTTGAGACCCGAAATATACGGCAGTATAGCTGAACCTAAAGTAGAATTAAACGGCCTGCTTTATGTGATGGAAAGATTGCCTTTAGGTATTGAGCAGTGTCGATATATCAACCTAACCAGTGATGAAGGATATGCAGACTCTCATTTTAAATCGATTATTCCACTTAAAAGAAGGCGTAATTGCTATCGTATTGATGATGAACAAATGAATATTGAAATTACTCGTGGTCGAAGTGATATATATGATGTATTAACGCATTTGACTTTCTTAGTTATTGAGTCTCACAAAATTATGGAAAACGTCATTATCGATGAAGGCAATAATTTAACAAGAGACTGGGATAAACTGAAAATGACGGTGAAAAAACCTGAACTGTCACAAAAAGAAAAAGAAGTTGCCATAACGCACACAGCCAATATTTTAGGCCGAACTTTTCATGAGGTCAACGAAGTGTATGCTAAATTTGCAACACTAGATGATGAACACCGGTTTTTAAAAATTATATACTATTTAGGTAAGCTGGCCTTAGAAGAGTTTATTGAAAGTGAAAAACGTATCATTACCTTTAGTCCGGTTTTAAGAGAACGATTAGGGCATCACATTCACGGCGAACTTTGGGCTAACACCATCAAATCTACTTTAAAGAAAAATGATTTATTAAATCGGGAATTGCATATTATTAGTGCTAACATGCATTCAGTAATGAATACGTTATTTGCCA
The DNA here is from genome assembly GCA_041694175.1 of Bacteroidales bacterium. Lineage (GTDB taxonomy): Bacteria > Bacteroidota > Bacteroidia > Flavobacteriales > Flavobacteriaceae > Psychroflexus. Next base: position 36,777 of record JASMTR010000114.1, read on the forward strand.
AGCCTGCTTTAAAAGACTTTTGCGAGTCTAAATCTGATTTAGAAATTTTTGAAGCTCTGAGTAATAGCCAAAATCAAGAGCTAAGAGATAAAGTCACAGCTTATGCTTTAAAAAATGGAATGACTTACATCAAAGACCAAAGCGGAACTAACATTGATGTCCAGATTTTTGATATGTCTAAAACAGCCCAACATAAAAATAAACCTGTTATCATAGTTATGGATTATGCCTTTGGTGAACAAGCTTATGAAACTATGGATGAGTTGCTCAAACCCTTTAAAGCGAACTCTAAAAAACCACAATATTTAAACGTAGATTCTATTTCTATTATGGGAAAAGCTGGAATTTTGGAAGGCGTCAAAGGTGATATTATGATACCAAAAGCACACTTATTTGAAGGCACCGCAGACAATTACCCTTTTACGAATGAATTAAAAATAGAAGACATCAAAGGTCATGGTCTTGAAGTTTTTGGCGGCACAATGGTTTCCGTTTTGGGAACTTCACTTCAAAACCGGGATTTACTCAAGTTTTTTCACGACTCTACTTGGGATGTCATAGGTCTTGAAATGGAAGGCGCACATTACCAAAAAGCCATTCAAGCTGCAGCAAGACTCCGGGGCAACATAAAACCTGACATCAAAGTGCGTTATGCCTATTATGCCAGTGATAACCCATTAGAAACAGGCAGCACTTTAGCTTCTGGCGGTTTAGGCACAAGCGGTGTAAAACCAACGTATTTAATTACTGAAAAAATATTAGAACAGATATTAAACTAAGCAGCAACCGCCATTGTTAAAAGGCTCAGTTTAACATTTTTCAATTTTGACAATTGAATAAAGCAGGCTTCTGCAGTTGCGCCCGTTGTAATCAGGTCATCAACCAAAACTAAGTGTTTACCTTCAAATGCTTTTTGGGTTTTGAGCTTGAAGTTGTGTTCTATAACATCAGTTCTCGCCAGTCGATTTTTAAAGACTTGAGTTCTCGAGTAGTGGTGCCGATAAAGAATGTTGTCGTTGTATTCACATTTTAAAACTTGACTAAGCGCTTTGGCATAACCTTCTACTTGGTTATATCCGCGCTGACGTCTTCTTCTTGCGTGAATTGGTACAGGAATAATAATATCAAAATTTTGAGACCAACTCTTTTGTTTGAGATTTTCGCCGTGCCACATCCCTAAATAACGGCTGATTTGCTCCTGTTGCTTATATTTTAATTGATGGATAAGCTTCTGGGTCTTGTTTCCTTTTTCAAAATACAACAAAGCATCAGCATAAGTTAAACGAACTCGTCCCTTAAGTTTATCGGTAATTAAATTATCCTTTGAATCTTTCCAGTCACAAGCCGGAATATCAAACCTGCAATGGGTGCACAATAATTCCTCGCCAGTATGCAAAGCCGATTCACACGACATACAAACTTGCGGAAATAGCAAGTCAATTAAGCCTTTGAAAAGCATATCTCTTAAATTATATCAATATAAGAATAAAATCCCTTGAAGATTTTTAAAACTTTTCCTTTAACCTGTATTAACTACCTAAAAACATTAAAGCTCCAAAGCCTTTTTCACATTACCACCCATCAATAATTCTTCTGGGTTTTCTAAAGCTTTTTTCACTTCAACAAGAAAACCAACAGACTCTTTACCATCAATAATTCTGTGGTCATAAGATAGAGCGACATACATAATTGGACGGATTTTGACTTCGCCATCAATAGCTACTGGGCGCTCTACGATGTTGTGCATGCCTAAAATTCCACTTTGCGGTGGGTTAATAATTGGTGTAGATAACATTGAACCAAACACACCTCCGTTAGAAATGGTAAACGTGCCACCAGTCATTTCGTCAACTGTGATTTTGCCATCTCGAGCTCGTGTTGCAAGATTTTTAACCTCTTGCTCGACACCTCTAAAGCTCAAGTTTTCAGCATTTCTTATCACAGGGACCATTAAACCTTTTGGTCCAGAAACCGCTACACTGATATCTTTATAATCGTAAGTAATCATTTCCTTTCCATCAATCATACTATTGACTGCGGGAAATTCATCTAAAGCTCTTACCACAGCAAGTGTAAAAAACGACATAAAGCCTAAACTCACACCGTGTTTTTCTTTAAACTCCTCTTTGTATTGTTTTCTAAGATCAAAAATAGGCTGCATATCCACTTCATTAAACGTGGTCAGCATTGCAGTTTCATTTTTAGCACTGACTAATCGTTCTGCAACTTTACGTCTTAACATTGAAAGTTTTTTTCTACTCTCGCCACGTTTGCCTTTTCCAGGAGTACCCATAGCAGGCTTTTGTTCAGCTTTAACTGCATCATCTTTGGTGATACGACCATCGCGTCCTGTGCCTTTAACTTCATCTTTAGAAACACCTTTTTCATCAAGAATTTTCTTAGCTGCTGGTGAGGGAGAACCACTAGCATAGGTGTTTTTCTCTTCTGAAGCGGACTCTTTTTTCTCATTCTTGTCCTTAGACTCATCAGATGAATCCTTTGAAGTATCTTCTTCCTTTTCTTTCTCTGAAGTTTTTTCTTCTTTTTTATCACTATCTGCGGCTTCAGGCTTTTCGGCATCGGTATCTATAAGACAAACCACTTCGCCTACTTGTACCACATCGCCTTCTTCGGCTTTAAGCGTAATAATACCACTAGCTTCTGCAGGAAGTTCGAGCGTTGCTTTGTCGCTGTCTATTTCGGCTATGGTTTGGTCTTTTTCTACATAATCGCCGTCTTGGACTAACCATTCTGCGATTTCAACCTCGCTGATGGATTCTCCGGGTGAAGGAACTTTCATTTCTAGAGCCATAATTTTAGTCTTTAGTGTTTAGCTATGTTTATTAGCTGTTATTTTTTATTTAATAATTTTAGCTACTAGCTAAAGGCTAATAGCTACAAGCTTTGTTTATAAATTAAAATTATCTTTTGAGTCATCAAATACATAATCTATGACTTCTTGGTGTCGTTTTTCAAATCGTTTAGAGCTTCCTGCTGCTGGCGAACCGTAAAATCTTCGGCTACACACTCTAAACGATCTTGCTTTTTCGTAATGTAAAACAAGATGAGAATAAGCGCCCATATTTCTAGGCTCTTCTTGCGCCCAAACTATATCCTTAGCAGAGCTATATCGTTTTAAAATTTTTTCTATTTCCTTGATAGGAAGCGGAAAAAGTTGTTCTATACGCACTAAAGCTACATCGTTTCGCTTGTCTTCTTCTTTACGCTTTAGCAAGTCATAATAAAATTTACCACTACAAAAGACCACTGATTTTGTAGGTTTGGGTTTGGCATTAGGATCATCCATTAAGGTTTTAAATTCTCCATTGGCCAAATCTTCTTTAGTTGAAACCACTTTAGCATGTCTCAGCAAACTTTTTGGGGTAAAAATAATAAGCGGTTTTCTAAATTTAGTTTTAAGTTGTCGTCTTAAGATATGGAATAAATTAGCTGGTGTTGTACAATTAGCTACATACATATTGTCTTTGGCACAAAGCTGAAGATAACGCTCCATACGGGCTGATGAGTGTTCAGAGCCTTGACCTTCATAGCCATGTGGCAACAACATAACCAAGCCGTTTTGGGTTTTCCACTTGTCTTCAGCTGAAGAAATGTATTGGTCTATCATAATTTGAGCGCCATTACTGAAATCTCCAAACTGGGCTTCCCAAATAGTAAGCGTTTGTGGACTTGCCATAGCGTAACCATAATCAAAACCGACTACGCCATATTCAGACAGTAGTGAGTTGTAAATATAAAAATGGGCTTTGTCATTGATATTGTTATGTAAAACAATTTCTTCTTCACTGTCTTCTACCTTTATAACCGCATGGCGATGAGAAAAAGTACCTCGCTCTACATCTTGGCCGCTCATTCTCACATCGTGACCTTCTTCTATTACTGAAGCGTAGGCTAAAATTTCAGCCATGCCCCAATCTAAGCTGTTTTTTTCAAAATACATTTTGTGACGTGTGTCAAAAATCTTCGACGCCTTTCTAAGAAACTTTTTATCTTCTGGAAGCTTGGTAATAATTTCAGCAACCTTATCAAGTTTTTTTAAATCGTAAGAGGTGTCAACTGGCTCAAGCATTTTATTTTGGTCAGCATATTCAGCACCCTCCCATTCTTCTTGCATGATTGGTGTGACAAAAGCATTGTCTTCTTTTTTAGAGTCAGCAAGTTTTTCTTCTAATTCGTTTTTGTAATCTTCCTCTAACTTCTGCACATAATCACTATCTATTAGCTTTTCTTCTTTGAGCTTTTGAGCATAAATTTCTCTCGGGTTGTCGTGTTTAGAAATAGCCTTGTAAAGTTGCGGTTGAGTAAATCTGGGTTCATCTCCTTCGTTATGTCCATATTTTCTATAACCCAATAAATCAATAAAGACATCTCTTTTAAATTTCATTCTAAAAGCCAATGCAAAATGCACAGCGTGGACTACAGCTTCTACATCATCAGCATTGACATGCAAAACGGGGGAAAGAGTTACTTTACCAACATCAGTACAATAAGTTGAAGAACGTCCGTCGAGATAATTGGTGGTAAAACCAATTTGGTTATTAACTACAATATGAATTGTACCTTGTGTTCTATAGCCTTCAAGTTTTGCCATTTGAACAACCTCATAAGCAATGCCCTGACCAGCAATTGCGGCATCGCCATGAACAACGATTGGTAAAACATTTTGTTCTTCGCCGAGATGATGGTCATCTTGTTTAGCCCTGGCGATTCCCTGAACAACAGCACCTACAGTTTCTAAGTGAGATGGGTTTGGTGCTATGTTTAGATTGATTTCCTTGCCAGAATCAGTTTTACGTTTACAAGTCCAACCAAGATGATACTTAACATCGCCATCAAAAACTTCTTGTTCGTAGTCTTTGCCTTCAAATTCATTAAAAATTGCTTTGGGATCTTTACCAAAAATATTGGCTAATGTATTTAGGCGACCGCGATGCGCCATACCCATAACAAATTCCTTAACTCCTAAATCTGCCGCTTTTTCAATTAGAGTATCAAGTGCAGGAATCAAACTTTCGTTACCTTCTAGGGAAAAGCGTTTCTGACCGATAAAATTTTTATGTAAAAAACTTTCAAAAGTTACAGCTTGATTGAGCTTTTTAAGGATTTGTTTCTTTTCGTCACCACTAAATTGCGGTTGATTTTCATTATTGTAGATTCTATCTTGAATCCAAGAAACAATTTCTGGTTTTCTGATGTAAACATATTCTATACCAATAGCATCACAGAATACATTTTCTAAAAACTCAATGATTCTTTTTAAACTCGCTTTGCCAATACCAATAATTTCACCGGCATTAAACTCTTTATCCAAATCATTTTTAGATAGGCCAAAATTTTCAATATCGAGTTTTGGTTTGTAGGTTCGTCGTTCTCTAACGGGATTGGTTTTAGTAAACAAATGCCCACGTGTTCTGTAGCCATCAATAAGTCTAATAACTTGAAATTCTTTATGAATAGCTTCAGAGCCATTGATATCCCCGTTTTCTTTAAAGCTGATATCTTGTGATTGATTTTCTGATGTAGTCACCTCTTCTACGGTGTCTTTACCAAAGTCAAAACCTTGAAAAAAGGCTTTCCAACTGGGCTCAATGCTATCGGGGTATTTTAAATATTTTTGGTAAAGTTCATCAAGTTGTTGTGGATGAATACTGTTTAAAAAAGAAAATGGATCCATAAAGGTTCAGGATTTATATCGCAAATTTAATAATTAAACTCTAATACAGTAAGGTTTTTTAACGAACACTTAGGGCTTAGTATTTATTTTCTATAAAACTTACAAGTTTATACTTCCCTCAACATTAATTCTTGAGCAAAATTGATCAGTTTTTGCCTATTGATTTCAGGTAAAATTAATTTATCTAAAGATTTTAGCGCTTCTTGTTTGTAGACCTCTATATGTTTGGTGGCTGCAGCTTTTATATCATATTGGTCGTAAATTTGTTTAACGGTTTCTATTTTTGCTGCAGTATTTTTTGGACTGATACTAAACAAGTGTTTTAATTGATTGTGATCATCTTCAGAAGAAGTTTCAAGTGCTTTTAAATAGAGAAAAGTTTTTTTATTTTCTATAATATCTCCCCCAACTTGTTTGCCAAAAGTTTTAGGGTCGCCATAAACGTCAAGTAAATCGTCTTGAATTTGAAAAGCGATGCCTAAATTAAGACCAAAATTATAGATGTGTTCTTGGTTTTCAACGCCTGAGCCTGCTATGATAGCGCCTATTTTAAAGGCACAAGCCACTAAAACTGCAGTTTTTAAACGAATCATCTCGAGATATTCCTCAATACTGACTTGTTGCAGGTTTTCAAAATCCATATCGTATTGCTGACCAGCACACACTTCTTGAGCGGTTTTGGAAAACAATTTGACTAAGGCATAAAAACTATGTTGGTCATAATCCTCAAAACACTGATACGCCCAAATAAGCATAGCGTCACCAGATAGTATAGCGGTGTTGATATCCCATTTTTCGTGAACTGTAGGGCGTTGCCGTCTTAAAGGTGCGTCATCCATAATATCGTCGTGAACGAGCGAGAAATTATGAAATACTTCTACTGCCATAGCAGCACTGTAAGCATTTTCAGCATTGCCACCTAAGAGATCAGTTGTCATTAAGACTAAAGCTGGCCTAATGCGCTTTCCTCCAAGGTTTAAAATATAGTTAACAGGTTTAAATAGGTTTGACGGCGCTTGGTTATTACATTTATGAGTTAAGTATTGATTAAACGACTCGGTATATTTTGCTATACTTTTCATTGAATTTTTAATAAAATTTTAAATTGCTAAAATAGAACCTGAAAATTAGATATTTGGTTAAAAGCCTCTAAAATTTAAATTGCTTAATTAATTTCTTAGAAACAAATATTTAATTAATTTTGTTTAATATGAATATTCAATTTCACATTAAAAATCTTTTATATCGGCACGACTGTGTTATTGTAAACGGTCTTGGCGGTTTTGTAGCTCAAAGGCAACCAGCAAAGATAGATAATGGCTTTTTTTTGCCACCGAGAAAGGTTTTAACTTTTAATCAAAGCCTTAACGAAAGCGATGATGGCTTATTAGCCAATCAAATTGCAAAAAATGAAAAAGTATCATTTCAAATTGCACAGCAAAAAATTAAAGCCTTTAGCCAAAAAGTCTTTGATGCCTTAGAAGAAGAAACAGACTTACATCTTAAAGACTTAGGGCATTTTAAAATGAATGCAGAGCAAAAATTAGTTTTTAAGCCAGACCAAAGAGATTGGCTTACTGAAGCCTATGGCTTGCCAAAGTTTAAAATAGATCAAATAACAGAAACAGTAAAAGAGCCTGATGTTAAAAAAACAAATGCTGAAAAACCTATAGAAGCTAAAGCAACTCCAGAAGTCAAACCGATTAAAGAAGCTCCGTCTAAAACAAATTTTTGGAAATATGCCGCTGTAGGTGTTGTGGCTTTAGGCATAACGGGTTTGATTGGCTCTCAACTCTATCAAAAAGATGTTAAAGCTCATAATATTGCACAAGAAGAAAAAGCAAAACACTTGGTAGACCAAAAAATACAAGAAAGCAGTTTTTTAGTTACAAAGCCACTTAAAGCACTGTCTGTAGAAGTCGAGTCTAAAAAAACAGGTAAATATCACATTGTTGGCGGTGCGTTTAGGATAAGGGCTAATGTGGATAAAAAAATTAGGCAACTTAAAAAAGAAGGTTTTGATGCCAAATATATCGGAACCAATAAATACGGTTTGCACCAAGTGGTTTATGCCAGCTTTGAAGATAAGCTTAAAGCTTTAAAAAAACTTAGTCAAGTCAAAGCTAAAAATAATCCTTATGCTTGGCTTTATGTTAAGGAACTTTAAGATTGGTTTTGTAACCGATACTTTATCTTTGCAAAAAAATAATTAATGGACATTAAGCATCCCAAAGACTCAAAAACAGAACTTACCGATTTGGTTTTACCCAGTGAAACCAATCCCATAAACAATTTATTTGGTGGTGAACTTTTGGCAAGAATGGACAGGGCAGCAAGTATTGCGGCAAGAAGACATTCTCGAAGAATTGTTGTGACGGCATCAGTAAACCATGTGGCATTTAATAAAGCCATTCCTTTGGGAAGTGTGGTCACTGTTCAGGCTAAAGTATCGAGAACTTTTAAAACCTCTATGGAAATCTATTTAGACGTGTGGACTGAAGACAGAGAAAGTGGTCGCCGACTTAAAGCCAACGAAGCTATTTATACTTTTGTGGCTGTAGATGATATGGGCAATCCCGTTCCTGTACCAAAAATAGAACCGGAAACCGAGCTTGAAAAAGAACGCTATGCCGCTGCCCTACGACGAAAACAGCTCAGCTTGGTATTAGCCGGAAAAATGAAACCCCAAGACGCCACTGAACTCAAAGCACTTTTTGAATAAACCATTTATAAAAATACCACTATGTATACTGCAATTCAACACCTTCACTCCTATTGGGCTTATTTAGTTTTACTCATAGTTATTTTAGCCACTTTTAACGCCATAGTCAAGCTTGCAACCAAGAAGCCTTTTGGTGCTCATGACTTTAGAATATCACTATTTGCCCTTATTGTTATGCATTTGCAACTTCTTATTGGATTAGTCTTATACTTTTCTTCACCCTATTTTTCCGCATTTTCAGAACAAGGTATGGGAAAAATTATGAGCAACGACACTTTGCGTTTATACCTTATCGAACACCCGACAACAATGATTTTAGCGATTGTTTTTATAACCATAGGTTATTCTAAACACAAAAAGAAATTGTCATCAAATAAAAAATTTAAAACCCTTTCCATTTTTTATACCATAGCTCTCTTGCTTTTACTATCAAAAATACCTTGGCAGGCTTGGTTTTAGGATTTAAAATCGCCTTGACCTGCTTGGATTTTTACCGCCAAATTTGCTAAACTTGTAGGTAAAGCTGAGCATAAAATATTGCTCTAAAATAAGCTGATTGGTATCTTGTATAAAATCGTCTCCTGTAGTTCTTTGTGTGTTGATGTTTTGGTCTAAGAGGTCGTAAACTTTAAATTTCACGATGGCTTTTTCATCGGCAAAGGTGTAGCCAAGGCTGACATTCCACAACAAAAAATCGGAGTCAAAATCTGAACTGACATTACCAAGTTTGGTGAAATTGATGTCGTTGCCAAAGGTGACGTTTTTTGGCCAATAGGTTGTTAATTCCATTCCGAAATTAAGATTTGTAAATTCTTCGTCAAGGCTTTGTTGAAGGTTGTATGTGGTGATGTTGTGAGTAATTCCAAACTCAGGCTCGATATTGATAAGGTCTTCAATTTCGTATCTAAAATCGATTGTTGGTGAAAATCTGTAAGACTCGCTTCTAAAGTTTTGGGCATTAGAAAACCCAAGATTTTTGTTATAACTAAAGCTAAAGTTGCCACCGGCTGTAATGTTTTCGAGGTCGTTTTGGTTTTTAGACTTTTTGAGGCTTTTGTCTATATAAAAATTCAAATTGGCATTTTGTCCACCGCTGAGGTTGGTATAAGTGGTTGTCCTGACTAAATCTTCGTCAGTTGTGGTTACGGGAACGACTTGGTCTTCGTTGTAACTGTAGTATGAGTAAAAACCGTAGCCACTTCGGGTTTTAAAATCATATTTTCTATAGCTTAAACTAAAGTTATGCACGACTGAGGCGTCTAAGTCTGGATTACCTACCGTAATGTTTAACGGGTTGGTTTGGATGGTAACAGGTTGTAATTGGCTTACGCTTGGAATTTGAGTTGAGTTGTTAAACCAAGAAGAAAGCCTTGATTTGTCCTTAAATCGGTAGGCTAAATATCCGCCATAAGCAAAAATATTAAAGTCATTACTGAAGTTGACGTCTTGAATTAAATTATTGGTTTTGAGTTCAGTGCGGTTAAGTCCGCCACTTACACTTAAGGTTAGCGTGTCATTGTCAAAACGCACTCCTGCTTTGGGAATGTGTTTGTTAGCTCGAACAGTGAACGCGTTGCTCAAATCTTCATTTAGACTTGAAAATTCTCCTGTATACTCATCAAAATCAAACACATTACGTTCAGATTTTTCACTTTCGTTGACATATTCATAACTTAAGCTGTAGAATAAATCATCAAACAAAAGGTTTCTATAGCTTGCTGTAATACTGTATTCATCACGGTGAGAGTTGTTTTGAATATTTTGATTTTGAATTTCGGTATTGGGATTATCGCCAAAAATTTCTCTGGTGGAATTAAAAAAGCTATTGTTTTCTGAGTTGCTATTATTGTTTCTAAAGCTAAGAGAGGCGTAAGCGCCTTTGGTTTTTAGTCTTCTGGAAACAGATAGACTATTACTGAAAGTTTTATTGTCGAATTCTGAAAGATTTTCGGTGTTTAATTGATTGATTTGTTCGCCGTCACTATTTAAAGATTCAGAAAAAGAAGTAGACTCATTATCACCCGTTGAAATATTGATATTGGGTCTAATTGAAATTCGAGTTAAAGTATCAGGCTTTATACTGTAGTTGAGACTCCCACGATGAGAGTCAGAACGATTAATTGATGCATTTTCAGAGTTGGTAAAAAAGGTCCTGTCGGGTAGAATATTTTCTCGTCGAGTAGAAGTTTCATTTCGGGTTTTATTGGCGCCGAAAAAGTAATTTGATTCTAATTCTTGATTTTTAGACCACTCGTCGGCATAGCTTACGCCAATATTATCAGATTTTGTGATACCACTATTACCACCAAAACTTAATCCATTTACACCAAAACTTCCATTAGAACTTCGTGTTACGCTTCTCACACTGCCCATCATATCAAAAACTTCATCGAAGCTAAACCCTGTGCTATTGATGTTGTTTGACCCAGCGATAACGCTAATACGCGTTTTATCTTTAAAATAATTACCAAAACCACTCATAGCGTAACGCCCATCTGTTCCTCCGCCGAGGGTTAATCTTGAAAATATACCTTTGTTTTTGTCCTCATCTATGGTGATGTTGATGGTTTTGTTTTCAGCATCGCCATCTTCGCCAGTAAATTCTTGTTCTTTGGTTTTAGTATCGACGACTTGAATTTTTTCTATGATAGATTTGGGCAAGTTTTTTGTTGCGATTTTAGGATCGTCGCCAAAAAAAGATTTACCGTTGACCAAAATCCGCTGAACAGGTTTTCCATTGACAGTTATATTGCCACTGGCATCAACTTTTAGACCTGGTAATTTTTTAAGCAAAGCTTCAAGATTTGCACCGTCGCGAGTTTTAAACGAAGACGCATTAAACTCTAAAGTGTCTTTTTTGAAAACAATAGGAGAGCGGTCTGCTGTTACAGTAACTTCGTCTAATTCATCAGCTGCAGAGTTTAAAAAAATAGTACCAATATCAATAGGAGAATTTTGAATATTGATGGTTTGGCGATAAGTTTTCATACCAGTATAACTCACATTTAAGTTAAGCAAAGTATCTTTAGTGAAATCTTCAATTTCAAAATAGCCTTTTTGGTCTGTTATAGAATAAGACACCATTGAAGAATCTTTCAAACGCTCAAGATAAACGGTTGAAGAAATCAGCACTTCTTGACTTGTACTGTCTTTTACGGTGCCACTAATTTTAAAAGAATTTTGGGAATACGAGAATAAAAAGCTAAAAACGAAGACCAAAGAAAAAATATACTTCATAATATTGGTTTAAGGGATAAAGCTCAAAGTAAATGCTAATGATTTAAATACGATAAAAAAATGACTTTATTACAGTAACAAGAATTTAGAATACAATTATTAAATTAAGTTAAGGCTTGCGCAATAATACCAAAAAGCATTTTACATTTGCGATTTTAAAGATAGAAATTATGAATATTGCAGTTGTAGGTGCTACCGGAATGGTTGGTCAAGTTATGCTTAAAGTTTTAGAAGAAAGAAACTTTCCTGTTTCGACTTTGTTGCCTGTCGCTTCAGAGCGATCAGTTGGTAAATCTATAAAGTTTAAAGGCAAAGAGGTTAACGTAATTAGTATGGAAGATGCTGTAGCCCAAAAGCCAGATATCGCTTTGTTTTCTGCTGGCGGCCAAACCTCTTTAGATTGGGCACCAAAATTTGCTGAGGCGGGCACAATCGTGATTGATAATTCTTCAGCTTGGCGAATGCACGAAAACATAAAACTGGTTGTGCCAGAAATCAACGCCCACGAGCTGACTAAAAATGATAAAATTATTGCTAATCCCAATTGCTCTACTATTCAGTTGGTTATGGCTTTAAAACCATTACACGATGCTTTTAAAATTAAACGCGTTATTGTTTCAACCTATCAATCTATTACCGGTACCGGCGTTAAAGCCGTAAAGCAATTAGAAAACGAATATCAAGACGCGAAAGGTGAAATGGCCTATCCGTACCCCATTCATAAAAATGCTTTGCCACATTGTGATGTCTTTTTAGACAACGACTACACCAAAGAAGAAATGAAACTCACTCACGAAACTAAAAAAATACTTTCAGATAACAGCGTCACTGTGGTTGCAACTGCAGTGAGAATACCAGTAGTTGGTGGTCACTCTGAGTCGGTTAATCTTGAGTTTGAAAAGCCTTTTGAAATGAATGAGGTTAGAGAAAAACTCAACAACTTTGATGGTGTTACACTTCAAGATAATCCACAGACCAACACTTATCCTATGCCAATTTACGCAGAAGGAAAAGACGATGTATTTGTTGGGCGATTAAGGCGAGACTTTAGTATTGAAAATGGTTTAAACCTCTGGATAGTTGCCGATAACTTGAGAAAAGGTGCGGCAACCAATGCCGTTCAAGTTGCAGAATACGTTAAAGATCACCTTCTTAAATAAAATAAATTACAAAAGTTTGTAATTATAAAAAGGTAAGAACTACTTAATTAACACTTGTTAGTTAGAGTGTTTTATATTTTCTTTTATTTTTACCAAAACTTAATTTATGCGTAATATAATTCTAATCTGTGCGCTTTCATTTGTGAGCGTGTTTCAGGCTCAAAATTTTGAAAGTGTTATAACTAACTATCTCGATCAAAATTCTAACAATTTTAATTTTAACCGTTCAGATCTAAAGGATTTTACCGTCGCAGATCAATCGTATTCAAAAAGTATGGATTTGCACAATGTATATGTGCAACAATCTTATCAAAATACACCTGTCTTAAATGCAATAGGAAGCTTTGCTATCAAGCAAAATCGAGTAGTAAACTTTAATCACTCATTTGTTGTTGACTTAAACCAATTTATTGAAACAACTGCGGTTAGTCTTTCTGCGGAAGATGCTGTTAATTCAGCACTCCAAAGCATAGGTTTAGATACTACTACAAGTCTAATTGTAAAAGAAAACACTTCAAGTAGCGAGTTTATTTTTAAATCAGAAGAAGTCTCTACAGAAGATATTCCTGTCAAATTAATATATGCAAAAGCACCAAACGGTAAATACAGATTAGCTTGGGATTTAAGTATTTTAACTTCAGATGAAACCCATTGGTGGAGTATGTCGATTGACGCCAATACGGGTGATGTTTTAAGACAAAACGATTGGATGCTGAATTGTAACTTTGATGATAATCATTTTATCAGAAAATCTAAAAACAGCCAAAAGATTAATATTAAAGAAAACACGACACTTAGTTTTGTTACAGACGGTTCACAATATAGAGCCTACCCGCTAGGAACAGAATCACCAAATCATGGCAATAGAGCCTTGCTCAATCAACCTGCTGACCAGACTGCTTCACCTTTCGGTTGGCACGATACCGATGGCGTAACAGGTCCAGAATTTACTATTACACGAGGAAATAATGTACTGGCTAGTGAAGATAGAGATGGAGATAATATTCCAGGGTATTCTCCTGATGGCGGGACTAATTTAAACTTTGATTTTCCTATTGATAGTGCCCTACCGCCGTCTTTTAACGAAGACGCAGCCATAACCAATTTATTTGTTTGGAATAATTATACTCATGATGTGTGGTTTAATCACGGGTTTGATGAAGCTGCAGGAAATTTTCAACAGACTAACTATTCAGGCCAAGGAACTGAAAACGATTTTGTTGTTGCAGATGCTCAAGACGGTGCTGGTTTAAACAACGCCAACTTTGGAACACCACCAGATGGCTTTAACCCTAGAATGCAAATGTTTTTGTGGTCACCACCTGGTCCACCAAGTGATCCTTTGACTATAAATTCACCCTCAGACATCGCTGATGATTATTTTGGCCTTGAAGCTGGATTTGGGCCAGGTCTAACTCCTACACCAATTACGGCAGATTTAGCTCTTATAGAAGATGACAACAGCAGTACCACATCAACAGACGTACACGATGCTTGTGATGTTATTACAAATGGCAGCAGTCTGAACGGAAAAATAGCAGTGATAAGAAGAGGAGAATGTACTTTTGTTGAAAAAATAGAAAAGGCTCAGAATAATGGAGCTATTGCTGTAATTATGATTAATAATGTTTTTGGTAGCCCTATTACTATGGGTGGTGATGGTTCAAATATAAATATCCCTTCAATTATGATTTCTTTAGGAGATGGTAGCCCTATTATAACTAAACTTCAAAATGGAGATAGTGTAAATGCAACATTATTTAATAATGGCCCCTTTGAGGTTGACGGTGATTTTGATAATGGTATCGTAGCTCATGAGTACGGACACGGCATTTCAAGTCGACTTACTGGCGGTTCATCCCAAGCTAATTGTTTGTTTAACGATGAGCAAATGGGCGAGGGCTGGAGTGACTGGATAGGCTTGATGATGACTATGCAACCTGGCGACACATCAGCACAAGCAAGAGGCTATGGAACTTTTGCAATTAGTCAACCTACAACAGGAAACGGGATCAGACCCGCTAGATATACCACAGATACAACGGTAAACCCTGCAACATATGATTTAACTAATAATCCTAATATTTCAATACCTCATGGCGTAGGTTTTGTATGGGCAACAATGCTATGGGATTTAACCTGGTCATTAATAGACGAATACGGTTTTGACCCTGATTTTAGTAATGGTAGTGGAGGAAATAATTTAGCCATGCAATTAATTGTTGATGGTATGAAGCTTCAAAGTTGTAATCCTGGTTTTATTGATGGACGCGATGCTATTTTACAAGCTGATATGCTGGCAAATAATGGGGGCAATCAATGTTTTATTTGGAAAGTATTTGCTGATAGAGGCTTAGGCTTTAGTGCCGATCAAGGCTCTTCATTTGCTAGAGATGATCAAATAGAAGCCTTTGACTTACCGCCAAATATTAATTTACCTTGTGAAGTGTTATCTGTTAATAGTTTTGATGCTAGTTCACTTAAAGTTTATCCAAATCCTGCTGATGACATGATTAGTTTAGAAAGTAATTCTGGCAGAATTCAAAACGCTAATCTCAAAATTTATGATCTGAATGGTAGATTAGTGCTAAATCAAGCAGTAAACTTCGATAACAGACAACAGATTAATATTTCAGAATTAAGCTCTGGCGTTTACATTCTGAAAATTGAAAATTCAAGTGTTAATATTTCTAAAAAAATAATAGTTAATTAATCATTGAGTTTAATTCGAGAAGTATTAAAAAGCTGAATTGTTTTTAAATTCAGCTTTTATTATTTTAGTTTTTATGTTAGAAATACATTCTTTAAAATATTCTTATGGTGATGCATTTATACTTGACAATATAAATTTAAAATTAGATGCAGGTCAAACACTAGGTATTATAGGCGAAAGTGGATGTGGCAAAACTACATTGCTCAAACTCATATTTGGTAAACTTGATGCAAATCAAGGCGAAATTTATTGGCATAAAGAAAAAATTTTAGGCCCTTCATTTCAGCTTATTGCAGGAAGAGAAGATTTTAAATATGTAACTCAAGATTCTGAATTGATGCCTTACACAACTGTTTTAGAAAATATTATTAAACCCTTATCAAGGCAGCATCTAGAGCAAAACATTTCAAGAGCTCGCGAACTTATTGAGATTGTAGGCCTTGAAGAATTAGAAAACTCAAAAGTAAAAAACCTAAGTGGTGGTCAACAACAAAGAGTGGCCATAGCTAAAGCATTAGCTAAAACCCCTAGATTGCTTTTACTTGACGAACCTTTTTCGCATATTGATCGTTTTTTTAAAAATAATTTAAGGCGTAAATTGTTTAAATTTTTGAAAACTCAAGGTATAACTTGTGTTATAGCCACTCACGACAGAGATGATATTTTACCTTTTGCCAATAAATTATTGGTGTTAAAAGAGGGAAAGAAAGTAGCGCTAGATACCCCCTTTGAACTATACAAGAACAATAAAAACCCTTATGTCGCAAGTTTGTTTGATGATTATAACCAAATTAAAGCCAAAAAGATTTGGCCTGATATCGACGTCAATTATAACTTGATTATTTATCCTTATGAAATTATAATTGTGCTAGCTCAAACCCCTGAAATTAAAATTATTGATCAATTTTTTGGTGGTCAGTTTTTTAAAATAGTTGTTCGATGGAAGTCTATAAAGGTTTTTGTTCTATCAAAAAAACCTCTTGATGTTAATAAGAATTATAAATTAGTTTTTAAAGAAAACGATATTAAGAAGCGATATAGCCTCAATTAATAAAGCCCTTCTTTGATCTAAAAGAACTTATCATTTGCGTATCAACAATAATTATATTACTTTAGTTAAATCAAAATGATAGCCCATGTCTAAGTTTGGTGAAATCATTGACTTACAAGTTCCTGTCCTGCTAAACTTTTTTACAGAGTGGGACGAAAATTGTAAGCTCGTACATCTTGTTCTTAAGGACGTTGCTGCCGCTATGGGTGACAATGCTAAAGTGGTTAAAATTGATGTGGATAAAAACCAAGCGCTTGCCGAAGCACTTCGAATCAAAACTCTACCTACGTTTGTTATTTATAAATCTGGTGAAATGGTATGGCGAAAAAGTGGTTTTATGGAGGCCCCTGATTTACTAGCTACTTTAAAAAATGATAAACTTTATTGACCTATTCTCTAGTTTCAGACGATATCATTTTTAATTTTATCTATCAAATCATCTTTATCTTTAAAGATGCAAAAATCCCCGTCTTTTATGTAGGATATCTGCCCACTTTCTTCACTCACGACTATGGCTAAAGCATCTGTTTTTTCTGTAATACCAACAGCTGCACGATGCCTTAAACCAAACCTTAAAGGAATTTTACGGTCATTAGAAACAGGTAAAATTGCACGCGTTGCTGTGACTTTTTCGCCCTCTATCACCAAAGCGCCGTCGTGTAATGTGCTATTCTTATAAAATATAGATTGAATAATAGGCTCGTTAATTTTAATATCCATCTCATCACCCGTATTCTTAACAAAATCAAGATTAGAACTTCGCCTAATAACGATTAAGGCTCCTGTTTTACTTTCGCTCATTTTTTCACAGGCATTAATTACTTCGTCGATATGGTCTAAAGCCTCTGTCGAACGCTTACTAAAATTAAAATCTTTAAAAATTCCATTCTTATTTGTAATGTTTGTCGAGCCAATTAAAAGAAAAAACTTCCGTATTTCCTGTTGAAAAACAACAATTAGCATGACAGCACCTACACTACTAAATAGCCCAAGAAAACTGCTGAGCATTTCCATATTTAAAAAGTCAGTGAGCTTCCAGACCAGATAAATAATGACAATGCCTATAAAAATATTAATAGCTACGGTACCGCGAATCAACTTGTATATATAATACAATAAAGTAGCTACTAAAAGAATATCGATCAGGTCGAGAATTCTAAAGTCTAAAAAATCTAGTCCCATGCTGTAAAAGTAATAAAAATGCAACCAACCTCTATCATCAAGGTGTTTTAAAAAAAGTTGTAAATTTGGAATATGGTTGTTAAGTATAACAGAAATCGCTTGCTATTTATTAAAATCTACTCAGTTGCGGTAGGTATCCTATTTGGGTTCAACTTATGGGCTGTTGTCATGGAAAGAGAAGATTTTTTAAACATCATCACAACTATTTTACTAAGTGTGAACTGTTTTGGTTTTTTATACTATCAAGTTGTGCGATACGATAACCAGAAAGTTGTAGCACAATTTGGTTGGCCAAAGATATATTTTAAAGATATTATTGAAGTTAAATATGTTTTCGGCGATATTGTCATCAAAACAAATAAAAGAACAATAGGCGTTAATACGCAAGTTGTCGACAAGGCTTCACTTCAAAAATTTATTAAAACTTTAGAGCAACAAACTGAATTCCAATTGAATTTATCTTAAATTGTAACTTTTTTATCAAATAATTGTCTTATTATTTAATAACAAACATAAATTAATAAATATGAACTTTTCACTATTAAAAACAATTGGCCTTTTGGTATGTGCATCATTAGTCTTAATGGCATGTCAAAGTGAGCCCAAAACAGAAACTGATCCACCTGGAATTGAAACCGAATATATGGACACTGCTGTTAGGCCGCAAGACGACTTTTTTACTTATGTTAACGGCAAGTGGGTTGAAAACACAGAAATACCAGATGACCAAACCCGTTGGGGTGGTTTTGGAATATTAAGAAAACAAACCGATGCTGATGTCTTAAAAATCTTAAAAGAAGCGGAAGAGTCTGGCAAGTATAATGCAGCTTCAGATCAAGGTAAAGCTATACAAGTATTTAATTCTATCATGGATACCAATGCCAGAAACAATACCGGAATTGAGCCTTTGAAAGCTTCATTTGAAAAGATAAACAACATTAAAAACATTAAAAGTCTGCAAACTGTTTTAGCTAAAAATCCAGTAGAATTAAGCTCTCCTTTTATGGGGTTGTTTGTGTATTCTGATCCTAATGATAGTAATACCAACGTTGCATATCTAGGCGTAGGTGGTTTAGGCCTTCCTGAAAGAGATTACTATTTGAAAGATGATGAGGACAGTAAAAAAATAAGAGAAGATTACAAAGTTTTTGTTGCAGATTTATTTGAAATGACTGGCGAAAATCCTGAAAATGCAAAATCTCAAGCCGATGTTATTTTAAAATACGAAACTATTCTTGCTAAGCCACGATTAAATAAAGTTCAGCGTCGTGACTTTAGAAATTACAACAACCGCTACGCTGTTGAAGATATTAAAACTTTAACGCCAAGTGTAGATTGGTCAAAATTCATGTCTGATTTAGGCATTGAAAAACAACCTGACACAATCTTGGTCATGCAGACTAAGTATATGAAAACTCTAGACTCTGTTTTTAAAAATAGTCCGATTGATGATTTAAAAACGCTTGTAAAATGGTCAACTATCAATAATGCTGCATCAAACTTATCAATGCCTTTTGAACGCAGAAATTGGGAATTTTATAGTAAAAGACTTCGTGGTGCAAAAGCCCAAAGACCACTTGATGAAAGAGCTTTAGCCGTTGTAAACGGGAGTATTGGTGAAGCAGTAGGTAAGCTGTATGTCGATGAAAAATTTCCGCCAGAAGCCAAGAAAAAAGCCGAAGAAATGGTAGCTAATGTCATTGAAGCCTTTAAAATAAGAGTCAACAATTTAGAATGGATGAGCGATTCTACTAAAGTTAAAGCTATTGAAAAACTGGATAAGTTTACCGTAAAAATTGGTTATCCTAATGAATTCAAAGACTATTCTGACTTAGAGGTTAAGCCCGAAAATTCTTATTACGAAAACCGCCTAGCTGTTGGTGATTGGAACTTTAAAGATGACTTAAGCAAAATAGGTAAGCCTGTTGATAAAACAGAATGGGGCATGTCTCCACAAACGGTAAATGCCTATTTTAATCCATTTTACAATGAAATAGTATTTCCTGCAGCTATTCTTCAGCCTCCATTTTATAATTACAAAGCTGATATGGCAGTAAATTATGGTGGCATTGGTGCTGTAATTGGTCACGAAATTTCTCATGCCTTTGATGATAGTGGCGCAAGATATGATGCAGATGGCAATCTTAAAAACTGGTGGACTGACGAAGATTTAGAAAACTTTACTAAACGCGGCGACAAACTTGCAGAGCTTTACAGCAGTATTGAAGTTCTTGATAGCGTTTATATTGACGGTAAATTTACTTTAGGAGAAAATATTGGCGACTTAGGTGGTGTTTTAGCTGCTTATGATGGTCTTCAAATGTATTTAGAAGAGAATGGGAACCCTGGACAAATAGAAGGCTTTACACCAGAGCAACGTTTCTTCTTGTCCTGGGCAACAGTATGGCGCACCAAAATGCGTGAAGAAGCCTTAAAAACTCAAGTTAAAACTGATCCGCATTCTCCTGGAATGTATCGCGCTTACGTTCCATTACAGAATGTAGATGCATTTTACGAAGCTTTTGAAGTAAAAGAAGGCGACAGTCTTTACATTGCACCAGAAAATCGTGTGAGAATTTGGTAATGCAATTTTTTTAATACTTAAATTTAAAAGCCAGTTTTCTCATAAAACTGGCTTTTTACTTTTTTTAAATTGAAAAATAATGGTTCAATAAAAATAAAACCGAACTTTAAAATGGATAAAGAGTATTTAGAAATTAACCAGAAGCTTTGGAACGACAAAACTCCAATACATTTAAAATCTGAGTTTTATAATGTCAATGCTTTTGAACGAGGTGAAAGTAGTCTTAACCCGATTGAGCTAAACTTATTGGGAAATATAAAAAACAAAAGTATATTACACCTGCAGTGCCATTTTGGTCTAGATAGTATGTCATTAACAAGACTAGGAGCTAAAGTCACTGGCATTGATTTTTCAAATACTGCAATCAATGAAGCAAATAATTTAAGAAATAAATTAGGCTTAGATACACAATTTGTCCAATCTGATATTTATTCTTTGGAAGAAAAAATCAACTCAAAATTTGATATTATTTATACCTCTTATGGTGTATTAGGTTGGTTACCCGATATGCATAAATGGGCTAAAGTAATAAGTCATTTTTTAAAACCTAGTGGAAAACTAGTTTTAGTAGAGTTTCATCCTATAGTATGGATGTTTAATTCAGATTTTAATAAAATTGACTATCCCTATTCAAGTGATCAAGCCATTATTGAAGACACCATAGGTTCCTACGCCGATTCAAAAGCGCCGATAGAAAATAAATCTATAAGCTGGAATCACGGTCTTGCCAAAGTAATACAAGCCTTAATTTTTCAAAATATAGAGATTGAAGACTTTCAGGAATATAACTACAGTCCGTATAATTGTTTTGAAAATACAATTAAAGTGAGCGAAAACCAATATCAAATTAAAGGACTAGAAAACAAATTTCCTCTGCTGTATAGCCTAGTAGCCAAAAATAAATAATATAAAATCTTCATATCGTTTTAAAATTGTAAATTAGTGTTTAAATTAAAAACTGAAATACAAAGCCATGTCAATAGCTAAACCTTTCAACTTAAACCAATGGATAGAGAACAATAGAGATTTATTAAAACCTCCCGTTGGTAACAAAAATCTATACAAAGACGCCGAAGATTATATTGTGATGATTGTTGGTGGTCCTAATGCCCGCAAAGACTATCATTATAACGAAACGGAGGAGTTGTTTTACCAGCTTGAGGGTCAAATTGAAGTCCATATCCAGGAAGAAGGAAAAAAACGAACTATGACACTTGGTCCAGGTGATATGTATCTCAATCCACCAAAAGCACCACATTCGCCAGTTAGGCATGAGAACTCAATAGGCTTGGTGATTGAGCGTAAGCGTAAGCATCTTGATATTAAGGATGGTTTGTTGTGGTTTTGCGATAATTGTAACCACAAGTTACACGAGGTTTATTTTCCCTTAAACGATATTGAAAAAGATTTTCTTGAGCACTTTAATCACTTTTATGCCAATGAAGATCTGAGAACTTGTGATAGTTGTGGAACGGTAATGCCTACCGATAAAAGGTTTGTTGCGGACTAAGACTTTTGTGTTTTATAAAACAAACTCAACATCAAAGACAAAAATATCAATAATAGAACTAAAACAAACGACCACCATAAACTGCTGAAGTCAGCTATAAA
Organism: Bacteroidales bacterium; assembly: GCA_041694175.1. Lineage (GTDB taxonomy): Bacteria > Bacteroidota > Bacteroidia > Flavobacteriales > Flavobacteriaceae > Psychroflexus. The sequence continues at coordinate 58,732 of JASMTR010000114.1, forward strand.
TCCTAAGAAAACAGGACCAATTAAAAAGCCAATATAACCAGAACCAGCAATTAAAGCTATGGCACGAGATTTTTCTAAATATTTATAACGACCACCCATTCTAAATAATTCAGGGATTACTACTGAAAGACCTAAACCAACCAAACCAAAACCAAAAACCACCCATAAAACAGCTTTAAGCAAGACAAAACTAAACCCAAAAATTGAAGTCAATAAACCAACGACTAAGACTTTTTTACTTCCGTGTTGGTCACTAATTGCATCGCCTAAAAATCGGCCTAAAGTCATAAATATAGAAAAAGACAAAAAACCTACAGCCAACCAAAATGGTTCTGCTTCTGATACATCTTTAAGATATAAGGCACTCCAATCGGCCACAGCGCCTTCTGCTGCCATACATATAAAACCTATAAGTAACAACACAAATAAAGGTTTCACATAAGTAAAATCAAATGATGGCGAATCAGTATGATTTAAGTCGATATTAAAATAAAACTTTGAAAAATAGATGTTTAATACCAAAACTATCACAAATAAAACAAGCACATAACTTATAGGAATTCCATCAAAATAAGCCATACAAAGTGCTCCTAAACCTCCGCTTAAAACGCCACCTAAACTAAAAAACCCATGATTAGCAGACATGATATTAACATTGCGTTCTTGTTCTATATGAGAGACTAAGGTATTCATACCTATATCAGTAAACCCTGTGCTAAGTCCAAGTATAAATAATGCTATACATAAAGCCACAAAAGTTGAAACTATATATGGTCCTAAAAAACTCAAGCAAACAAAAATAATTCCTAACAAACAGGCTTTTCCTAAGCCTAAACGCTTAATGAGATTTGGTGTAATTAAAAGCATTACAAAAGTTCCTAAGCCAAAACATAAAATAGCTACGCCTAATTCTGCTTCAGAAAAACCAATTCTGGATTTTATCTGAGGAATACTTACAGCCCAAGTCCCGACACATAAATTAAGCGATAAAAAAATAAATGCTGGTGCAAAAAAATATTTAGACTTTAAGATTATGCCGAGTGCTTTCATATAGCAAAATTAAATTCAAAAAAATATTAGGCCTTACTTTATTTTTACTACATGACTCGGCCAATTATATCAGAAATCAACATTTCTAATTTTTTGTAGTCTTTAGTTTCCATTAAAACCTCAGCGTGGCTTTCTTGCATATTATCTTTTATGCTTTGGCTTAAATCTTCTATTTTTTTTTGAATCAGTAATCGACGCAAATTTAAAATGGTTTGTGTCAATTCTTTGGGGTCAATATCTTCTTTTGGAGAGATGAATATATTTTTATCTTCCCAACGGTGTAAGTTGTGATTTTCATTGTCAAGTAAAGCTGAAGAGATTTCTGCATTTATCTCTTGATTCTCTTGTGATGATAAACTTTTATGGTCTATGAATTGTTGCTTAGAGTATTGCTCACATATCAATTCATATATGATTTTAAACTTTGGGTTTGTAAACTCAATTTCGTCATCCTGTAATTCTTTATAAATTTTATTGAAGACAATTTCTTCATTTTTTTCAAAAACCGAATCCATTTCTTCTTCATCATTTTTATACATATTATATTCTAAAAATTCTGCTTTTTGGTTGCCATACCTCAACAACAAACTAATAATGACTCGTTCAAGTTCTTCTTGCTGGTTGACTTTTTTTTGTGAAACTGGTTCTTGAAGAACCACTTCCATTTGTTGATGTTGAGGCTTTTGGCTATTGCTGCGCCGAGCTTCTTTTTCGCTTTTGGCTTTAATCTGAGCCAAAGTACTAAACAAAACCTCTTCCGAAACTTGCATAATATCAGCACAGGTTTTGACATATAATTCTTGCTGAATGAGATCAGGTATTTTAGCTATACTATTAATGATATCTCGCGTAACTTCAGCCTTTTGGCTTGGATCATCTTTTGTTGTGGCATTAAGCAGTTGAGCTTTGTACCTTATAAAATCTTTAGAATTCTCCTCTAAATAGCTTTCTATTTCATCCTTATCATTCGCTTTAGCAAAACTATCAGGGTCTTCGCCTTCAGGGAAGCTACAAACTTTGACTTGCATGCCTTGTTCAAGAATCATATCAATCCCTCGAATTGATGCGCGAACTCCTGCATCATCTCCATCAAATAAAACCGTGATGTTAGGCGTAAGTCGTTGAATGAGTCTAATTTGCTGATCGGTTAAAGCCGTTCCCGACGAAGACACTACATTTTTAATTCCCGCTTGATGAAACTGGATAACATCCGTATAACCTTCTACGAGATAACAGTTATTGGCTTTGGCAATTTCAGATTTAGCCTGATATAATCCATATAAAATCTTACTCTTATGATATATTTCGCTTTCTGGAGAGTTGAGGTATTTTGCTGTTTTTTTGTCTTGAGTTAAAATTCGACCTCCAAACCCAAGGACACGCCCAGTAAGTGAATGAATAGGAAAAATAACCCGACCTCTAAAACGGTCAAATTTTTTGTCGTCTTTTACAACTGTTAGACCTGTTTTTTCTAGAAATTCAAGCTTGTAACCCTTACCAATAGCTTTATCAGTAAGTGCTTGCCAAGCCTCGGGCGAGTAGCCAAGCTTAAACTTTTCTATACTGTCTTCACTAAAACCACGTTCTTTAAAATAACTTAAACCCACAGATCGACCTTCGTCGGTTTTCATCATTTGATTAACAAAAAAATCCTGGGCAAAAGCATTAACCAAATACATACTCTCTCGTTCACTGGCCGCTTCTTTTTGTTCATCAGTTTGCTCAGTTTCTTCTATCTCTATATTGTATTTTTTAGCGAGATATTTAATAGCTTCTGGATACGAAAAATGTTCGTGTTCCATGATAAAGGAAAGCGCATTACCTCCTTTACCGCTTGAGAAGTCTTTCCATATTTGTTTTACAGGAGACACTATAAAACTCGGCGTTCGCTCATCAGTAAATGGGCTTAAACCTTTATAGTTGCTACCTGATTTTTTTAACAGAACAAACTCACCAACCACCTCTTCCACTCGAGCGGCGTCTAATACATTTTGGATGCTGGATTGAGAAATCATGTGATTTTATTTTAGCCAAATGTAAAGATAAAATATCCTTATTAATAATATCATTTTTAATATCAGGTAAAAACTAGATTTCTAACTCCAAAACCACTTGATTCCTCACCAAATCTTCAAAAGTTTCTCGTTGTCGAATTAAATGTGCTTTACCTTTGTGGAATAATACTTCTGCTGGACGATAACGAGAGTTGTAGTTACTCGCCATAGTTTGGCAGTAAGCGCCAGCATTTTTAAATGCAAGAATATCTCCTTCACTGATCTCGCTGATCATTTTGTTGTTGGCAAATGTATCGGTTTCACAAATATAACCTACAACAGAGTAAAATCGCTTTTTACGATCAGGATGAGAAACGTTGACAATATCGTGTTGAGCTCCGTAAAGCATCGGGCGAATCAAGTGGTTAAAGCCTGAATCAACTTGTGCAAAAACTGTTGAGGTGGTTTGTTTAACTACATTGACTTTCACTAAGAAAAATCCAGCTTCACTCACTAAAAATTTGCCTGGCTCAAAGGCTAATGTTAGCTCACGGCCATAAGATTTGCAAAATGCATTAAAACGCTTAGTGAGTTTTTTGCCCAACTCATCAATGTCGGTTTGAATATCGCTGTCATGATAAGGCACTTTAAAACCACTACCAAAATCTAAAAACTCTAAATCCTTGAAATTTTCTGCGGCTTCAAACAAAATTTCTGCAGCGTGCAAAAACACATCAATATCTAAAATATCACTACCTGTATGCATATGAACCCCATTAATGTGCATTTTGGTATTTTCTACAATACGCAAAATATGTGGCATTTGGTGAATAGAAATACCAAACTTAGAATCGATATGACCCACAGAAATGTTAGTATTACCGCCGGCCATAACGTGCGGATTGATACGGATACAAACGGGCACCTTAGGGTGTTTTGTGCCAAACTGTTCTAAAACTACAAGATTGTCTATATTGATTTGAACTCCTAAATCTATAGCTTCTTCAAGCTCTTCAATGGAAACACCATTTGGGGTATAGATAATTTTAGATGGCTCAACACCAGCTTCTATGCCGAGTTTAACTTCTTGAATAGAAACCGTATCTAAGCCACTACCTAATTGATTGAAAAGCTTCAGAACACTTAAATTTGAAAGCGCTTTAACGGCATAATGCAATCGTAAGTTTTCAACATTTTTAAATGAATTGGTCAAGCGTTTGTATTGTGATATAATTTTTTCACTGTCATAAACATAAACAGGACTTCCAAATTCTTCTGCAATGTGAACTAAATCTTGTGTTTTCATTTTTATTAAATTATAAATTCCATTTTTTTAATTTCAACTTGAACCGAGTTGGCTTCGACTTCGCTCAGCTAACATCACTTTCAATTGACTTCGTTGACTGAGCGAAGCCGAAGTCACAATTAAAAACCCCACCAAATTGGCAGGGTTTCAAAAGTATTGAAATTTCTGCAAAGTTAAGCATTAAAATATTTGCTTTGCCAAATCGCTGTATTGAAGTTTTTTCCTTTGGCAAACCCATAATAAAGAGCCATTCCCAACAGCCATTTAAACATAAAAATAAATAGTAAGAAAAACTCGGTACGAGAACTCTCATTCATGAAAAGGTCATTCGGCACTAAGGCTGTTAAGATTAAACTCAACACAAACATTGAAAAAATAAAATTTTCTAATGTTTTTACTGGCCAAACAAAAAACCTTCGCAATGGGTGCAAATCATTGCCCCATTTTTGGATAAAGTAATAATAGCCATTTCCCATAGGAGCCATAAGTATGGGATCATCAGCGTTTTTTAGTTTAAATAATTTTGAAGGTGCCATAATTTTAAAACCTCTTAATTCTGTATGGTGTTCGGTATTAAGGCGTTTAATTTCTTGTATGGCTTCTTGGGGTAAGTCGCCTTTAAATAAGTTAGAATTTAAAAAACGCAAGCGGTAGTTCACACATATTTTTTCAATCTGCGATATATGATAAATGCGATTGCTATCTAAATTATCAAAAACAAAATTGTTTATTTCATCATCAGAATCTTTGTTTTTTAAAACTTGATTTCTAATATTTTCATCCTCATTTTGAAGCTGACTTAAAAAACTCTTTACATCATCCAAAAGCTTATTTTCATTTGCTTTAGAACGCTCTTTATCTAATTTTTCTAATAAATTAAGCCTTTTCATTTTTCATTTTTTTATAAAACTATAAACTACTTTCTTTATATGCAACAGGAGTATTGAATTTTAACGTCTGTTAAGCAGATATTTAACCAGTAATGAGGATTTCACTTTTAATTTTAAATTTCAGATGATGTTTAAAGCTTGTGTTTTATCTTTGAGATTTTAAGTTAAAATTGTATGAGCAATACTTCACAAGAATTTGATGATGTTATCAAAAAGTGTAGACAACTTTTTATAAAAAAAATGTCTGATTACGGTAGTGCGTGGCGTATTTTAAGATTACCATCACTGACCGACCAAATTTTCATCAAAGCCCAGCGCATCAGAAGTTTACAAGATGGCAAGCCTCAAAAGGTTGCAGATGATATAGAGGGTGAATTTATTGGTGTCATCAATTATTCAGCTATGGCTTTGATTCAAATTGAAAAAGGCGTAGCACAGCAGCCTGATTTAGGTGTTGATGAAGCAACAGAGCTTTATGACAAAGTTGTGAAAGACACTAAAGTTTTAATGGAAAACAAAAACCACGATTACGGCGAAGCCTGGCGAGATTTACGGGTGAGCTCGCTCACCGATTTAATCTTACAAAAATTATTGAGAGTCAAGCAAATAGAAAACAACAAAGGTCAAACCCAAGTCAGTGAAGGTGTTGATGCCAACTATCAAGATATGCTTAACTATGCCGTGTTTGCTTTAATTTTAATGAAAGAATCAAAATAATGAAGCTATGAAATATATTTATCAAATTGCAAGAATTATAGTCGGTGCATTATTCATTTTTAGCGGTTACGTTAAACTTGTCGACCCATTAGGGTTTTCCTATAAGTTACAAGAATATTTTGGACCTGGCGTTTTAGAATTAGAGTTTTTAGTGCCAGTTGCTTTACCTTTAGCCGTATTTATTGTCATTTTTGAATTGCTTCTCGGCGTAACTTTATTACTCGGTTTTGCACCTAAGTTTACCCGATGGAGTTTATTGTTAATGATTATCTTTTTTACGTTTTTAACCTTTTATTCGGCTTATTTTAACAAAGTAACAGATTGTGGATGCTTTGGCGACGCTATTCCTTTAACGCCCTGGCAATCATTTTATAAAGACGTTATTTTATTGGTTTTAATCCTGTTTATTTTCTTTAATAAACAATATCTCACACCGATTATGCCAAAACCTTTAGCGTTTATTGTTTTTCTAATTGCTTTTGTCGTCAGTGGTTACTTGAGCTATTATGGATTAAACCATTTACCTGTTGTAGATTTTAGACCCTATCACATTGGCGCAAACATTCCAGAGTCAATGATTGTGCCAGAAGATGCACAAAAAGCGGTTTATAATTACCATTGGAACTTTAAGGTTGAAGGGGAAGAGAAAACCATCACCACACAAGGCAGTTACCCACAAGTTGACGGAGAATTGATAGATTATGAAACTGAATTGGTTGAAGAAGGTTATATTCCACCGATTCACGATTTTTCATTAGAAAAAAATGGGGAAGATTATACTGAAAGTTTGATGGCTGAACCTCAATTATTAATGATTGCCTCTTATAATTTATCAAAAAGCGAAATTGAAGCTTGGAATTCTATTAAACCCTTAATTGAAGAAGCAAAATCAAAAAACTACAAAGTCATTGTGTTAACCTCATCAGGAGTTAAAGACCAAAAAGTTATAAATGAACAATTACAAGCTGAGCTTGATTTTTACTTTGCTGATGAAACCGCCATCAAAACCATAGTGCGCTCTAATCCAGGATTATTAGTTTTGAACAAAGGGACAATAAAACAAAAAGTGCATTGGCACGACGCCGAAGAATTAGAGTTTTAGGTGAAAAAAGACCAGAATTAAAAAAATATAAAAACCTGTGCTAAAATTACTATTAAAGAGAATAGGTTATGGCTTACTCACTTTATTTGGAGTGGTCACAGTTATATTTTTTATGTTTTCGGTTTTACCTGGCGACCCAGCTCAAATGATGTTAGGTCAAAATCAGTCGCAAGAACAAGTTGAAGAAGTCAAACAAAAATATGGTTTCGATCAGCCCATTTCAGTTCAGTATTTGTATTATTTAAATGATTTATCACCTTTATCCATTCATAAAAAGGAAGATAATCATTATACATCCTTAAGCTCCAACAAATACAATGCAGTAAAATTGTTTGGGGTTTCAAATTATAACCTGGCTTTAAAAACGCCTTATTTAAGAGAATCTTTTCAACAAAATGGTCGATCTGTCACTTCAATTATTGCTGAAACTTTACCCAATACAGCTATTTTGGCCATTAGTGCTATTACAATAGCATTACTTGCAGGTATTTTACTCGGTATCTTTTCAGCCATTTTTCAAGACACGGTTTGGGATAAAAGCATTCAATTGCTAAGCACTTTAGGAATGAGTTTGCCGTCTTTTTTCAGCGCTATTTTATTTGCGTGGTTTTTTGCCTATGTAATCAAGGATTTTACTGGCTTAAACATGACAGGAAATCTGTACGAGTTAGACGATTTTGGAGAACAACGGCATTTAATTTTAAAAAACTTACTACTTCCTGCTGTGGTACTCGGTATTAGACCTTTAGCAGTCGTCTCTCAACTGATGCGAAACGCTTTATTAGAACAATTGCAAGAAGACTACATCAGAACGGCACGAGCCAAAGGGCTTTCAGAGTTTAATATCATTTATAAACACGCGCTTAAAAACGCTTTAAATCCAGTGATTACAGCTATATCGGGTTGGTTTGCTTCTATGCTGGCTGGCGCCGTTTTTGTGGAGTATATTTTTGGCTGGAATGGCTTAGGCAAAGAAATTGTTAACGCATTAGAAACTTTAGATTTACCTATTATTATGGGAGCTGTGCTTATTATTGCACTTATGTTTATCATAATCAATATATTTGTAGATATAATTTATACTTGGCTCGACCCAAGAATTCGATATTCAACATAATTTAAATAAAATAAGATGAGAAAACACATTGTTGCTGGAAACTGGAAAATGAACAAAACTCTTGAAGAATCTCAAGACCTCACAAAAGCACTAACTGCTAAAGTGCCAGATACCGAAGTAGAAGTAATCATTGCGCCAACTTTCCCCAATCTATATCCTGTTAATGAATTAATTAAAAGTTCTAATATATCGCTTGCTGCCCAAAACGTACATTTTGCAGATAGCGGTGCTTTTACAGGAGAAGTGAGCACAGAAATGTTGAGCAGTGTAGGTGTTTCAACGGTTATTGTTGGTCATAGTGAACGCCGTTCTATTTTTAAAGAAAGTCACGCGCTGTTAGCTCAAAAATCGTCTAAAGTAGTTCAGTCTGGAATGCAATTGATGTTTTGTATTGGAGAGGTTTTGGAAGATAGAAAAAGCGATAAACATTTTGATGTCGTTAAAAAACAACTTGAAGATTCTGTATTTCAATTGAGCGCAAATGAATTTAAACAAGTGGTTTTAGCTTACGAACCTGTTTGGGCGATCGGCACTGGCGAAACCGCTTCTCCAGAGCAAGCTCAAGAAATGCACGCATTTATTCGTTCGCTTTTAGTTGAGAAGTATTCTCAAGAAACAGCTGAAAACACGTCTATTTTATATGGCGGAAGTGTTAAGCCTAACAATGCCAAAGAAATTTTTTCTCAACCCGATGTTGATGGCGGTTTAATTGGTGGCGCTTCACTAAAGGCAGATGACTTTGTGAGTATAATCAAGGCTTTCTAAAGTTTTAAAGATGACATATACGGAAGTTCGTTTTAAAGTAAAACCTAAAGAAGAAGGTACACAAATTTTAATCGCTCAACTTGACGAACTCGGTTTTGAAAGTTTTGTTGAAGAAAATGAACATCTTAAAGCTTATATCAAGACTGAACACTTATCAACTCAAAATATTGATGAATGCCAAATATTTCACAACCAAGATTTTGAAGTAAGTTATACAACGCACGATATTAAAGATGTCAATTGGAATCAAACTTGGGAAGATAATTTTAAACCTGTTCACATTACTTCAAATTGCGTGATAAGAGCACCTTTTCACAAGGCATTTAATGTTGATTACGAATTAATCATCGAACCCAAAATGTCTTTTGGAACAGGTCATCACGCTACAACACATATGATGATGGAATTGTTACTCGAAGAAAACTTAAAGTATCTTTCAGTTCTCGATATGGGTTGTGGCACAGGTGTTTTATCCATTTTATCAGAAAAATTGGGTGCAAAACATATTTTAGCTATTGATATAGACGAATGGTGTTTTATCAATACTTTAGAAAATAAAGACCGAAATCAATGTAAAAATATCACTGTAAAACAAGGTGGTGAAGAACAAATTCAAGGTCAGTTTGATGTGGTCTTAGCCAATATTAATAGAAATATTCTTTCAGAGCAATTACCAACTTATAATCGACATCTAAAGAAAAATGGGATAATTTTACTCAGCGGATTTTATGAAAATGATTTAAGTAAAATTGATGAAATTTGTAAAGAATTGGGTTTAAACTTTGTTAAACACCAATTAAAAAACAATTGGGTTTGTGCAAAATATGTGAAAAATTAAATTCTGACTACTATATTTGCATTATGAATCATAAGGAACATATACAAGAAGATGTTGTTGTAGAAGAACAAGTTTCAAAAGAACACGAAATTATTGTCTATAATGACGAAGTCAATACTTTTGACCATGTCATTGATACATTAATTAAAGCCTGTGATCACGATCCTATCCAAGCTGAGCAATGCACTATTCTTATACACTACAAAGGTAAATGTGCGGTAAAATCTGGCAATTACAGAGACTTAAAACCCCGATGCTCTAAAATTTTAGACGAAGGAATTAATGCGGAGATTATTTAAATCTGAATTATTTTTATGTACTCTTAAAAACAACCCCATCTTTCATCACAAATGAAACTTTTTCAAAAGCCGCAGTGTTTTTTGCAGTTGGCTCTTCGTCTAGGGCAATAATATCAGCCATAAATCCTTTTTTAAGTTGACCCAGCTCGTTTTCTTTATTTAGAATTTTTGCAGGAACTAAAGTAGCTGACTGAATAGCTTCGTTTACAGGCATTCCTACTTCAGTCATATAGCCAAATTCTTTCCAGTTTTCACCGTGAGGATAAACGCCAGCATCAGTTCCAAAAGCAATCGGAACTCCTTTTTTGTATGCTCTTTTAAACATATTTTGAATTTTTGGCCCAATCTCAAGCGCTTTAGGTCTAACCACTTCAGGATAATAATTTGGTATTTGAGCTTTTTCGCTTACAAACTTGCCAGCAATAATGGTAGGAACGAGATAAACATCGTTGTCTATCATCATTTGCATCGTTTTGTCACTCATTTTGGTGCCGTGCTCTATGGTTTTTACCCCGCCAAGGATAGCGCGTTGCATTCCTAAATCGCCGTGAGCGTGAGCAGCAACATGAAAGCCATAATCGGCTGCTGTTTCAGTGATGGCTTTAATTTCTTCTACTGTAAATTGTGGATTAGAAGAGTTTTTAGCTTGACTTAATACACCACCTGTAGCAGTGATTTTTATCAAGTCTGCTCCATTTTTATAACGTTGACGAACGGCTTTTTTGGCATCATCAACTCCATTTACAACACCTTGTTTTGGGCCTGGATTGCCAACATATTTTTTATTACTGCCGTTAGTTGGGTCTGCGTGACCACCTGTTGTGGCTAATGATTTACCAGAAGTAAAAACTCGAGGGCCGACAACATCACCACGAGCAATAGCATTTTTTAAAGCAATGTTTACGCCACTGCCGCCAACGTCTCTAACAGTTGTAAAGCCAGCCATAAGGGTTCGTTTCGCAAACTTTAATGATTTAAAGGCAATATCAGCTTCCTCATCTTGATACTTTTCAAGGTATTTGTTAGGGTTGGTTTCGCTTTCTAAATGAACGTGCATGTCTATAAAGCCGGGGTAAACCACCTTATTTTTTAAATCGACAATTTTAGCTCCTTTTTCCCGCGGCGTAACAATACCATCATAAATTTCAACAATTTTATTGCCTGTAACAACTATAGTAAATTCACCTGTTTTATATTCAGCAGATGCACTGTCAAAAATCTTTGAACAGTGAAGATAGGTGTTTTGTGCAGTTATGTTTAGACTTATTAAAAGTACTAAAATTTGAATCTTAAGTAAGTGTTTCATTTTTTTATGTTTATTAGGAGAGAATAAATTTCAAACCTGATTTTTTATAGTTTAAATTCACTAACAAAGTTAAAATATTTTATTAAATGCCTTTTGTATTCATAACTGAATAAGCTAAGGTCAGAGTTAACTTAAGCTGTAAAGTAGCTATTTATCGCCTAAATACGTTTTAAAACCCATAAAAAAACTTGAAATGTTTTTATAATTCAGGTTAATTTTTTGTTGACCTATTAGGGCTTCCTGAAAAGGATTTTCTTTGGTCATTGTATTCCTAAGAAAATCTCTATCGGGATAAACTTCTCTTCTAGTTTATCTAAAATAAAAAATCCCTAAAAACAAAACGTTTCGGGATTATATCGTTGGCCTATGCTTCGACTGAGCTCAACACGGCACTAGGAGTTGCTTCGAATGCCCACAGCATAAACTTCTCGCCTAGTTTATCTAAAATAAAAAATCCCGAAAAACAAAACGTTTCGGGATTATATCGTTGGCCTACTAGGGCTCGAACCTAGACTCTTCTGGACCAAAACCAGACGTGTTGCCAGTTACACCATAGGCCAAAATAGATTTGCAAATTTAAAACATTCTTTTGTTTACACAAATCTTTACTGCGAATTTTATTTATCTTAATTTTGTGTACTATGAAGTTTGATGAAATTATAGGGCAAGACCACCTAAAGAAACACCTAAAGGCTTGTTATTCCAACAATAGAATGCCACACGCTCAACTTTATGTTGGCGAAACGGGTTATGGCACTTTACCAATGGCTTTAGCTTGTGCTGACTTACTTTTAAATTCAGACCCGTCTCGACAAACTTATTCATCGGTTTTACAGCATCCTGACTTTCATATTGCAGTGCCTGTCAACAATAATAAAAGTAAACCGAGTAAACCCACAACTTCTGATTTCATCAAACCTTGGTTGAATATGGCAAAATCAAATCCATATATGGATTTGAAAACTTGGTATGTTGAAATTGGTATTGAAAAGAAAAAAGGTTTGATGACGGTTAACGAAGCTGATCGGATTGCCAATGAACTTGCTCTAAAACCACATTCAGGTGTGGCTAAAGTTATGATAATTTGGTGTGCAGATAAGCTTAATCCTCAAGCAGCTAATAAATTGCTAAAGCTTATTGAAGAACCACCAGAAAAGACATTTTTAATTTTAACCACTGATAAAGAAGAACTCCTTTTAGACACTATAAAATCCAGATGTCAGCGTTTATATTTTCCTAGGTTAAGTCAAGAGGCTATTCGTGAAGCTTTGATAGATCGGCTATCTCTTGATAAATCTCAAGCCGATTTTTTGGCTCAACAAGCTGATGGTAACTATACTCAAGCTTTTAACTTAGCTCAAAATAATCAAGAAGAATTAGAGTTTGAACAGTGGTTCATCGATTGGGTTAGATTAGCTTTTCAGGCCAAAAAAAACAAACAAGTTGTAATGAAACTGATGGATTGGGGTCAAAATATCAGTGAAAACACCCGTGATAAACAAGTTAGATTTTTAAATTATTGTTTACATTTTTTTAGACAAGCTTTACTTCAAAACTATCAGGCGAACGATTTAGTCTATTTAAAAACTAAAAGTAAATTTTCATTAGATAAATTTGCTCCTTTTATTCACGGTAACAATATCGAACTTATTTATGCCACAATACAAGAAGCTATTTTTCATATTGATAGAAATGTCAATGCTAAAATGGTCATCTCTGATACGTCTATAAAACTTTCCCGATTTATACATATAAAAGCATAAAAAAGCCCAAGCAAATGCTCAGGCTATATTATTTATATAAATTTAAAAACTTACTGAACCGAATCGTTTTTAGTTTCGGCTTCGGCAGACTCGTCTGAACTTTCTTCTTTTACGCTATATTTTTCATTTAAAGCTTTAGTCACTTCTTCTGTGATGTCTAAATCTTCTTTACCATATAAAATATTGCCTGACTCGTTAGCGCCGTAAATGTATGTGTAGCCATTATTTTTACCGTAATCTTTAATAAAATCTTTGACCAAAGTTACTAATGAATCCATCTCAGCATTTTTACGCTGCTGAAATTGTTGGTTATTCATTTGTTGTTGCTGACCTAAACGCTGTTGAATTTGCATAATTTGGTTATACAGTTTTTCTTCTTCCGCTTTAGGCATTTGGCCTTGTTTGCTTTGGTATTCTTTTACCAAATCTTGATAACCGCTTTCAGCAACCATCGCGTCTAATTTTGCTTTTAAAGCTTCTTCTTCTTGAGTAAATTGCTCTTCAGTTTGGCTAAGCTTGTCAAAACCTTCCATTATTTTCGTATTATTTACGTAGGCAGTTTTGTTTTGTTGGCAACTGAAAACGCCAACACATAAAATGAATAGAATTGCTAATTTTTTCATATTTGATTTATTTTTTTGCGAAAGTAAATAAGAATAAAAGATTGACCTAAAATTATGACTATAAATATTTTCTATTGTTTTAATTTTATAATATTTAACAGCTATTAAAAACAAACTTGTTTCGAGAGGTTTAAGATTGGCTGAAAGATTGTTGATGTATAACTATTATAAGACTATATAATTGGCTTTAAAACGTAAATAATGGACGAATACTCTTTATTGAACAAGGCTTTTAAGTTTGATAAACTTGCAATGCATAGAGCAACAAATAAATTGCTCTTAGGTTGATATTGTGATGATAACATAGACACATAAAAGGCATCAAAAAACATTCCTCTATCTTTTATACAACTTATGTCGTTTTTTGAAAAAAGAGATTTTAGTCCGACTTTTGAAAAATGCCATAAATGTCTTGGCACATCCCAAGCGGCCCAATATTTTCCGTAAAATTGAGCATCATAACTTTTATGATTTGGTACAGCTATGAATAGAACGCCATTAGGTTTTAGGATTCTTCTGACTTGCCTTACGGTTAATTCAAGGTCTGGTATATGTTCAAGACTATGCCATAATGTGATGACTTCAAAAGATTGGTCATCAAGTTGCTCAAAATCATTTACTAATTTTATTCCTTTTTTAAATAAATTTGACTGTAACTTTTCAGAGGGTTCGATACTGAATTTTTCCCAATAAGAATGGTCAAAAGCATCTAAAAATTCTCCTGTGCCTGCACCAATATCCAAAATACGACCTTGTTGATGGTGTTTTAAAACCATCTTTTTTTTATTGTAAATCATAAAAGATTTTACCTTATGGTAAATTTTATCTTTTAAGGATTTAGCTTGAGTTTGGTGTGAAATATATTCTGGCGAATCGTAATACTTTGGTAAATCAGTTTTAGAAGGTTGTGGAAAAGTTTGAAGAATTCCCTTATGTTTTGAAGGTTTAACTTCAAAAATTTGTTGACTTAAAAAATGGTCTTTGATTTTCATATTACAATGTTCCACGTGGAACTTATCGTCCTAAATGCACCAATAATACTGAGATGTCACTTGGGTTAACACCACTAACCCTTGAAGCTTGAGAAATACTTTGAGGTTGTATTTGAGACAATTTTTCTCTTGCTTCATAAGACATTGATTTTAATTGAGAATAATCAAAATTTTGGGGTATTTTGATGTTTTCTAATCGGTGAAGCTTATCAGCGTTGAGTTTCTCTTTTTCAATATAGCCAGCATATTTAACTTGTATTTCTGTTTGTTCTTGAACATCTATATCAAGATGGTTTTCTTTGATAAATGTATCAACCTTTTGGATTTGTTTTAAATCTGTAAGCGCGACATTAGGACGAGCAAATATTTTAAAAAGTTTGCCTTGTTGGTCAACAGGTTTTGATCCTTTTGATTCGAGAATCGGATTAATTTCAGAAGTTGTAACACTGGTATCTTTAAAAAATTGAATAAATTCTTTAGTTTTTTCAATTTTTTTATCGACCTGTTTCATTCTTTCTTCTGAAGCTAAACCGAGACGGTAAGAGCGCTCTGTCAATCTGATATCCGCGTTATCTTGACGCAGAAGTGTCCTATATTCAGCTCGAGAAGTGAACATTCTGTAAGGTTCTTCTGTGCCTTTTGTGATTAAATCATCTATTAAAACACCTATATAAGCTTCATCGCGTCTAAGAATAAATGGGTCTTGAGTATTGACTTTTAAAGCAGCATTAATTCCGGCCATTAAACCTTGTGAGCCAGCTTCTTCATAACCTGTAGTGCCATTAATCTGACCAGCGAAATATAGTCCGGAAACTAACTTGGTTTCCAAAGTATGTTGAAGCTGAGTTGGTGGAAAATAATCGTATTCAATAGCATAACCAGGTCTGAAAAATTTGACATTTTCAAAACCTTTGACTGATTTTAGAGCTTTATATTGCACATCTTCAGGAAGAGAAGTAGAAAAGCCATTCACATAATATTCAATAGTTGTCCAACCTTCAGGTTCAATAAACATTTGATGGCGATCTTTATCAGCAAAACGGTCTATTTTGTCTTCAATACTTGGGCAATATCTAGGCCCTATACTTTGGATTCTGCCATTAAACATAGGTGAGCGATCAAAACCTTCTCTTAGTAATTCGTGAACTTCAGGGGATGTATATGTCATATAACAAGAACGCTGCTTATTAATAGTTTTGACATTCTTGAGAAAAGAAAATTGACCAATATTATCATCTCCGGGTTGTTCAATCATTTTAGAAAAATCTAAGGATCGCCCATCAACTCTTGGAGGTGTTCCAGTTTTCATTCGTCCTGCTTCAAAACCTAATTCTTTAAGTTCTGCTGTGATTCCAGTTGATGCTCGTTCGCCCGCTCTGCCTCCACCAAAATTTTTATCTCCTATATGAATTAGACCATTTAGAAATGTGCCATTGGTAAGCACAACCGTTTTAGCTTTAATTTCAAGACCTAGCGAAGTTCTAACGCCTTCAACTTTATTGTTGTTAACGATTAATCCAGAGACCATTTCTTGATAAAAATCAAGGTTTGGTGTAGCTTCAAGCAATTCTCTCCAGCGTTGTGAAAACATCATACGGTCAGATTGAACTCTTGGACTCCACATAGCTGGCCCTTTAGAACGGTTAAGCATTTTAAATTGTATGGCAGATTCATCAGAAACGATTCCAGAATAACCTCCTAAAGCATCAATTTCACGAATAATTTGGCCTTTAGCAATACCGCCCATAGCTGGATTACAAGACATTTGAGCAATGTTTTGTAAATTCATCGTGACCAACAAAGTAGAACTGCCCATATTGGCAGCGGCTGCAGCGGCTTCACTACCTGCGTGACCTGCTCCAACTACTATAACATCATATTCATTATTAAACATTTCTTTTAAGATTTTTTATGTTCCACGTGGAACATATTAAGTGCTTTATCTTCTTCTGAGCGCATTAACTGTTTTTGTCTTTCATTTTTATCATTAAAACCCATACAGTGAAGTATGCCGTGAATCATTACACGTTTAAGTTCAGTTTTAAAATTTGTTTTATTTTGAATTGCATTGTCTTTAACTCTGTCTATACTGATGGCGATATCTGCTGATATGGCATTTTGTATGGTATTATCAAAAGTGATGATGTCTGTATAATAATTATGACCTAAGTGACTCTTGTTGATTTCGAGCAACTCATCATCTGAATAAAAATTATAGTTAATTTCAGTATAGACGAAATCATTTCTATAAATAAAATCTGAAAGCCAATTTTTAATCTCAATACCTAAAGTGAGTTCAAATTTTTCTAAATGATTAAAGTTGATTTGCGCTTTCATCAAAATACATTTTAATTAAATTTTTGTATTTGGTTTGCAAAGGTAATTGTTGGCGATTTAATATTTCAAAACTTTCAAAATATTCTTTTGCCTTATCTAAAGGTTGAGTACTGTTGTTATTATTAAAGTCTTTAAAATTTGTAGTAGCTTGGCGTTTATTGTCTTGACCTTGTTGTTGTGCGGCTTTTTCCAATTTTAATAATTGATGTTTTATATTTTGCATTTGTTTTAAAACATCAGATGAAAAGCCTTGCATTAACATATCTTCTTCTAGCTGGTCCAAACTGCGTTCAAGGTTTTGGGATTCAGACTCTAAACCCAGTTCTTTAATTTTGTCTTCTAGCTGGTTTCTTAAATCTTGTTGTTGTTTATAGATTTCAAATATTTCAGCACTCATTTGTTCAGATAAGCCTTGTTGCTGAGCATTTTCTCCTTCACCTTGTTGGTTTGAATTTCCATTTTTCCCTTCTTTACCATTTTGGCCTTGCTGTCCTGATTGCTGACCGCCTTGTTGCTGACCTTGACCTGATTGTTGGCCTTGTTGTCCTTCTCCTGGTTTTGGACCAGGCTTTTGTCCTTGACCTTTTTGTCCCATTTGCTTTTGAAGCTCTTCGTGAGATTGAATAATATCAGACAACTGAAAGCCTTGACCTTGAGATTGGCCTTGTTTACCTTTTCCAGATTGGCCTTGACCTGAGCCTTGCATCTGCATTTGCATTTGGTCTAAAGATGAGTCAAGCATATTTGCCAATTCATTAGCATTAACCATTACATATTGCTGACTTGTTGTGCCAAGACGCATTTCTGTTTCTGCTAAACGTTCTAAAGATTTTTCTATATCAAACTGAATATCAGTAAGTTTAGAGGTTATACTTTCTGAAATCATCGGATTTCTTAAGGCAAGAGCAAACAAACTATCATCAATATGTTCGAAATTTTCTCGAAGTTGACCTTGGTGACGAAGTTTTTTAGCAAAATTAGGGTTTGAAGCATTTATAGCTTTAAAATCGTCCATCAGGGCTTCTTGCTCTTTAGAAAAAGTAATTAAATTATCTAAAATCTGCTTGAGCATTTCGGCGTCTTCGCTCTGTTGTTGAGCAGACATACTCATCATAGATTGTGACATTTGCTGAGCCATTTTTTTCATCTGCTCGCTGGCTTTTTTCTGTTGTTGATTGGCTTTTTGTTGCTGTTGTTGTTTTTGACTTTGAGAGCTTTCTTCAGATTCGCTTTTCTCTAAATTGTCTTGAGCTTCTTTTTGAGATTGTTCGGCTTGTTTTTCTGCCAATTCGTCTCGCTCGATGGTCATCGGTGTTTTTAACTTTTTATTTTCTTTGTCAAGCTCATCGAGTTGTTTTTGTAAGTCATCAAATTCTTTGTTGAGTTGCTCTTGCCTTTCACTTTCCTTGTCGCCTTCTTGCTTAGAGAGTTCTTCTTGTTTTTCAGCTAATTTATTTAGGTCTTCGGCGAGTTTTTGAGTTTTTTGTTCTACGTAATATCGCTTAGTTAATTCTAATAATTGTTCTAAACTTCTCTCCTGCTTTTTAGATGATTTCGAAAATTTATCAAGTTTTTCCTTGAGCTGCTCGTTGTCTAATTTATTTTGGTATTTTTCTAATTCTTTCAACAAATCTTCATTTTGTTGAAGCATTTTTTCATTATTTTCAATCCGCTCTTGAAGTGCCTTTTTTTCTTCACTATTTTGTTCAGGTTGAAATTCTGAAAGCGATTCTTCTAAAGATTTCATATACTCTTTCATCATTTGACGTTGTTGCTTTTGGCGCTCGATAAAATTTGAAATCTTTTGTTTGTCTGAGTAATTAAATTTTTGTTTTTCCTTTTGTAGCTTTTCAATAGCCTTGAGGTCTTCTTCCTGTTTCTTTAAATTTTTTAAACCAGAATCTAAGCTATCTAAAGTTCGATTTTGTTGGTCCAGCAAAGCATCGTCAACTTCGGATTGGGTTTTTTCGCGATAGCCAAATACCTGAGATTGACTTGATTTTGTACCGTTAATCGCATCATTATCATAAACTTGGAAATAATATTTATACGATATGCCTTCTTTTAAATCAAGATTTTCATTTGGAAATACATAGAAAAATTGTTCGTAAGTTGAAGGTTTTATAGGAATGTCAACTTTAATTGTTTCCTCAGGATTATTAGATTCATAATACACTATTTGACTGCGTTTTAAGCCGTAATCATCTGTCAAATTAATTTGGTAATAAAAGGTTTTCTGACTGCTCGAATCAGCTTTTTGTTGAACACTAATTTTAGGAAATTGATCTTTAGTGACCTTAATTTTATAGGAAAGGGTTTCGTAATCTTTAAGGTTTTTATTTGAAGTTGAAATTCTGTAATCCAGATTTTGAGTCACTGTTTTATTAAATAGAAAAAGATTGTTTTGGTTTTGAAATGTATCGATTTCAGATTGACTTAAAAACTTGACGTGATTTGTAGTTTGCGTTTTTAATTGCCATTCTATTTTAGTGCCTTCAGGGATATTAATACTGCCTTGACCTTGAATGGTTTTATTTTGATTTTGTGTATAATTTGGATAATCTAAAAGCATTTTAAAGTCTAAAATCTTTGGCACTTTAATCACTTTAATTTGATAAGTTTTCGAAGAGATGCCGTTGGCTGAAAAGTTGAAATTTAAATCTTCATTAATTTGATTAAATTGATATTCAAATTGACCATTGCCAACAGGTTTTAAAAAATAAGTTTGGTTATTAATATTGATTTTAGCTTGATTGGGCAGAACTTCTCCTGCTGTTGTAACTTTAAGTTTTAAGCTTTCGCCTTCTTCTACTTTTAGACTTGTGTTGTTAAGTTGAAAATAAAATGGTGCTGGCGGTTCGTAATAGGTTTGGTAATTCACGACACGTTTATACGAATCTGTAAAAAAATCGATTTTCCCAAAAGCAACCACAATGATGATAATACTTATAGGAATAATGGCAAATTTCAAATGTCTTAGATTTGATGAGAGGTCAATAGCTAATTGAAATGGGACGGGTTTTAAGTCTTTAGCTTTTTGCTCAATACCTGCAATAACTAACTCATCTTGTGCGCCTTGAGCTTTGAGTTGTAGCAAATTGGTCAGTTTATCACTTACTTCTGGGAAATGTTTGCCAATTTGGCTTGATGCATCACTGTAATCAATGCCATTAAGCCAACGCATCAGCTTAGCGATAGGCCAAAATATAAATTTAGCAAACAAAACAGACGAAAACAACACAAAACTCCAGAATAAAATGGCTCGGCCTGTTGAACTCAACCATAATACATATTCAAGCGCGGTTGTGATGATAAAATAAAGTAAAGTTGCAGAAAAAAACAATATCAAGCCTTTGATCAATTCATTGATATAATACTTGCGTATATATTGATTGATTTTTTGTTCAATGATGTTGTAATTCTGCATTGTTATCGTTTCTGGAAACTCAAATGTAAGATTTATTTAGTAAGCTTGAAAAAGGTGTTGCTAAAGTTTAACCTTTTAATTATAACGATACATCGCCACGTGCGGAATGCCATCTTCAAGATAAGCATCACCTTGTTGTTGAAAACCGTGATGTTCGTAAAATGATTTGAGGTGTTTTTGGGCGGAAAGTTTTACAGTTTGAGACTGGAATTGTTTTGAAATAAAATCTAAACAAAAAGCCATTAATTTATGACCTAAAGCTTGACCGCGATGTGATTCTTTAATAATAATTCGGCCTATACTTAACTCTTCAAAATAGGTTTTGGGTGGTAAAATTCTCGCATAAGCGACTAAATTTTTTTTATCATACGCTAAAATATGGATAGCTATTTGATCGTAACCGTCAATATCTTGATAAACACAATCTTGCTCTACAACAAACACTTCTGAACGTAGTTGTAAAACATCATAAAGCTTTTGTGTGTTGAGTTCTGAAAAGTGAAAAGTTATAAATCTCATAGCTTAATCTTGAACAATGATATCTTTTGAATCAGGTTTATTATATTCAGGTTGAATGGTAACATGATTGATATTGTATTTTGATTTAAGTAAATTTTCTATTTCAACTAAAATTTGATCAAATTCAGAGATTTTTAAATTGTCTTCAAAATCTAAATGAGCTTCAAGATGAACTTCATCTTCATTGAGTTGCCAAACGTGAACGTGATGAAGTAAAGCTACACCCTGAATAATATTAACGTGAGTAACTATATCTTCGACCTCTATCTCTTTTGGAGTAAACAACATTAAAACCCTATAAGATTTCTTGAGTAAATCTACACTCATCACAATCAAATAAATTGCAATAGCTAAAGTAAGTAAACTGTCTATCCAAAATATTTGATAATATTTCATTAATAAACCGCCTATTAACACGGCAACAGACGCCAACATATCCGTCATTAAATGCAGATATGCCGAACGCATATTCATATTTTTACCGCTGTCTTTTTTGAGCAATAACACGCTAAATCCATTACCAAGTATAGCAACTATGGATAAAATGATAACTAAATCTGATTCAATATGTTGCGGTGAAAAAAAACGCTCTGTAGCTTCAACAATCAATATAATTGCTATAACAACCAGGGTTGCTGAATTTACAAATGCTGCTAAAATTTCTGCGCGTTTATACCCAAAAGTGCGTTGTGTGGAGGCATCTTTTGATGCAAATATTGATGCCACATAACTGATAATAAGGGAAACAACATCAGTAAAATTATGTAAAGCATCTGAAAGTAAGGCCAAACTACCACTAATTATACCACCGATAACTTGTGCTACCGTAATCCCAATATTGAGAAGAATAGTAATCAGGATTTTTCCTGAATGTGAGTTGGTGATATGATGGTGGTGATGACCCAAAATCTGATTTATGAACACGCTATTTTTTCAACTCGTCTTTGATGTCGACCACCATCAAATGGAGTATCTAGAAAAATATCCACAAATTTGATAGCTTGCTGAAGAGAAACAAATCTTGCGGGAATACTTAAAATATTAGCATTATTGTGCTGTCGTGCCAGTGAGACGATTTCATTATTCCAACATAAAGCTGAACGCACACCTTGATGTTTGTTGGCCGTCATATTGGCACCGTTACCACTACCGCAAATAATAATCCCAAATTGAGCCTTTTGACTTTCTATATCTTCAGCAACAGGATGGATAAAATCAGGATAATCAACAGAATCTTCTTGATCTGTCCCGTGATTGGTTATTTTGTGACCATTATCTTCTAAATGCTTAATAATAGTTTGTTTATAATCAGTTCCTGCGTGGTCATTACCAATAGAGATTTGCATAAGTGTAGTTTTAAACAAAATTACACAAACTCTGCAAATCTCTTATTGATAATTATAAATATATAAAGGAATTAACCTTGCATTAAAGTCGAAAGGCGTTGTTGTAATTCTTTATTGTTTTGAAGTAAAGCTGAAATCTGTTGAAAACGCTGAACACTTAAACCTGCTTCTTGAATTTTAGATTGTAATTGTTTTTGAACTTCAGCTTGAAGGGCTTCTACAGATTGTATTGCTGTTTTATATTTTTTAAGCTCATCATCTGTTGCTTCAACTTCTTTGTTAGGATTTTGCTCAGCTTGATTGATAATATTGAAACGTTCTACAGTTAAATCTTCATCTTGAACAGCTTTAATCATTTTTTGTTGAGAAGATTGATTTATCATTCTCACTTGCTGAAAAGCGTTTGCAAATTGTTTGAGTTCTTGGTCTGAAATGTCTTGATTTTGTGCTACCATTAATGTAGTGGTAAAACATAAAATTAAACTTGTGATTGTCTTTAACATAAATCGATTTTTAAAATTAATTTCAAATAAAAGAAAGTTGAAAAAGACACACAAATTGTCAGAGGTTTTAACAAAGACTTATAAAATTAAGCCCACATTCTTTAATTTAAATTAAGCGATAAAAGGTTTTATTTTTTTCGCCTATTTTTTCAGAAATAGATGTTATTAACTTTAAAATAAGTGGAGTTAGTTTATAAGGTGGTTTAATATTTGATAATATCAAATATACTATCATTAAATAAATAAAAATGTTTTATTGGTATTTAATAAGGTAAAATATATTTTAAAAAATGTGTAGTATTTACCTAAAATACTGTTTCTCTTAAGGTTAAGATAAAGTTAAGGCATTGTTAATTAGATTTTTTAAAAAATTGATTTTCAGTTATTAAGCAATTAACAATCCTGTTGATATGTTTTAGGTAGAAAATGAAAAATAGATTTGATTTTTAGAAAAAAAAATTCAGATAGATAAACCTAATTACTAAGCAAATATTTTAAGCATTTTTAAAAACTAATTTATCAGCACAAAAAATAACTTTATAAACACCAAATTTTTAATATTAAAATGCTGTTTTATTAAAAACTGAAGTTATAAACAGATGTTGATAAAATTGAATACAAATTGAAAATCACAGTTTTAAAATTTTAAAAGATGTTGATAACAACAAGTGGTATTTTAAGAACTTAAAAATCAACTTTTACTAAAAAAAGTTATAGCGATTATTAACACACCATAATAAGCATTATTTTCTTTTAAAAATTTTAAATAAAATAAATGATATGGTATATAGTGTTGATAACTCTTATTTTTTATCAAACCAACTTCAAAGGCGAATCTGATGTATTAAAATCTTCTAAAATTTGAACGGCTTCAACTCTGTCAGCCTGATGAACCATTAGTAAAATTCCATTGTTACCAATAGCACTCATAGGCATTATACTGGCAAATTGTTCATTTTTAAAGAAATAACGAATGCCAGCTTTGTCTAACAACAGTTTTAAAACTACATATTCAAAAGTGTAAGAAAAACGTGCTATTGTAGTATAAGTCTGCAAATTATTTTATTTAGAAATTACTTTTAGAACTCCATCTTATTTTTTAAAAATACTTAAAATATAAAATTAAATTTAAACTAATTTTAAAAACAAATCCAAATTTTACAATTGAATAATATCATCAAAAATCAAATTTAAAATTATCACAACTAATGTTTAACTAAAAATAATTACTAATTTTAGCAGAAGTATTGTTGTTTAATAAGCTCAAAACATCTTAGAAAAAGTTATGAATAGAATTCTTAAAAAAAGAAATAAAAGCGATATAGGATTATCTCCTGATGCGCTTATTTTTAGAGGTCAAAAAAAGTCAGAAGACGTTTTACTAAGACTCATTGATTTTGATCCCGATAACTTAATAGAAAACAATATTAAATCAGTTCAAGAAATAGTAGAATTTCAACATAAGGACACTATCACTTGGTTAAACATTGATGGATTGCATAACACATCAATAATGCAAGACATTTCAACATCATTCAACTTAGATATTTTAGTGATGGCTGAAGTTTTAAATACTGATGCCAGACCTCGAATTATAGAATATGATAACTGTACCTTAATAACAATCAAAATGTTAAGGATAAATGAGACCAGTCATAAAATTATTGTAGAAAACTTGAGTTTAATTCTTTCTAAAAATGTTTTAATTTCATTTCAAGAACAAAAAGGAGATGTATTTGAACCTGTAAGAGAGCGCATAAGAAAAAAAAAGAAACGAATAAGAAACGGCGGCACAGATTATTTAACCTTTGCTTTGCTGGATATTGTAATTGATAATTACTTATACGTTATTGGTATTTTAGGAGAAAAAATAGAAACCTTAGAAGAAAATCTGTTATTTGACCCCAATCATAACGTGGTCAACGAAATCAATAATTATAAAAGAGAATTAAATTTTTTAAGAAAAAGCATAAAACCTGCTAAAGAAATGATTTTATCATTAGCTAAAACTGACTCTGACTTTATTTCAGATAGTACTTATATTCACTTTAAAGAACTGGAACACAACATCAGTCAAGCTAATGATGCATCAGATAATTATCGTGAAATATTATCAGACCAGTTGAACATCTACCACACCACAATTAGTAGTAAGCTGAATGATATAATGAAATTTCTAACTGTGTTTTCAGTTATATTTATTCCATTAACCTTTATAGCAGGTATTTATGGAACAAATTTTGAAAATGTTCCTGAGCTTTCCTATAAGTATAGTTATTTTATAATGTGGGCCATAATGATTGTAATTGCTATAGGAATGCTTTTATTTTTTAAAAAGAAAAAGTGGTTTTAAACTATACAACACCATTTTTATTAACTCGTTTTAAAATCATCAATCTATGACCGTGGATTTTCAAGAAATATTTAGCGATTTTTTCAACAAAGTAATCCTACTCTTACCCAGCTTAATAAGTGCAATAATTGTTTTAATTATAGCAATTATAACAGGGAAAGTGGTTTTTAAAATAATTAAGAAAACCACAAATAAAAGATGGAAAGACAGTATAATTTCAAGTTTTTTAGCGCAAATAATAAAATGGATATTCTATCTATTTGGGCTTGTAATAGCTTTAAATTTTTTAGGATTTACAAACATAGCCACTACAATATTTGCTGGCGCAGGAGTAAGTGCTATTGTGATTGGTTTTGCTTTTAAAGATATTGGAGAAAATTTTTTATCAGGAATCATTTTAGCTATAAAAAGACCTTTTGAAGTTGGAGATATCATTGAAATTCAAGGAGATAAAGGCACGGTAAAAAATCTTGATATAAGACTCACACACATCAGAAATCCAGAAGGAAAAGATATTTACATTCCCAATTCAACCATTTTAAAAAATACACTTACCAATTATACAAAAGATGGTTTGTTAAGAATTAATTTTATGATCGGTATTGCACCAGAATGCGATATTGAAATCACGAGAAAACTCATTTTAGAATATTTAAAAATAAATAAAAATATTTTAAAAACCCCTGATAGTAACGTATTTGTTAAAGAATTAGGTGAATATACAACAGACATTCAAGTTTTCTTTTGGATAAATATTCTCGCAGTTCAAAACTTACCTGACGAATATTTGGGTCATAACATTAGAAGTAAAGTGATAACAGACATCAAAGTAATTTTAGATCAAAATGACATAGAAATGCCTTCTCAGGTTTTAGAACATAAAATGTACAGACAGAATAAAATTTTAATTGATGATAATAAAGATTAAAGCGATTGCTCAATAATAAACCTCAAGTAAATCCAAGTCCCGATTACCCCAAAAATAAAAATTGAGATAAACCACAGAATTATTCTTAAGGATTTAGACATAAGGAGCTATTGAGCTTCAAAATTAACATTTTTTTAAGGATTTTACAAATATTACAAAACGATTAGCATTACTAAACCGTTAAGAAAATAAGCCACATCAAATAGCTCTTAACAAATTATTACACATGTAATTATAATTTGTTAATTTATAAAACGTAAATTTGACCGATTTTAATATTTATATGCAAAAACAAAAACACCACAAAAGCAATAAACCTTCGGAAAAATTCTCTCAAAAAATCCTTAATATTCTTAGAAAACAACCTACTAAAGGATTTAAATTTCCACAGATTGCAGAAAAACTCAACGCCAAAGACACCAAAACCCGTAATAGAATTATCAGGACTTTAGGTGAACTAACGGCAAAGAAAAAATTAGTACAATCAAAATCTGGTCAATTTCAATTTAATGACACTTCAAATCTATTTGAAGGCGTAGTTGACATGACCAACCGTGGCGATGCCTACATAAAAGTTGAAGGTTTAGAAACCGATATTTATGTACCAGCCAAAAAACTCAACACCGCTTTTCACAAAGACATAGTAGAAGTTTATGTTGCCAATCTTAAGCCACACGGCAGAAAATCTGAAGGTGAGATCACTAAAATTATTGAACGTTACAAAATTAAATTTGTCGGTAAAATAGAAATCAACGAACGTTTTGCGTTTGTCATTGTGCAAGACCCTAAAATGTACACAGACTTCTTCATTGACAAATCAGATTACAACAATGCAAAAGACGGCGAATTGGTCGTGGTAGAAATGACCAAATGGCAAGACAACAAAGATTCCCCAAACGGAAAAGTGCTTGAAGTTCTCGGCACGCCAGGTGACCATAATACCGAGATGCACGCCATTCTCGCGCAATACGATTTGCCTGAAGCTTTTCCGCAAGAAGTCACAAATTTTGCTAATCAACTCGATACCTCAATTAGCAAAAAAGATATCCAATCGCGTCGTGATATGCGTGATGTTTTAACCTTTACTATCGATCCAGCTACAGCAAAAGATTTTGACGATGCCTTGAGTTATAGACCACTAAAAAATGGCAATCACGAAGTTGGTATTCACATTGCCGACGTATCGCATTATTTACAACCTGACACTATTCTTGATGAAGAAGCCTATAACCGTGCAACTTCTATTTATTTAGTTGATCGTGTGGTGCCAATGCTACCCGAAATTTTATCAAATGATGCTTGTTCATTAAGACCAAATGAAGACAAATTAACCTTTTCAGCCGTTTTTGAATTAGGAAACAACGGACAAGTTATTCAACAATGGTTTGGACGAACCGTCACACATTCCGATCAAAGATTAGCCTACGAAGAAGCCCAATATATTTTAGATACCCAAGATACTTCAGTTGATCAATCCGTTTCTTTAACTGGAAAACCTTATGAAGTTTCTGAAGACACAAAAGAAGCTATTCTAAAACTAAACAGTTTAGCAGAACACATGCGGAATCAGCGCTTTCAAAAAGGCGCAATTTCTTTTGATAAGGTAGAAGTTAATTTTAACCTTAACGACGATAATGAACCCGAAGGCGTTTATTTTAAAACCTCAAAAGCTGCCAACAAACTCATTGAAGAATTTATGCTTTTGGCCAACAAAAAGGTGTCTGAATTTATAGGAAAACAAAAACCGCCAAAAACCTTTGTTTACCGTTGTCACGACGAGCCAAGTGAAGATAGACTTGAAGCTTTAGATAAAATCATCAGCCAATTCGGATATAAGTTAAATTATAAAAACCCAAAATCCTTGAGCCAGTCTATCAATAAACTCTTAAAAGACGTAGAAGGCAAAAACGAACAAAATTTGGTGGATACCTTGGCTATTCGCAGTATGAGTAAGGCGTATTATTCTACGCAAAACATTGGTCATTACGGTTTAGCCTTTCCATACTATTCGCACTTTACTTCACCTATTCGTCGTTATCCAGATGTGATGGTGCACAGATTGTTACAACATTACCTCGATGGCAAATCCAGCCAAAGCGAAGCCCTTTACGAGGACAAATGTAAGCACTGCAGCGCAATGGAAAATTTATCAACCAATGCTGAGCGTGACTCTATCAAATTTATGCAAGTCAAATTTATGCAAAAACACGAAGGCGAAACCTTCACAGGCGTGATTTCTGGCGTCACAGACTTCGGTATTTTTGTAGAACTCATCGAGAATAAATGCGAAGGGATGATTCGCCTTAAAGACTTACCAGGCGATTACTACACCTTTGATCCCGAAACCTACGAAGTGGTAGGTAAAAAAACAGGACAAAGTTACCGCCTTGGTGATGAAATACACGTGAAAGTCAAAAAAGCTGATTTAATAAAACGTAATTTAGACTTTGAGATAGTTTAGATTTTTTATAGGCTTCGAGCCGGGCCTGCCTGCCTGCGAAGGCAGGCTATCCAATATATTTTTTTGGGAATCCCTAAGCCACTACGGCCATTGCCTTGTTTTAAATTTTATCCATAAATTAGTGCATTAGTGGCTTTATTTTCTAATTGAATCAGACAAATCACTCCTCATAAATAAACAGCTCCTCAATATCCTGTTTAAATAAGCGACTCAATTTCATTGCTAAAACTAAACTCGGATCAAATTTGCCTTTTTCAATAGCGTTGATGGTTTGTCGAGAAACTTCTACAGCTTTAGCTAAATCCTGTTGCGTCATATCCTGCTCTGCGCGCAAAACTTTGAGTTTATTTTTCATAAGTATCTTCTACTATTAATGAGTAAAGCAATCATATAGGTTATTCCAATAAAACCAACAAGAAAACCTATTTCTGCATCGAAGGTTATCAGGTTAGTTTGATCTAATAAAGAAAAACTTAAACCAACTATTACCGCTAAACCTAAGGTAATTGCCAAGGCTTCAATATGAATTTTACGTTGCAGTTCATCCATCTTATTAAAGTAATTTCGATTGGCAATAATCATCATTACTCCGTTAGATAAATTAACAGCAATAGCTAAAGTGGTCAACAATTGATGATCATCCCAAATAAATTTTGGTCCAAAAGTAGCAATGGCTAATGTAGCGACCCAGCTCCAAGTCCAAAGAGCTAATTTAATGGTTTGTTGTTTTTGTGTTGTCATAATAAAAGTAATTAAAGTTATACATTATGTAAATAAAACTTTACAAATATAAAATAAAATTATAATGTAAAGTTTGCTTTACATAAAAAATATTTTTTTAGTAGAGTTTCTTTTTATTAACTTGCTAAAAATTTTAAGATATGTCAAATACAATAAAAATTTGTGGATTATTAATATTATTCGTTTTTGGCTTTACAGCTTGTGATGACGAGCCGCTTCCAGAAGATTTTGTGTTAAACGAAAATATACCTGAGGAAGGAGTTAGTGTAGAAGAAACCGAATTGATTGGAGAATGGACGATGATAAGCCACAACTTTTCAGTAACTCAAACGGGCAGCGTAAGCTTTGATGGTCAAACTATACCTGTCAATCAAACTACTGAAGGGAACTATGTAGAAGGTGAGGTCACTATTGTTTTTGAAGAAAATGGTGACTATGTTACTTCTGGTATTGCAACTTATAACTTATCTGTGACACAAGAAGGACTTCCATCACAAACAGAGGAAATTCAAGATAGCTTTGTACCAGAATCTGGTACGTGGTCCATCAGTAATGGTGTATTAACATTAACTAACACTAATGGAGAAACACAATCTACTATTACGTCTTTTAACGCTCAACAAATGACATTGAATCAAAATGAAACTTTACCAGGTTTTGATGAATTATTGGATTTAGACTTTAGTAGTATACCAGGCTTTGAAGACTTTCCTGATTTCACTTTCGATGTTGAAAATTCTGTTGATAGTGAAATGATCTTAACTAAGTTAGAATAATTAACATTTTCAAATTGATTTGATTGTAAAACTTATTTTGCCTAAACGAGTTTTATTTAAAAACCTACTCCTGCATTGTGTGATAAACATTTTGCACATCGTCATCTTCTTCAATTTTCTCTAAAAGCTTTTCAACATCTTCAACCTGCTCAGGAGTTAGAGATTTTGTAACCTGTGGAATGCGTTCAAAACCTGAAGACAAAATTTCTATATTTCTGGATTCAAGTTCTGTCTGAATAGCACCAAAACTTTCAAAAGGTGCGTAAATTAAAATGCCATCTTCATCTTCAAAAACTTCTTCTGCACCAAAATCTATCATTTCTAATTCGAGTTCTTCTACATCGATTCCATCAGCATTAACTCTAAAATTGCAAGTATGGTCAAACATAAAAACTACAGAACCTGAAGTGCCTAAATTACCGTCACACTTATTAAAATAACTTCTAATATTAGCCACCGTTCTCGTGTTATTATCTGTAGCGGTTTCTATTAAAATAGCAATGCCGTGCGGGGCGTAACCTTCAAAGAGCACTTCTTTATAATCGCCTTGATTTTTGTCTGAAGCCCGTTTTATAGCCCGTTCAATATTGTCTTTAGGCATATTGACCGACTTGGCGTTTTGAATAACGGCTCGTAATTTGGCGTTGGTGTCTGGATCGGGTCCACCTTCTTTTACCGCCATCACAATGTCTTTACCAATACGTGTAAAGGCTTTGCTCATAGCTGCCCAACGCTTCATTTTTCTGGCTTTTCTAAACTCAAAAGCTCTTCCCATGGATTTAAAATTTTTTAATATTTGTTCTTGGGCGAATATAAATCTAAATATTCTTTTGAATATCAACTTAGGAAAAAAAGACAAGTAACCTGAGTTCGATTTTTGAAATTTTATGTAAGATGATTTTATCTAACTTGAGTATTTTATACTTCAAAACAAACTTTGTTGAGAATTTAATTTAAACACCTCTAAAACAGGTCTAGAGCTAGTACGGCTTTATAATCATAACGATCTAAAAATTTTATTTATAAATCAAATAACAATAAATTGAACTCAGGTTAGTAAGATAAGATAAAAAAATAATTTAATGAAACTACTTTAGCCTTAACTGTTATAGAATAAGCTAAATTTAAACCCCATACTTCCAGTTACAACCTTTAAGATAGAGCGCTGTCCTTAAAATATCTTTTTGACTAACGACACCTATAATTTTATTATTTTCAACTACAGGAAAGCGTCGCCTTTTAGACACCAAAAAGCGATGTGCAGCATCAAATAAATTAATATCAGGCGAAATAGTATCTACTTCTGTTGACATATATTTTTCTATACTCGTGTCTTCCATAGGCATATTGTAATATCGGCTTTCAGAAATTTGTTTGATACAATCGCCTTCAGAAATAATACCAATAACATGCTTATTTTCGTCTACAACAGGACCGCCAGAAATACGATGTTTAATCAGCTTTTCTACAACCTCTATCACACTTTGATCTTTGGTAAAAAGAATCATATTTTCTGACATACAATCTCTTACCGTTATCTTTTCTGCCTTAGCGTTAGCTTCACCTACGTGATTGCCTTGAAAACTTTTAATACCCATAATATTTTAATTTGATAATAAATAAACAAAATATTTGTGAATTATTAAAATAATTAGGCAAATATATTTCAATTTAACAACTTTAAATTAAAAATAAAGTATATAGAAGTGTGGCTTATCATATTTCAAAAAACTTACAACATAAATATCTCTAACATTATAAGGTTTTTTTATGATTCAAAATGTGGTTTTGAGGAAATTAGTTAATTATTAAATTCAGTAAGTATTGACTTTAATGTTGATGAAATCTTTAGCTATAATTTATCGTCTATTTTAACCCAAACATTACCTTTTTGATGAGATTCAACAGCTTTTTCTATAAAGTTCATTCCTCTGACGCCGTCAATAATTGTCGGAAATTCGCCATGGTCGTAGGCTTGTTTGTTTATAGCTTTAGCTACCCCTTTGTAAATATTACCCATAGCATCAAAAATACCCTCAGGGTGACCAGGTGGAAGTTTGGTGCCGTCTATGGACAAATCGGAATTATATAAATGACCGGGCTTAAGTACTTGAAGCGCTTTGCCTTCTTCCATCAAATATAAATAATTAGGGTTTTCTTGCTCCCATTTTACTCCTGCTTTGTCACCATAAATTTTTATGATAAAACTGTTTTCTTCACCTGTAGCTATTTGGCTGGTACAAATCACTCCTTTAGCTTTATTATTGAGTCGTAATAAAACTGATGCATCTACATCCATTTTATTATCAGAATACACAAAATTGAGATCAGACAGAACAGATTCAATCTTAAGTCCGCTGACGTATTCTAACATATCAAAAGCATGTGTACCTATATCGCCCAAACAACAACTGATTCCAGATTTTTCTGGATCTAATCGCCAAGTTGAAGTACGCTCAGCTTCACTGTGAATAATAGGATTTATCCAGCCTTGGTAGTATTGTGCATCTACTTTTTGAACTTTACCTAGAATTCCATTTTTTATCATCTCTCGCATTTGCCTAACCATAGGATAACCCGTATAAGTGTAGGTTACTGCAAAAATGAGCTTTCTTTCTTTTAAAGTTTGGTATAGAATTTTAGCTTCTTTAAAAGTAGTCGTCATCGGTTTTTCACAAATTACGTGAAACCCATTGTCTAAAAGCTTTTTAGCCATGCTAAAGTGAAGATAATTAGGTGTAAGCACAGATAGGACTTGCATACGCTTATTTTCTGGCAACTTTAATTCTTTTTCAATCAAGCTGTCTAAGTCATTGTAAACCCTGTGTGTTGGTAGGTCAATATCTTTTGCAAAATCAAGACTTTTATTAATGTCAGTATTAAAAACACCGCCAACAAGCTCGTATTTGTCGTACATTTTTGAAGCAACACGATGCAAAATTCCAATAAGTGAATTTCCACCACCGCCTAAAATGCCTAGTCTAATTTTATTGGACATGGTCTTAGGTTTAAATCACATTAAAAAGTTTTCTAAAGCTTGTTAATTAATAGACTTAGCTGATTTAAGTAATAAATTTTTTGTAGCTAAAACACCTTCTTTTTCAGGTAACCGATCACCTTCATATTCAACACCAACATAACCCGTATAGCCAGATTCTTTAACTAATTTTATAATTCTAGGGAAGTCTAGAGTTGTTTCATTTCCGTTTTTATCAAAATCATAAGATTTGGCACTTACCGCTATAGCTTCGGTCAGCAACAGTTCAATACCTTGATACTTGTCTGGGTATTCTTCAATGCATTCGCCCCACTGTTCACCATCTTTTCGTTTTACACACCAATTCCCAAAGTCAGGTAATGTGCCGCAATTATCCATGTTAACCTTATCTATGGCTTCTATCAGCAAAGGTGCATCAGAAGACAACCAACCGTGATTTTCACATAGCACGTTGATGTTTTTTGTTGCCGCATAAGTGGATAATTTTTTGAGTCCATCAACTACCGCTGGCAACCATTCTTTTGGATCATTGGTTCCAAAAGTATTTACTCGAATGGAATGACAGCCTAATTTTTGTGCCGCATCTATCCATTTTTTATGATTTTCTACAGCTTGATTTCTTTCATCAATGTTTGGACTAGCTAAATCGCCTTCGCCATCAACCATAATTAAAACATTTTCCATATCGTGTTTTTCACTCAGTGTTTTGAGTGAATCAATAACAGCATCAAAACCTAAATCTTCGATTTGTTTATCATAAATATGATTAACATACTCTAAGCCTTCAAAACCCATATCTTTTGCTATTTTAGCAAACTTGAAGGGGTCAACGTTGTCGTCATTAAATGTACGATGCAAAGACCACTGAGCTAAAGACAACTTAAAAAATGGAGCTTTATTTTCTGTTTTAGTTGCTGACTTGGTTTCATTTTCGGAGGGTTTTTTAGTCTCATTTTTACAGCTTACTGTAAATACTAAAAAACAAGAAATTGCTAAATTTAAAATTATTGATTTCATTAAAAACGGTTTTAATTAAAGTATTCCCAAAAATGCAAAAAAATTTCTGTATTATTAAAAAATCATCGTAAAATAGTGAAACATTATGAATAAAGAATATTTTTATTCTTTTTTGAAAGAAAATTTAAAACTTAGATGAACGAAGACAATATTAAAATCTCATCAGAACAATTTGATGCTATAGTTGTTGGCACAGGAATTTCTGGAGGTTGGGCGGCTAAAGAATTATGTGAAAATGGTTTAAAAACTTTGGTTTTAGAACGTGGGCGAAATGTAGAACATATTACAGATTACAAAACCGCTCATATGGATCCTTGGGACTTTCCTAACGGAATAGCAGCAACGAAAAAAACTAAAGAGCGTAAATTTAAACAACACAGAACAGGTTTTACCACTCAAGAACCGCATCAACATTTTTTTGTAGACGATGTTAAACACCCATACAATGAAAAAAGACGTTTTGATTGGATTCGTGGTTATCACGTTGGTGGACGATCATTAACCTGGGGTCGGCAAAGTTATCGATTAAGCGATATAGATTTTGAAGCCAATAAAAAAGAAAACATAGGTGTAGATTGGCCTGTGCGATACAAAGATATCGAACCTTGGTATGATAAAGTAGAAGAATTTATTGGAATCAGTGGTGAAAACTTAGGACTAAAACAATTGCCCGACCAAAAGCTACTTAAACCTATGAATTTGAATTGTGTGGAGGAACACTTGAAGGGTTCAATAAAAGAAAGTTTTGACGATGATCGATTATTAACTATTGGAAGAGTAGCACACATTACCGAAGGCACAAAACCCGGCTCTGGACGAACAACCTGTCAGTATCGTAACAGATGTATGCGAGGTTGTCCATATGGCGCTTATTTTAGTAGTAACTCATCAACATTACCTACAGCAAAAGCAACAGGTAAAATGGCTTTAAGACCTCATTCTATTGTCTATGAAGTTGTTTATGATGAGGTAACTCAAAAAGCCTCTGGCGTAAGAATTATAGATGCAGAAACTCATGAAAAAATTGAATTTAAAGCTAAGGTTGTATTCCTTTGCGCTTCAGCTATGGCTTCTACTTCTATTTTACTACAATCCAAATCAAAACGATTCCCAAACGGCTTAGGAAACGATAACGATTTGGTTGGCCGAAACCTGATGGATCATCATTTTTGGGTTGGTGCCACAGCTGTTGCTGATGGGTTTGATGATAAATACTACAAAGGCCGTCGTGCCAATGGCATATTTATCCCTAGATTTAGAAATGTTGGCGGAAAAACAAATACCAAGGATTTTGTTCGCGGTTACAACTACCAAGGCGGTGCCACAAGATCAAATATTTCTGAAATGGTAGCCGAACTAAAATATGGGCCTAAACTGAAAGAAGCCATTCTCAAGCCGGGAGAATGGAAGGTTGACCTCATCGGATTTGGGGAAACTCTACCTAACCCCAATAATAGATTATATATGAATTATGACAAAAAAGACGAATGGGGTCTACCAACTACAACCTTTGATGCTGATTTTGGAGAAAACGAACTGGCTATGCGAAAAGACATGAAAGACCAAGCCGTCAAAATGCTAAAAGCAGCTGGTTTTAAAAATGTAAAAGGCTATGATGTTAAAGAAAACAGAGCAATGGGTTTAGGTATTCATGAAATGGGAGGCGCGCAAATGGGTCATGACCCTAAAACATCTGTCCTTAATGCTTATAATCAAGTACATACTTGTAAAAATGTTTATGTTACTGATGGTGCGTTTATGACCTCATCTGGAAGTCAGAACCCATCATTGACCTACATGGCTTTTACTGCTAGAGCAGCGAATCACGCGGCTAAACAACTAAAAAATAATTTAATTTAAAGTATCTATTATACATGAATCGTCGAGATGTTTTAAAACGAATTGGTATTGCATCAGCAGCCGTGGTTGCTACGCCAACGCTATTAAGTATATTAAATAGCTGTACAACAGAACCTAAGTTATGGACACCTAAATTTTTAAGCATACCACAGGGGCTATTACTTACAAAACTGGTAGATGTATTTTTACCAAAAACAGACTTACCTTCGGCTACAGAGTTAAACGTTCCAGAGTTTATAGACCGTTATATAAATGAAATATTTAAAACTAAAGATCAACAGCGCTTTAAACTGGCTATTGAAAACGTATTATTAAAACTTGAAAACGAATCCAAAAAACAAATCAAAGATATTGATAATAAAGACATTCAACTGTTTTTAGACCAAGACTTAAAAGCAAAAGGAGAAACAGACAAAGAAAGAGAGAATAATCCTGACTTTAAAGGCTTAACCACCTCTGAATGCCTTAACTCCTTAAAAGACTTTAGTATTTTAGCCTATTTGACAACCGAAAAAATTGGTGAAGAAGTTTTAGCTTACGACCCTGTACCAGGAACATACTATTGCGACGATTTACAAAAATTGACCCAAGGTGTTTCCCGGTCTTTAGATTATTCTAATTTTTCGCACATTAATTTGAAATAAATTGAAACCGTTATTGTGAAAAAAATCATTAAAACTTTTAAATGGATTTTAGTTACAATTTTAATATTAGCTGTCGGGCTTTATGTTTTGGGTTATGGTTATATTTTCAAAGGCATTCAAGTTGTTTATTTCACCGGTCACACCACAGCTTTTATAGATGATTATCCTTATTTTGACAATCGTACTATAGAAACCTCAACACCACAACCGTGGAGTCTTTCTGACCAATACAATTCTGTTTTAGCAACAAAAAAACTTAAGGAGGTTAATCATGAATTAGGAACTGTAGCTTTTCTCATCATTAAAGATGGAAATATTTGGTATGAAAATTATGCTGAAAACTATAGCAAAACCTCAAAAACCAACTCGTTTTCTATGGCTAAAAGTTTTACTGTAAGCCTTTTATTTAAAGCCATTCAAGACGGCTATATTAAAAATTTAGAACAACCCATCACTGATTTTTTACCTGATTATAAAGGAAAGTTTGCTTCAGAATGTACTGTAGGTGACTTGGCTTCAATGGCTAGCGGTTTAAATTGGGATGAGCAGTATTATAGTCCTTTTTCTATGACAGCTAAATCCTACTATGATAATAACATCAAAAGCTTAATGAAAAGTTTAGAAATAGAAGACCAGCCTGGCCAATCATTTAAATATCTAAGCGGAAACACTCAACTCTTAGGTATGGTTATTGAAAAAGCTACGGATAAATCTTTATCTGAATACTTAAGCCAAAGCTTTTGGCGCCCACTTGGTATGAATGACTTAGGACTGTGGCAACTTGACGGTGTAAAAAGCGGGATGGAAAAAAGCTACTGTTGCATTGCTACAAACGCTAGAAATTTTGCTAAATTAGGACAACTCTATTTACAAAATGGACAATGGAATAGCCAGCAACTTATAAAAGATGATTTTGTAAAAAAAGCAACTCACCCGAGATTTGAAGATTCTCCTCAATATGGCTATGGTTTTTGGTTGAGTGATTATAAAGACAAACATATTTTTGCTATGCGCGGAATTTTAGGACAATACGTCATTGGTATTCCTGAAGATGACTTGCTTATTGTACGGCTAGGTCATAAACGCAGTCCTAAAAAAATCAATCATTTTCCTGAAGATTTTTATGTTTATATTGATGAAGCGTATAAGATGTTGTCTAAAAAAGATTAAATATTTAATAATAATAAGTTAATTTTTTATAACCACTTTATATAGGAAAGTAGCATCAGGCTAATTACTGTTAAAAATTTACTTATTTTTCCAAACCATTAAATTTTAATTACTAACCTTTTCAAAATGTTAACATGAAAAACCCTACATTTATTTTTTTCGTTCTTTTTTCGTTCTTTAATTTTTTGTGTGCTCAAAACTTTCACTCAGCAGAAGAAGCGGCTCAGTTTGCAAGCCAAGAGGCTCAAGCGTTTCAACTTTATTCTGTGTTTTCGTCTAGCGCTCAACCCGTAAGTGAATCTTTAAGAAATATTGCTACAGATGCTAATTATTTAAATGTTGACGAATCTGTATTAACACAAATTCAACAGGAAAAGCCTAAGTTTATTAGTTTTCAAGTACAACATGGTAGTGAAACTTTCTTGGTTAAAATGCAACGTCAAAACATTTTAACTGAAAATTTTACTGTGAGAAATGAAATAGAAGATATTTTAAACTATACTCCAGGGCTTTATTATAGAGGCATTGTTAATGAAGATAGAAACAGTCTAGCTGTTTTCAATTTTTTTCAAGAAAGTGTTAACGGCATCATTTCCCAAACACATACTGGAAATAGAATTATAGGTCAACTTAAGGAATCAACGAATTACATCATTTACACAGATAGTGAAATGACAGTTACCCAAGACTTTGTATGTGAAGTTGATGAGCTTGAGGAAGATGTTAACCTGATTCCACAAAATGAAATTTCAAATTTTTCTAATGTTTCCGCAAACTGTGTTAAGGTGTTTTATGAACTTACAAACGATGTTTATTCAGCCAATTCATCTTCAGTTAGTGATACAATGAACTGGATAACATCTGTTCATAATATAGTAGCAAGTTTGTATAGCGACTCTACCATTCCGACTGTATTGAGTGATGTCTTAATTTGGCAACAATCGGATCCCTATACTGGAAGTAATGGTGATAAACTCTCTTTTTTTAGAGATAATCGTATAGCTTTTGATGGAGATTTAGCACACCTTGTTGATTTTCCTGCTACAGGCGGGGTTGCCTTTATAAATAGTTTGTGTCAAGGTTCACGTTATGCTTTTTCAGGAGCTTCTGTATCTTTTCAACAATTGCCGACCTATTCTTGGTCTGTAAATGTAATTGCACACGAAATGGGGCATTCTTTAGGGTCTCCTCATACTCATGCCTGTTTTTGGAATAATAACAACACGGCTTTAGATTCTTGTGGTCCAAATAATGGATTTTCGGAAGGCTGTGACAACGGCCCAATTCCACCTAACGGCGGAACAGTTATGAGCTATTGTCACCTTGACTCAACTGGGGTAAACCTTGCTCAAGGATTTCACCCTCAAGTTGGCTCTTATATGAATACTAACATAGACACAAAGTCTTGTCTAGGTACAGATTGTATTAACTCTTGTATGCAGACCATCGCTGGCGTTAATGTAAGCCAAACCAATATAAATTCTTTTACTGTAAATATTGACGACGTAATTTCTAGTTCTTGGGATTATAGAATTTTTGAATCCAATACTTTTCCAGGAGGGTTTACTACAACAAATAACAATTCAATAGTGTTTAATAATGTTCTGCCCAATACGTATTACGTAATTCAGGTTGCTAACAACTGTTCTAATGGTAGTTTTGGAAGTTCATTTCAACTAAACTATCTTTCAGATGATGATTGGTGTTCTACTCAAACCTTTACAGATACTGGCGGATTAAATGGAAATTATAATAATAGTGAAATGGTCATTAAAACTTTTTACCCTAACGTACCTGGTAACGCTATAGCCCTTAATATTAATACTCTAGATCTTGAAACAGACTTTGATTTTATGACTATTTATGATGGTGAGTCTATAAATGATACTCCTTTTGCAGGTGGAATGGACTTAACAGGCTCAAACCCAACAACAACCTTTTTTCAAGCAACTAATCCTGCTGGAGCTATTACAGTAGAGTTTACCTCAGATTTTTCTGTCAATACATCTGGTTGGGACATTACAATATCTTGTGCTTCTCTATCTAACACTGAGTTCTCACAAAAGGATATTTCTGTTTACCCCAACCCAGTTAATGACCTTTTAAATATAAAATCTGAAGTTGCTTTAGAAAAGTTAGAAATATTCAATATTAATGGAAAATTAATTTTCGAAAAGCAGCTTAATCAGCAGTTAGATGTTGTTTCTAACCTTAGCTTTTTGAGTTCTGGTATATACTTTTTGAAATTAGAAGGTGAAAAATCTTCAATCATAAAACGCATTATTAAGGAATAAAGCTTTACGATAAAATAAACCAGACCACTTTATTTGAGGTTTGGTTTTATAATGGATAAAAAATTAAGATTTATACCGTATTTTCATTATTATCTATATGGA
This sequence comes from Bacteroidales bacterium, assembly GCA_041694175.1. Classification (GTDB taxonomy): domain Bacteria; phylum Bacteroidota; class Bacteroidia; order Flavobacteriales; family Flavobacteriaceae; genus Psychroflexus. The sequence continues at coordinate 98,970 of JASMTR010000114.1, forward strand.
CAGTCTTCATACCAATCTTTAAAATCTTTCTCAGTCTCGTAGTTGTCTTTCAAAACATGGTAAACTGCAAATACTAAAAGAATTTGACCTAACGTAGTTAAACTAAAAATCCATGCGTATTGAAAATCAAAAGCTGCCATAATACTCAACATAACAAGTAAAATTGAGGTTATGATGAGCAATAAAATGCCTTTAGATTTCATTTTTTATTCTAAATTTAATGATAAGGATCAAAGAAAAAAAATTATTCATAAAAGTTTAAGACTAGTACTGTAGCTAAATAATTTTACTAAACTATATGTATGTTAAGTCTAAAAATGTAATTTAGTCAAAAATTTTTCGTTAAGACATAAAACTATATTCAATGATGCTTATAAACCTTTTGCAAGAGGTTACCGATCAAGCTGATCAGGTTGCTGAAGTTTCAGAAGAAAAATCCATTTCAATTTTAGAATTATTATTTAGCGGTGGTTTAGGCGGAACCATTATCATCATTATTCTTGGGGTTTTACTTTTTGCTGCCATTTACATATATTTTGAACGTTTATTTGCTATTAAAGCCGCATCAAAAACCGATAAAAATTTTATGTCTCAGATTAAAGACAACGTAAGTAGTGGCAATATTGAAGGCGCTAAAGTGCGTTGTGCTCAAGAAAATTCACCTGTTGCAAGATTAACGGCTAAAGGCATTTCCCGAATTGGTACTCCACTCGAAGATATTAATACCGCTATAGAAAATGCCGGTCGACTTGAAGTTTATAAACTCGAAAAAAACGTGAGTATTCTCGCAACAGTTGCTGGTGCCGCGCCAATGATTGGGTTTCTAGGAACGGTTATCGGTATGGTTTTGGCCTTTCACGAGCTAGCCACAAGTAGTGGTCAGGCTGAAATGGGCTTACTCGCTGAAGGCATTTATACTGCAATGACCACAACTGTTGCAGGTTTGATAGTCGGTATCATTGCCTATATTGGTTATAACCATTTAGTGGTAAAAACCGATAAAGTAGTTCATCAAATGGAGGCCACAGCTGTTGATTTCTTAGATTTACTAAACGAACCGACTTGATATGAATTTAAGAGGAAGAAATAAAGTTAGTGCAGATTTTAGTATGTCGTCTATGACAGACATTGTCTTTCTATTGCTTATCTTTTTTATGCTAACTTCTCCCGTCATTACACCAGAAGCTTTGGACTTAATTTTACCTAAAGCTAAGGGTAAAACCACCAACAAACATAACTTATCCGTCAGTATAAATAAGGAATTAGAAATATATATAAATCAGGATAAAGTCAGCGAAAACGGGTTGGAACAAAATTTGATCAATCGTTTAAAAGATGTAGAAAACCCAACGATTATTTTAAGAGCAGAAGAAGGTGTTCCCGTTGAAAAAGCGGTTAAGGTAATGGATATAGCTAACAGAAACAGATTTAAAGTCGTTTTAGCAGTCAAGCCAAATTAGTATCTGGCTGTTTTTCGAATAGAAATAAGGACAAATATGAACACATTGAATTATAATAGAAAAACCCACAAAAAGTCCCCTTTGGGGATTTAAGGGCTTAATCATGTCTTTTTTAGAAACCAAATACGAAAAAAAATCTTTTGTCATCACAAGCATTTTGTATGTGGTGCTGATTTTGTTATTGCTTTTATTGGGTTTAAAATACTTTGACCCGCCTAAAGAAAAAGGTATTCTCGTTAACTTTGGAACGACCGAAATGGGTCAGGGCAATACCCAGCCTACCGAACCTGTAAAAACAGCTCCAGAACAAAATATTCCCGAACCCACACCTCAGCCTCAAACTCAACCTACAAGTTCTGAAGTGAAAGAAGAGGTGGCAACTCAAGATACCGAAGAAGCCCCGGTGATTAAAGAAGAGGAGCAGAAAAAAGAAATTACTCCCGAAAAAAACGAACCTAAAAAAGAAGAGCCAAAGGAAGAGGTTCCAGAAAAAGAAACCAAACCCGTAGAAAAAGAACCCGAGGAAGTCCCAGAAAAAAAACCAGATCCTAAACCTGATAAGGCAGTAACCGATGCTATGGATAACTTATTAAACGGCCCAGAAAATAACGGAGAATCTGAAAACAGTGAAGGCAATGACCAAACCGCAGGCGACAAAGGCGATCCCGATGGCGACCCTAATGCGAAATCTTATTACGGCACAGGCAAAGGTCTTGACGGCGATGGCAACTACAGACTTGGTGGCAGAAAAGCTTTGACTAAAACTAAATACACCCAAGAGTGCAACGAATCTGGAACCGTTGTTGTAAAAATAGAAGTGGATCAAAATGGCAATGTCATTAAAGCAACGCCAGGCGAAAAAGGCACAACCAACAGCGATCCGTGTTTATTAAAACCTGCTCAACGCGCCGCATTAGACACCAAGTTCAACAAAGACAGCAATGCGCCCTCGCGACAAGTGGGCTATATTACTTATGTGTTTAAGCTGTCGGATTAGAGATGTACTTAGAGTGTCTCAAAGTTTGTAACTTTATACCCAAAACTAAACACAGTATCACCCTTGACTTACAATGAAACCATAAACTGGCTGTTTGCTCAACTTCCTATGTATCAACGTGTGGGTCAAGCTGCTTATCGCAAAGATTTACATAATATAAAATTACTTTCAAGTTACTTAAATCATCCGGAACAACAATTTAAAAGTATTCACGTTGGTGGCACTAATGGTAAAGGCTCTTGTAGCCATATGTTGGCATCTATTTTGAAAGAAGCTGGCTATAAAGTTGGACTTTATACTTCGCCACATTTAAAAGATTTTAGAGAGCGTATACGTATTAATGGGCAAATGATTTCAAAAGAAAGCCTTGTTGATTTCATAAGCAAACACAAGTCTTTTTTTGAGCGAGAAAACTTGTCTTTTTTTGAAATGACAGTGGGCTTAGCCTTTCAAACTTTTGCAGACCAAAAAGTTGATATCGCTATTATTGAAGTTGGTATGGGCGGCCGATTAGATGCCACGAATATCATTAAACCAGAATTGTCTGTCATTACCAATATCGGTTTAGACCATACCAAGTTTTTAGGCGAGACCCTCTCAAAAATAGCGCAAGAAAAAGCTGGCATCATCAAACCCAAAACATCTGTGGTAATTGGCGAAAAGCAGCCTGAAACTGAACCAGTTTTTAGAAAAACAGCCCAAGGGTATTTTTCTGAAATTTACTTTGCTGAAGATTACAATTTTAAGACATTTGAAAGTGATTTAAAAGGTCTGTATCAAATTAAAAACCAACAAACAGTTTTAAAAACAATTGATATTTTAAATAAACAAGGTTGGCAAATTTCAGAAGAACAAATTGCTAATGGTTTATCCAATGTCATAAAAAACACAGGGTTTCAAGGGCGTTGGCAAATTTTAAGTAAAAATCCACTTTGCGTAGCAGACACAGCACATAACTTAGAAGGTATAACATACGTTGCTAAACAGCTTCAAACTTTAGAGTATAAAACACTTCACTTAGTTATGGGTTTTGTGAATGATAAAGACGTCAAAAATCTTTTAAAAGTACTACCAAAAAATGCTAAATATTACTTTTCAGCACCAGATATTCCAAGGGCAAAATCGGTTGAAGATTTAAAAAATGAACTTCAAAATACGTCTATAAAAAAGAGTTATTTTTTGACTTTAAAAGACGCTTTTGAAAATGCCAAATCGCAAGCGCAACCTAAAGATGTTATATTTGTAGGTGGCAGTATTTTTACAGTAGCGGAACTTTTACCTGAAGAAAAATGACCTGGCAACACGCTTTAGACGACTTTAAAATGTATTTGAAAATAGAATGTGGCTTGACCGAAAATTCTGTACTCAACTACGAGTTTGATATCAAAAAGTTGATGCGATACCTCGATGAATTTAATATGAAGTCTTCACCAGAATCGATTCAAGAAGATGAGCTCAAAAATTTTATTTATGCCATGTCCAAAGTCATTAATGCGCGAAGCCAAGCCAGATTAATTTCAGGACTAAAGCGTTTTTTTGATTATCTCATTTTTGAAAACCAAAGGGCAGACAATCCTATGGCGCTGATTGACTCGCCAAAAATTGGTCAAAAACTTCCTGAAGTGCTCAGCACCGCAGAAATTGATAAACTCATCAGCAGTATAGACTTGACGCACCCACAAGGCGAACGCAACCGCGCTATTATAGAAACGCTTTATGCTTGTGGCCTACGTGTCAGCGAATTGACCAACTTAAAGTTATCAGACTTATTTTTTGATGAAGGTTTTATCAAAGTGCATGGTAAAGGTCAAAAAGACCGTTTTGTGCCGATTAATTCAAGTGCTGTTAAATTCATTATTTTATATAAAGACGAAGTGCGCATTCATCAAGAGCCAAAACCTGGCGAAACGGATATTTTATTTCTAAACCGACGCGGGAAACGTTTAACACGAGCTATGGTTTTTACCATTATTAAACAATTGGCTAAAGCCATAAACCTTCAAAAAACCGTGAGCCCGCACACGTTCAGGCATTCTTTTGCCACACATTTGTTGGAAAATGGTGCAGACCTAAGAGCTATACAACAAATGCTTGGACATGAAAGCATTATCACAACTGAGATTTATACACATTTGGACAAGACACATTTAAAAAATGTCATTGATCGTTTTCATCCTATGGCGAAATAAAAAAATTAACTATATTGCTTGACAAACCTTAAAATTTTTAACGATGTCATTTTTGTATTTTATTTTAATCGGTGCTGTATCTGGCTGGATAGCTGGTAAAATCTGGAAAGGTGCCGGCTTTGGACTTCTTGGAAACATTATTGTTGGTATTATCGGTGGTTTTCTTGGCGGCTGGGTTGCTGGTCTCGTGGGAATAAGTTGGAATGGTTTACTGGGTCAAATTTTAATTTCTGTAGGAGGCGCTTGGCTACTCTTGGTTATCGTTAGCGCTATAAAGGGCAAATAATAGATTTTCCGACTAAAAGCTATTTCTAATGCCAAAAGTTAAAATTCTTAGTATTGACGGCGGAGGAATTAGAGGGATTCTTCCAGGAATAATATTAACCCGCCTTGAAGAAAAACTTCAAACTCAAAGCAAGGATAAAAAGGTCAGGTTGACTGACTATTTTGACTTACTTGCAGGCACCAGTACAGGAGGAATTTTAATATTATCTTACCTTATTCCAGACGAAAACAAAAGGCCTTTGCTTTCTGCTCAAGACGCCGTTGATTTGTATTTGAAAAAAGGAGGCGACATCTTTGATGTGAGTCTTTGGCAAAAGATAAAAAGTGGAGGTGGAATTTTAGATGAAAAATACAGCCAAAAAAACCTAGAGGCTTCTCTCGAAGACACTTTTAAGGATAAAACATTAAAAGACTTACTTAAACCGTGCATCATAACCTCTTATGATGTTTGGAACGGTAAACCTCATTTTTTTAAACAACACAAAGCTAACAACACAATTTATAATTTTAAAGTCAAAGATGTTGCAAGAGCAACCTCAGCGGCACCAACCTATTTTGAAGCAGCACAAATAGAAAACGAAATCGGGACATCTTTTACGCTTGTAGATGGAGGTACTTTTGCTAATAACCCGAGCATGGTGGCTTATTCTGAAGCAAGAACAATGAGCTTTACTAACAAAGCTGAATACCCTTCAGCTAAAGACATGCTAATTATTTCACTAGGAACAGGGAGCAAAAGCAAATCTTATCCCTACAAAGAAGTTAAGGATTGGGGGCAAATACAATGGGTTAAACCTGTTATTGAAATTATGATGTCAGGTAACTCTGAGGCAACTCACTACCACCTATCACAAATATTTGACACATTAAAACTGCAATTTGATAAAGACTGTTACCACAGACTAGAACCTGTCATAAAATTAGCTGATTCTCAAATGGACAATGCTTCTCCAGAAAATTTAAAAAAACTAAAAGAAGACGCATTAAACTATATTTCTCAAAATGAAATTGATGAGGAGCTCGACCTAATTGCAAAAAAACTTATTGAATATTAAGAAGTATAAACAATTAAAGTTAAAATATTTCAAAACATAGTTAAAAGGTAAGAGTTGTGTTATAGAATTTACTTATTTTTAGACATGGAGAAACATTTATTATTTATTTTAAGTATTATATTTAATTTGAGCATAATGGCTCAAACTGATATTTCAGAAGATTTTGAATCCCCAACACCAAACTTATCTTGGTTTGCAGATAATAGTTTTTTAGATACGCACCAAGCTAATCCACTCCAGAATACTGATAACAATTCCGATTATGTGCTTGTTTATCAGGACATTGGAGGGCAGTTTGCAAACATTGGCTTTGATTACACACCAACATTTGATTTATCAAACACACACGAATTTAGTTTAAAAATTTACGTGCCATCAATAAGTATTACAGGAAATTCACCAAACCAAATTTCGCTTAAGCTTCAAAATGGCAACCTTGCTGCTCCGTGGTCAACACAAACTGAAATTATAAAATCCATTGTTTTAGACCAATGGCAAACAATCACTTTTGATTTTAATACAGATAATTATATCAATTTAGATCCCAATTCGCCACCACCTAGTCAGCGTATTGACTTAAATCGATTGCTCCTGCAAGTTAATGGTGAAGACAACAGCAATCAAGTTACAGCTTATATAGACGATTTCTCTTTTACGAGCAATGATAGTGGCAATCCTGGCGAACCTATATTTGACGAAATAGTTTGGCAGGACGAATTTAATTATACAGGACCAGTTGACGACACCAAATGGTTCCATCAAACCCAATTGCCTAATGGTAATTCTTGGTTCAATGGTGAAATTCAACACTACACTGATAGAATTGATAACGCAGAAGTGAGCAATGGCACCTTAAAAATTAAAGCCAAAGCCGAAACTTTTACAGACCAAGGCGTGACAAAAAACTATACGTCAGCGCGACTAAACTCTAAATTTGCTTTTACCTATGGCAGAGTAGAAATTAGAGCCAAACTACCAACAGGAGTAGGCACTTGGCCAGCACTTTGGGCATTAGGTCAAAACATTAACGAAGATGGTGCCTATTGGGACAATCAGGGGTTTGATACCACACCTTGGCCAGCCGCAGGAGAAATAGATATTATGGAACATTGGGGCGATAATCAAAATTATGTTTCTAGTGCCTTACACACGCCTTCAAGTTTTGGAGGCACGGTCAATACAGGAGGTCAAAATGTAAATAATGCTTCAACTCAGTTTCATTTATATACTATGAAGTGGACGCCAGATTTTATTAGATTTTCAGTTGATGGTGTGACACATTATACCTACAATCCAGCTGTAAAAGATGATAATACTTGGCCGTTTGATTTGCCTCAGTATATTTTATTTAATGTAGCCATTCTACCCAACATAGAATCAGGTTTTACAGAAAGCAGCTTAGAAGTTGATTTTATAAGAATTTATCAAGAGGAAACACTCAGTGTAGAAGAGCAAGAAATTGTAAATACTATTAAATTATATCCAAATCCAGTTAATCATACTTTAAATATTCAAAGTCAGACACCAGTATCACAATACTATATATTTAATACTTTGGGAAATTTAATTGTTGAAGACGATTTAAAAAACAATAATATTGACGTGAGTCAACTTTCCAAAGGATTCTACATAATAAAAATTATTGATCAAAATCAAAATATTTATACCAAAAAATTTATCAAACAATAATTATTTATAATATCCTTAAAGCTTTTATAAACTTATTTCTATATCATAATTTTCTTTTTACATTATATCAAAAATTTATTGATATATGAAAACACTAAGATTTGCAAATGAAGATGAATTAGACGCTATAGGCTTAGGAACATGGAAATCTGAGCCTGGCAAAGTTGAAGAAGCTGTAATTTCTGCCCTAAAAAGCGGATATAAACACATAGATTGTGCTGCGGTTTATGGCAATGAAGCCGAAATAGGAAAGGCTTTTCAAAAAGCATTTCATGAAAATATTATCTCTAGGGAAAACTTATGGGTTACTTCTAAACTTTGGAACAATGCTCACAAAGCTGAAGATGTGATACCAGCACTTAAACAAACTTTAAACGATTTACAGCTTGACTATTTAGATTTATATCTTATTCATTGGCCAGTCGCATTTAAATCAGGTTTAGAGGGGTTTCCAGAACAAAACGAAGATTTCCTTTCATTAGAAGAAGTTCCCATCATTGAAACTTGGGAAGCTATGCTTGAGGCCAAAAAGCAAGGCCTTGTAAAACATCTTGGTGTTTCAAATTTTAGTGTATCAAAACTTAAGGACTTAATAGCCAAAACAGATGATGCTCCTGAAATGAATCAGGTGGAATTACATCCCTTTTTACACCAAGATGAATTATTAAAATTCTGTCATACAAACAATATACATTTAACAGCCTATTCACCCTTAGGAAGTGGCGACAGAACTTCGGAAATGAAAGCAGATAATGAACCATCTTTACTTGGTAATGAAGTTGTGAAATCTATTGCAGAGCAACACGATGCAACTCCTGCACAAGTTTTAATTGCATTTCACTTGCATCGGCATACAGCGGTTATTCCGAAATCTACTAACCCTAAGAGGATTAAAGAAAATTTAGGTAGCGCTAAAGTTGTTTTAACAGACGAAGACATGCAGCAAATCAAATCACTTGATAAGCATTACCGATACGTTAATGCTAAGTTTTTTGAAACCTCAGATGGTAAGTATTCTAATATTTTTGATGAATAAGTTAAAACCAAAATACGAGTTAACATAAAATGAAGTCGAAAACCATTATTACAAAAAGAAAAAGGTAACTGTTGCACAAGTCTCAAAAAAGCTTAAATAAATTGCCAAACATTTAAAGATAACATATATTTGCGCATATTTTTTGAAGATTTTTTAAAACTACATTATGGACTTTAAGCTTACCGAAGAACATGAGATGATACGCCAGGCCGCAAAAGATTTTGCGAAAAATGAACTATTGCCCGGAGTTATTGAACGTGATAATAAACAAGAATTTCCTAGAGAACAAATCAAAAAATTGGGAGAGCTTGGTTTTATGGGGATGATGGCTTCACCAAAATATGGCGGTGGTGGAATGGACACCATTTCTTATGTATTGGCCATGGAAGAACTATCTAAAGTTGACGCCTCTGCTTCTGTAGTCGTCTCAGTGAATAATTCTTTGGTTTGCTGGGGAATTGATACTTTCGGAACAGACCTACAAAAAGAAAAATACTTATCGAAACTAACAACTGGCGAAGCCTTAGGAGCATTCTGTTTGAGTGAGCCTGAAGCTGGTAGTGATGCTACTTCACAAAAAACAACAGCAATTGATAAAGGAGACCATTATATTCTTAATGGAACCAAAAACTGGATAACCAATGGAGATAATGCAGATTATTATTTAGTCATTGCTCAAACGGATAGAGAAAAAAAACACAAAGGAATTAATGCCTTTATAGTTGAAAAATCTTGGGAAGGTTTTGAAGTTGGCCCAAAAGAAGACAAAATGGGTATTCGCGGAAGTGATACCCACTCCTTAAATTTTAACGATGTTAAAGTCCCTAAAGAAAACAGAATAGGAGAAGATGGGTTTGGATTTAAATTTGCAATGAAAACCCTTTCTGGCGGCAGAATAGGTATTGCCGCACAAGCTCTAGGAATAGCTGCAGGAGCTTATGAACTTTCTAAAGAATATTCAAAAACACGTAAAGCTTTTGGTACTGAAATTATGAACCATCAAGCTATTGCTTTTAAAATAGCAGATATGCATACCCAAATAGAAGCGGCTAGACATTTGGTCATGAAAGCGGCTTGGGATAAAGATCAAGGTCAAAATTACGACTTGTCTGGAGCCATGGCAAAACTGTATGCATCACAAGTCGCAATGGACGTTTCTACAGAAGCTGTCCAAATTCATGGAGGAAATGGTTATGTCAAGGAATATCACGTTGAGCGAATGATGAGAGACGCTAAAATCACTCAAATATACGAAGGCACATCTGAAATTCAGAAAATCGTTATATCGAGATCTGTTCTTAAAGATTAATACACTTTAAAAAAAAAGAACATTGACAAAATTATATCACAATTTCCTTAGTTAGCAAAACCCTTTATGCATTTAAACGCCAAATTTCAAAGTTTAGGACTAAGGCAAATACTACCCATATAGCGTATGGAATTAACAGATAAGCTGCGAGATTGTTGACAACCTTAAACCATTTAATCGTTAATAGAATTAAAATCAATAAAGTAATAATCACAAATAGCGCCCATAAAGGTTCTTCTAAATTAAAAAATACCAAAGACCAAAGTGCGTTTAAAAGAAGCTGAAAAACAAAATGATATAAGGCAGTTTTCACCCAAATGTGATGCAAGCCTCTACTCCATACTATTCCTGCAGAAATTCCCATTAAAACATAGAGAACAGTCCAAACAGGGGCAAAAACAGCATTAGGAGGTGTAAAAGAAGGTTTTTTAATAGTTTCGTACCAATTGTCAACACCTGTTTGTGTTGCAAGGCTAGCTAAAAACCCAACAGCTAGGCAAATTATGATACAGATAATAATTTTGAGAAGTGTGTTAGTTTTCATAATGTGACTAAAGTAAACAAATATTTTAATTTTCACAAATCTTTAAGTGTTGTTAGTTAAAACTATAAATTTGTAAAAAGTATTATTTGAATGGAAATTAAGGCGCTTAAACCCCAAAATAAAATAGACGAGAATAAGTTAGGATACTCCGCACCAAGCAATATTGCACTAGTTAAATACTGGGGGAAATACCCTGAACAAATACCCGCAAACTCCTCTATTAGTTTTACCCTTCAAAATTGTAAAACTGAAACGTTTTTAGAGAGCAGAAAACTTCCTAAATCTACAAGTCATTTTGAGGTAGAGGTCTATGTTGATGGAAAGTTAAACCGAGACTTTAAGCCTAAAATCATTCAATTTTTACAACGAATAGAAACCTATTTTTTATTTTTAAAAGACTATTCATTCAAAATTTATACACAAAACACTTTTCCTCATAGTAGTGGAATTGCCTCATCAGCTAGTGGTTTTGCGGCTCTGACAGCGTGCTTAGTTCGTTTGGAACAAATATTAGCACAACAAGAAGAAAAAGCCCTAAACACAACTAAAGTCTCATTTATAGCAAGATTAGGCTCTGGAAGCGCTTCAAGAAGTATTTCTGGACCTATGATGATATGGGGGAAACACTCAAAACTTAACCAAAGTAGTAACGAAATAGCTGTAATGCACGATGATGTTGATGATGTTTTTAAAACCTATCAAGATGTCATCTTACTCGTTGATAAAGGACAAAAAAAAGTCAGTAGTAGCTTAGGTCATGACTTAATGAAAAACCACCCATTTGCCCAATCTCGGTTTCAACAAGCACAAAACAACTTGTCTGAATTATTAAAAGTCCTAAAGATTGGAGATTTAGCTCGGTTCATAGAAATTACTGAAAGCGAAGCACTGTCACTTCACGCCATGATGTTGTGTAGTCAACCTTACTATATTTTGATGAAACCGAACACCTTAAAAATTATTGAACAAATTTGGAAATGTCGTCAACAAACTACTATTCCTGTAAGTTTTACTTTAGATGCCGGAGCAAATGTTCATGTTCTTTTTCCTAAAGCACACAAAACCAAAGTTTTAGAATTTATTAATACAAACTTAATTGGCTATTGTCAAAATGAACAGTATATTTGCGATCAGGTTGGGGGTGGAATTGACCTACTAACATAAATACTTATCATGAAAGGACCATTGTTTTACTCTAAAATTTTATTATTTGGTGAATATGGTATCATCAAAGATTCGAGAGGCTTATCTATTCCTTATAACTTTTATAAGGGAGCGCTTAAAATTGATAACTTATCGTCTTCAGCTAAAAAGAAATCTAATGAAGAACTTTTAGCATTTAGCAAATATTTAGAAAGCATACATCATAAAGCAGATATTTCTGTTAAGTTTGATTTAGAAAACTTAGTTAATGATGTAGAAAAAGGAATGTATTTTGACAGTAGCATTCCTCAAGGCTATGGTGTTGGTAGTAGCGGGGCTTTAGTTGCTGCTATTTATGACAAATATGCCGTAGATAAAATTACTATTTTAGAAAATTTAAATCAGCCTAAATTAAAGAAACTAAAGTCTGTTTTTGCTGAAATGGAATCCTTTTTCCATGGTAAATCATCTGGATTAGATCCTTTAAATAGCTACTTAAGCTTACCGATTCTTATTAAATCTAAAGATAGTATTGAACCTGCAGGGATTCCTTCTCAAACTAAATCAGGTAAAGGCGCTGTGTTTTTATTAGATAGCGGAATAGTAGGAGAAACAGCCCCAATGGTTAATATTTTTATGGAAAATATGAAACAAGAAGGGTTTAGAAAAATGCTAAAAAATAGGTTTATCAAACATACTGACGCATGTGTTGAAAGCTTTTTAAAAGGAGATGTCAACACCTTGTTTTCAAATGTAAAATCACTATCAAAAGTGGTGTTAGAAAACTTTAAACCTATGATTCCACAAAACTTTCATGAACTTTGGAAAAAAGGAATTGAAAGTAATGCATACTATCTTAAACTTTGTGGTTCAGGTGGTGGAGGTTACATACTTGGTTTTACAGAAAATATCGAAGAAGCTAGAAAAGCCTTGAAGGACTACAAATTAGAGGTGGTTTACAATTTTTAATGTCATAATTTTATGATATGAATTTATCAAACAAGTCTCTATTTTTAAAACTTGCGGTCTTGTTTGTCAGTGTTAGGGGTTATAACATTCTTGTGATAATTTTAGCCCAATACTTGGCTTCTATTTTTATTTTATCTCCAGATTATCTATCCTTAAGAGAGGTTGTATTTGATTTAAACCTGTTTATTATTGTATGTTGTAGTGCACTTGTTATTGCCTCGGGCTATATTATCAACAGCTTTTACGATTCAGAAAAAGACCTCATTAACAAACCCCTTAAAACCTACTTAGACAATAAAATTAGTCAGCAAACCAAGCTATCTGTATATTTCTTACTTAATTTTTTTAGTGTAATATTAGCAAGCTATGTTTCATTTAGAGCTGTTGTTTTTTTTTCGGCTTATATATTTGCAATTTGGCTATATTCTCATAGATTAAAAAAAATTACTTTTCTAGGTAATGTCTTTGCATCACTACTTGCCATTACGCCTTTTTTTGCAGTATTCGTCTATTTCAGAAACTTTGAGGAGGTTATCTTTTTTCATGCTGTTTTTTTGTTTTTGCTTATTTTAATTCGAGAAATTATAAAAGATCTAGAAAATTTAAAAGGTGATTTTGCACAAAATTATAATACCCTTCCTGTAAAATATGGTGAGAAAATAACAAAAACTATTCTAAGTATTTTAATTTTTTCAGCACTCGTGACCAATATTTTATTAATACAAAACTTTGACTTAGGCTATATGGACTATTATTTTTATGTTAGTCTTATGGGATTTGTGATACTCTTTTTTTTGATTTGGAAATCAAAACAAAAAATACAATTCAGCCTAATTCACAACCTATTAAAATTGATTATTGTTTTAGGTGTATTTAGTATTTTGTTGATAGACGTAGAAATGGTTTTAAAAAGAATTATAAACTTTTAACTTCTCTAATTTAAAAACTACTCTTTTTATTTTACCCCAACTTGATGTTTTGTTGACCTAATCTTAAAGTTGAGAGAATTGAATTGTATTATTTTTAAAACCTAATTTTTAGTTGTATACAATGATTAATTTCCGCATATTAAGTTTAGGATTTTTGTTTCTTTTGATAATTTCATGTAAAAACGAAAAGCAAGTCGAAAACAATAAAAATAATGCACAACCAGAAAAAGTAGAGGAAACTTCTAAAGACAAATCATCTGACTTTATCGTAGCTTTTGGAAGTTGTAATAAACAAAACAGTGAACAACCACTATGGAATGCTATGGCTGAGCAAAATCCTGACATATTTATTTGGGGCGGCGATAACATTTATGCCGATACCGAAGATATGGCTAAAATGACTCAAGACTACCAAACCCAATTGGAAAATCCTAACTACAAAGAATTTTTAAAAACAATAAATCATCAAGTTTATGGTATTTGGGATGACCACGATTACGGTAAAAACGATGCTGGCAAAGAATGGACTCATAAAGTACAAAGCCAAGATTTATTTTTAGATTTTTTAGGAGTTGATTCTACGGTTGTGAGACGAACCCGAAAAGGTATTTATTATGCAGAAGAAATTAAATCGGAAGACAAAATCATAAAACTAATTCTTTTGGATACAAGATACTTTAGAAGTCCTTTACAAAAAGACACAGAAAGTAAAAAACGCTACAAGCCATGGCAAAACGGTGAAGGCACTTTACTCGGCGAAGCGCAATGGAATTGGTTTGAAAATGAACTAAAAAACTCAAACGCCGACTATCACATTATTGTGAGTAGCATTCAAATTTGGTCTGATGAGCACGGTTTTGAAACTTGGGGCAATTTTCCTCACGAAGTGGAAAAGCTGAAAAATTTATTGAACTCCTATCAGCCTAAAAATGTTGTTATGCTTTCAGGAGATAGACACATCTCTGAATTTTCAAGCCAAAATCTTGAAGCTTATGAATACCCAATTTTTGACTTTACATCAAGTGGGTTAACTCACGCTTATTCCAAATTCACATCAGAACCCAACACCAATAGAGTAGGCGAAGTGGTTTCTACTGAATCCTTTGGACTGCTGAAATACAACTTTGATAACAATTCCGTTTTAATGGAAATGCAAAATGTGGACGGAGTTTTGCAGACGTATGAATTAGGGTTTTAAGAGCCCAACGCCTGACTTAAATCCTCAATCAAATCCTGTTGATCTTCAATGCCAACACTCAATCGGATTAATGAATCTACTACGCCTATTTTTTCGCGGTCATCTTTAGGAATGCTAGCGTGAGTCATACTTGCAGGATGTCCGGCAAGAGATTCTACACCGCCAAGTGATTCGGCAAGGGTGAAAACTTTTACATTTTCAACAAATTTAATGGCATCTTTATAAGAGTTGCCTTTTGTTGTAAACGAAACCATCCCGCCAAAATTTTTCATTTGCTTTTTGGCAATTTCGTGATTAGGATGTGTCGGTAAACCTGGCCAATATACCTGTTCTACTTTTGGGTGTTGTTGTAAAAATTCAGCAACTGCTCGACCGTTTTCTGAATGTCTTTGCATACGTAAATGAAGCGTTTTGATGCCTCTTAACACCAAAAAACTATCCATTGGCCCAGCTATTGCACCACTTGCATTTTGGATAAAATACAATTTTTCAGCCAAAGCTTTGTCATTAACAACTAACGAACCCAAAACAACATCAGAGTGACCACCGAGGTATTTTGTAGCGCTGTGCATCACTACATCAGCGCCTAAATCTAAAGGTTGTTGTAGATAAGCGGTTGCAAAAGTATTGTCTACACACAAAATTAAATTGTACTTTTTAGACACCTTAGAAAGCGATTGAATATCAACTATATTCATCATAGGATTGGTAGGTGTTTCTGCCCAAATCATTTTTGTATTGTCATTGATATGCGCCTCAATGTTGTCGGTGTTATCTAAACCAATAAAATGAAATTTAACCCCAAAATCTTTAAAAATACGAGTAAACAAACGATAACTCCCACCGTATAAATCATTGGTAGAAATCACTTCATCACCGGGCTTTAAGGTTTTGATGACAGCATCAATAGCGGCAAGTCCAGAACCAAAAGCTAAACCAAACTTGCCGTTTTCAATAGAGGCTAAAGATTTTTCTAAAGCCGTTCGTGTGGGGTTGGCACTTCTTGAATATTCAAAGCCTTTGTGTTTCCCAGGAGAGCTTTGAGCATAAGTCGTGGTTTGATAAATCGGTGACATCACAGACTTGTATGCTGGGTCAATGTCCTCTTGACCACCGTGAATGGTTTTGGTGTTGAACTTCATCAGAAAAGTTTTGAAACAAATTTAGCAGAGCTAAGCACATTTGCAAGCTTAAAGTTTAGGTTTATTTAATGTTTAACAGACTCAAATAAAATATATTACAAAATTACTTTAAAGCTAAACAGCGTTTTTACTTATTCTATTTATATTTGATGATAAAATGATTAAGATGGAAAGTGCAATTTTTTCAAGTGAATCTTCTAAAGATATGAAGTTGCTACTCGAGTTAGCTAAAAAATTTGGTATTAAGACAAAACGACTAAATGAAGAAGACTTAGAAGGAATGGGTCTTATCAAAGCAATTAAAGATGGTAGGACAGGTGAGTTTATCGATACTGACAAATTTTTAAGCGAGTTGAAATGATTGTTAAGATTGATAAGTCTTTACAAAAAGACATTAAAAAAGTCAATAATCAGTCCATCAAAAACAAACTTGCTCAGATTATAGAATCTATTCAAAATGAAGAACTAATATTAGTTAGGCTGTTACACCGAAAAGATATTTATCGTTATTTTCCATAGTTTATAAAACATTTTATGAAAGACCTCTTTTACACCTATATTTTAAATCTTCAAAACAGGATTACCTCTGCACTTGAAGAATTAGATGGCAAAGCCAAATTTCACGAAGATGAATGGCAACGAAAAGAAGGTGGTGGTGGCAAAACCCGCGTTATTCAGAATGGTAATGTTTTTGAAAAAGGTGGCGTCAATGTTTCGGCTGTTCACGGGCCATTACCGCAATCTATGCAAGCCTATTTTAATGTTGAAGATTGTGATTTTTATGCCTGCGGGTTGAGTTTGGTTCTTCATCCTAAAAATCCCTTCGTGCCTACGGTGCACGCCAATTGGCGATATTTCGAAATGCTTGACAAATCAGGAAAAATGGTAGATCAATGGTTTGGTGGTGGACTGGACTTAACACCTTATTATTTGTTTGAAGACGATGTTAGGCATTTTCACCAAGTTTGTAAAACAGCTTGTGATCAACACGACCCTGGATTTTATTCTAAATATAAGAAACAATGCGACGATTATTTTTGGAATCATCATCGCAACGAAGGTCGAGGTATTGGCGGTTTGTTTTTTGATTATTTAAAACCAACCAAAAGCAAAACTATAGACCAATGGCACAATTTTGTAACCGATGTTGGCGATAGTTTTCTCAACGCTTATATCCCAATTGTGGAGAAGCGGAAAGATATACCTTATGAAAAACATCACCGCGATTGGCAAGAAATAAGACGTGGTCGCTATGTAGAATTTAATTTGGTGCACGACAAAGGCACTTTATTTGGACTCAAAACCAATGGCCGTATTGAAAGTATTTTGATGAGTTTACCGCCTCATGTGCAATGGCGATACGATCATCAACCAGAAAAAAACTCAAAAGAAGAACAATTAATTCAAGTTTTACAACATCCAAAAGATTGGATAAACTCATAATTTTATGTATCCGTATCAACGCCCAAGACGACTCAGAAAAAGTCAAGCCATAAGAGACTTAGTCAAAGAAACACGCTTACACCCCGACGATTTTATCGTGCCTTTATTTATTGTTGAAGGTCAAAACGTCAAAGAAGAAATCGCGTCAATGCCCAATTATTTTCGAATGAGCTTAGATTTAATCAAACAAGAAGTTAAAGACCTATGGGCTATGGGTTTAAAATCAGTTTTACTCTTTGTAAAAGTGGATGAAAACTTAAAAGACAATACAGGTTTAGCAGCCATAGACCAAAACGGACTGATGCAGCAAGCCATTAAAACCATCAAAGATGCTGTACCAGGAATGTACGTGATGACTGATGTGGCTTTAGACCCGTTTTCATCTTTAGGTCATGATGGCATTGTGAAAAACGGGAAAATCATCAATGACGAAAGCGTTCAAATGCTCGCTAAAATGGGGTTAAGTCACGCACAAGCCGGTGCCGATATGCTCGCACCAAGCGATATGATGGACGGTAGAATTGGTGCGATACGGGAAATCTTAGAAAAAAATGGGTTTGATGACACAGGTATTATGAGTTATTCTGCCAAATACGCTTCGGCATTTTATGGTCCATTTCGAGATGCTTTAGACTCTGCACCAGTTGATGAATCTGATGTGCCAAAAGACAAAAGCACTTACCAAATGAATCCTGCCAACCGCAAAGAAGCCATCACTGAAACATTATTAGATATTGAAGAAGGTGCGGATATTGTGATGGTTAAACCTGGCTTGTGTTATTTAGATATCGTCAGAGATTTAGCCAATACGATTGAGCAACCCATAGCGGTTTATCAAGTTAGCGGCGAATACGCTATGATTAAAGCTGCTTCTCAGCAAGGTTGGCTCGACCACGATGCCGTAATGCTCGAACAACTTACCGCTATCAAACGTGCTGGCGCCTCCTTGATTGCGAGTTATTTTGCGAAAGATGTGGTGAAGTTGATAGGTTAACTGATAATTTTTTAAATTAGCTTGAAAATATATTTATGAAGAATTTTCTATTTCTTTTTATAATATTCATATCAACCCATCTTTTAGCACAACAAAAAACTACAGAACTAAATTTAAAAATAACAGTTGACAAAATTATAAAACAAGATTTTAAACCTAATGGCCGTTTGTTCATTTACTTATCTGAAACCGATGAGTTTGAACCTCGATTTTCTTCTATTTATACTGGCGGAAATATTTTTGCAAAAAACATTTTAAACTGGAATACTAATAAATCCCTTGAAATAGTATCTGAAGAAAAATGGCATAGCACTACCAATTGGAATTTTAAAAACATTCCAAAAGGAAATTATTTTATACAAGCCGTTTGGAACCAAAACGAAAATCCAAAACCTAATTCCCCTGGAAATCTTTATAGCAAAGCCGTAAATATAAATCTTGAATCAAAAGAAGAAATAACACTCTCTATTTCAGAAATGATTCCAGAAATCAGTCTTGTTAAACACGATTTGGTTAAATATTTTTCTCTTCAAAGTCCATTACTCACCAATTGGTGGAATCATCCCGTAAGGTTAAAAGTAGCCGTTTTGCTGCCTTCAGGTTACGATGAAAATGCTGATAAAAAATATCCTGTTCGTTATAATATTGGTGGTTATGGTGAACGCTATACCAGGGTAAATAATTTGGTTGAAGATACTGAATTTATGCACTGGTGGAAGAGCGATGAAGCTCCACAGGTTATCACCGTTTTTTTAGATGGTCACGGACCGTTGGGTGACCCGTATCAAGTCAATTCAGAAAACAATGGGCCTTATGGCGATGCTTTGATAAACGAGTTAATTCCAGCTGTAGAAAACAAATTTAATATTAACAAATCTTTTGAAAATCGTTTTTTAGACGGTTGTTCATCAGGTGGTTGGGTGTCGCTGGCTTTGCAATTATTTTATCCTGAACATTTCAACGGATGTTTTTCATATAGTCCTGACCCTGTTGACTTCCGATATATGCAACTTGTGAATATTTATGAGGACAAAAATGTGTTTTATAATCAAGCGGACTATCTCATTCCGAGTATGAGAGATGTTAATGGTAATCCGCAATTTTCTATAAAAGAAGAGATTAATAGTGAAAATGTACAAGGGCAAAATAACACTTATCTCACTTCAGGTGAGCAATGGGGTGCATGGCACGCTATTTTTAGTCCAAAAGCTGAAAACGCTCTGCCACAACCACTTTTTGACTATGAAACAGGAGTGATAGACCACAGTGTGGCTAAACAATGGCGTAAATACGATTTATTACAATTTGCAAAACAAAACTGGACAGAATTGGGTCCTAAAATTCAGGACAAAATTTTCATTCAAACAGGTGATATGGATGAGTTTTACTTAAATAATGCTGTGCGTTCATTCAACCGTTTTTTAAGCCAAACACAATCACCAAAATCTGATGCAAAAATTGTTTTTACACCAATGAAAGGACATTGTTGGGAATATTCTCATAAAAGGGTTTTAGAGCAAATTCAAAAACGCATAAAAGAAATCAACTAAAAATGAACATCTTGAAGTGGAGTAAAATAAATTTCTTAAACCCCATCATAAACCTATCTTTGTATTTCTAAGTTTAAAAGCTATGCCAAGCCTCAAACATCTCGGACTTACATTATTGTCAGGTATTATACTGAGCTTATCTTGGCCAACTTATGGGTTTTCGCCTATTATATTTTTAGGCTTTGTGCTGTTATTGATTGTGTTTTATCAATTGCGGATGGAAAAACCAAAACGACTTTTGCTTCGAAGTTTTATTTCAGCCTATATTACTTTTTTTGTCTTTAACATCATCACAACGTTTTGGTTGTATTACTCAACTGCTTTTGGAATGTGGTTCGCGGTTTTAGTGAATTCGGCTTTGATGGCTTTGGTGTTTACACTTTATCAATTTATAGCCAAACGCACTTCAAACCGAAATGCTTTGGTATTTCTGATTGCGTTATGGATTGGGTTTGAAAAGCTGCATTTACACTGGGAATTTTCTTGGCCGTGGTTAAACTTGGGGAATGTATTTTCAGATAATATCAACTGGATTCAATGGTATGAATACACAGGTACTTTTGGTGGCACCTTATGGATTTGGTTGATCAATATTTTGCTTTTTAATGCTTACCTGAAATGGCGTCAAAATCGATTGCACAAGATTAAACTTTTGGTTTCGCTCATTTTACTTTTGGGCTTGCCAGTCGCTTCATCTTACATTATAAAATCACAATACACCATATTTGATAAAACAGCTGAAGTTATTGTGCTACAACCCAATATTGACCCTTATTCTGAAAAATACAATACCAAAGACCCACAAGTGGCTGATAATTTATTTGAACTCATCACTCAACAACAACCACTTGATAACACAATCATTTTGGCTCCCGAAACCGTATTTGCAGACGGTACAAGATTACAGCAATTTAATGTTAGTCCAGCCTATCAGTTTTCACAAGAAGTCACCAATCAATTTCCGCAATCGGCTTTAATTAGTGGAATTTCGATGTACGAAATTATCCGCGATTCATCACAAATCAAAACCCAAACTAATTTTTTGAGAAAAGGCATTTGGTTTAATGATTACAACTCGGCATTTTTGGCAAAAGCCAATCAATCTATAGAATTTTATCACAAATCTAAATTGGTGGTTGGTGTAGAAAACTTTCCTTACCAAGGACTTCTCAAACCTCTTTTGGGTGACATCATGTTGGATTTAGGCGGAACAGTAGCGATGAAAACCACACAAGATCAACGTTCTGTTTTTGAGGTTAGCGAAGTCGTCAAAGTCGCGCCAATCATTTGTTATGAATCTGTTTATGGCGAATATGTGACGGGTTATGTAAATAATGGCGCAACAATTTTGGGCATCATTACTAACGACGCCTGGTGGGGCGAGACCCAAGGTCATAAACAACACTTTTCTTACGCCAAGTTAAGAGCTGTAGAAACTCGACGCAGCGTGGCAAGAAGTGCCAATACTGGTATTTCTGGATTTATTAACCCACTTGGAGAAGTGCTGTCGCAATCAGTTTATAATACTCGAATTAGCTTAAAAGCTGAAATTCCTTTGATGAATAAGAAAACATTTTACGTTAAACACGGTGATTATATAGCACGAATCGCTTATTTTTTTATAATCTTTGTTGGTATTTTTGCGGTGATAAAGCATAAACGAGAGGGATTAAAGAGATGACAGTGAACTTGTTTAGTTAAAAATATATTGAAGCTGAGACATCTCGAAGCGTCGAGTCAGTATAGACAAATTAAAAATTATTTTTATGAAAACGGTAGCAGTAATTATGGGAAGCACAAGCGATTTGCCAGTGATGCAAGACGCCATTGATATTTTAAAATCTTTTGGAATACCAGTAGAGGTTGATATTGTGTCTGCTCATCGCACGCCCGATAAATTAATGGAATATGGAAAATCTGCAGCAGACAGAAATATAGGTGTAATCATTGCTGGTGCCGGTGGAGCAGCACATTTGCCGGGAATGATAGCTTCTGTAACGCCTTTGCCTGTTATTGGCGTACCTGTAAAGTCCAGAAATTCTATTGATGGTTGGGATTCAGTGTTGTCTATTTTGCAAATGCCTGGTGGCGTACCTGTAGCGACAGTAGCTTTGGATGGAGCTAAAAATGCGGGTATTCTTGCTGCGCAAATTCTTGGCGCAACTCAAGATGACATTCGTAAAAAAGTTGAAGATTTTAAAGAACAATTGAAGCAAAAAGTGATTGAAGGGTCTAAGTCTTTGAAATAGAAAAACCTTAAAGTTAGAAGAGATTCTGAAACAAGTTCAGAATGACAAAGCCTAACTTTAAGGTTTTTTGTAAACTATAAAAAGAGTTTAGCTGATATCTATTAAGCGTTTAGGTTGCTTTTTAGCTTCGTCACGCTTAGGCAAGTCTACAGTCAACACACCATTATTATAATTAGCTTTGACTTTATTTGTGTCAACTGAGTCTGGTAAGGTAAAGCTTCGCTTAAAACTTTCATAGCTAAATTCTCTTCGGGTAAAATTTCTGTCTTTATCCTCAGATTTGTGTTCTTCTTTGATTTCAGATGAAATGGTCAACAAATCGTTATCCAATTCAATGTTGAAATCTTTTTTGGTTTTACCTGGCGCAGCAAGCTCAAGACTGAATTTGTCTTCTTTTTCTTCAATGTTTACAGCGGGTAAAGACTTCATGGTGTTAAAACCATTTTCGGTTAGCCTGTCTTCAAAAATGTCTTCTAATAAGTTAGGTAACCATCCATTGTTTGTTCTTGTTACAAGTTCCATAATTTTATAATTTTTTAGTTAAACTTCTTTTTTTAAATCAAATTCAACTAAGAATAGTCAATTCTTATACCAATTGATTTTAGCTGACATTATGACTTAAAAAATATTATTAAGCGTGACAACATGTCTTATGCTTGAATTTTTTGGTATTAGCTTTAAGGCGTAAAAGATTGTTTTTTTGAAATATATAAATAGAAAAACCCCGATGATTATCGAGGTTTTAAGTTGTTTTTGTTTCGCCTTTGTTTATAAAGACTTCACTTCAATGTTAGCATTTTGGGATTTAAGTGCCTGCATCACTTCATTATAGTTTTCTAGATTCACATCAAAGTTTTCAGCAAAATCTGCGGGTAAAATAGCAATTCTAAAGGTTTGATTATTAGTAAAACCAGGGCCTAAGTTGTTGAGGTCGACATTGCCATCTAAAAATAAATTGACATCGAGAAAAGTATGGTTGAAATTATATACCACTTGAGCACCACCATCTACAAAAAAGGATTGAGGTAAAGGTGTCCAAACATCAATTGGCCCACTTGGGTCGCTGACCTGTTCCTCTAAAAGATAGACCATCACAACATCACTCTCAAAAACTTCAATATCATTTGGAAAGGCAAGTAAATTAGCAAAACCGTTATTTGGGGTAAAATCAACAGTAACATCAAAAACCTTTCCTAAAATATTTACACCGTCTAATCCTGGAGGACCTGGAGGTCCAGTGTCTCCTTCGCAGCTCATTAAAGCTATACTAAATAATAATACAATTAATTTTTTCATGGTTATGGTTTTTTAGGGTTAAAATTTAAACTTAAAGAGTTAATGCAGTAGCGTTGTCCGGTTTCTGTTGGGCCGTCATCAAACACATGGCCAAGGTGACCATCGCAATTATTACATAATATTTCTATACGTTTCATACCTAGCGAATAATCGGGCTCATAGCGAACGGCACCTTCTTTTGCTTCATCAAAACTCGGCCAACCACAACCACTATCAAATTTGGTATTGCTTTCAAATAATTCTGTACCGCAGCCTTTACAAACATAGGTGCCATTTTCAAAGTGCATATTATATTGTCCAGAATGTGGTGGTTCGGTGCCTTTTTCTCTTAAAACTTCATATGCTTCAGGAGAAAGTTTTGATTTCCAATCTATATTTTCTTTGCTCATTTTACTTATTTTTAGGTACAAAATCTAGGGCGACACCATTTATGCAGTGCCTTTTGCCTGTGGTTTTTTTTGGACCATCGTTAAATATATGTCCGAGATGGCTTCCGCATTTACCGCAAAGCAATTCATCTCTTTTGTAGCCTAATTTTGTGTCTGAAGAATAGGCTAAACTGCCATCAATAGCACGGTCAAAACTTGGCCAGCCAGTGCCACTGTCAAATTTATGTTTGGTTTCGTAGAGTGGATTTTTACAAGCTGCACAAATAAAAATACCAGGTTTTTTAACGTCTAATAACTCACTTGTAAATGGCCTTTCGGTTCCTGCTTGACGCAAAACTTTGTATTCCATTTCGCTGAGTTCGGCTTTCCATTCAGCATCTGTTTTGGTCACTTCAAAATCTTTTTTTGATTTTTCATTTTGAGCTGAAGATTGACAACTGTAAAGGCTGCAAACAAAAATTAATACTAAAATTCTTTTCATAACTTTTTTATGTAAAATAACAAATTAAACTTAGCTTTGAAATATGAGGTTTCGTTAATATTTTTATAAGTTATAATTCAACTTAAACAATTTCGATGCCACAATTTTAAAAATAATATATTATAAATAGTTATATTGTTGAAAAACAAGTGGTTATTTTATTTTAGAAGTTTAGAAATTAATAAACCTTTAACGGAATCAGCTTTAAAAATGGACATTAGCAGCATTAAAAATCCTCAAATTAAATACCTCAAGCAACTGCAATCTAAATCCAAACAGCGAGTCGGTGATGAATGTTTTGTTGTTGAAGGTGTTCGAGAAATTGAGATGGCATTAAGATATAATTATTATGTCGACAAAGTGTTTATTTCTGAAGAGTTTTACAAAGCAGATTTAAAGTTTTCAGACCAAACCGAAATATTATCCATTTCTTCAAACGTATATCAAAACTTGGCTTATCGCTCGAGTACAGAAGGTATTGTTGGGCTTTGTAAAAGTCCTAAACACGATTTAAACTTTTTAAAATTTAAAACACAAAACCCTTTAGTTTTAGTTTTAGAATCACCAGAAAAACCAGGCAATATTGGTGCTGTTCTCCGCACTGCTGATGCCGCTCAAGTTGATGCAGTGATTATTGCTAACCCTAAAACTGATGTGTATAATCCCAATACGATAAGAGCAAGTTTAGGTGCGGTGTTTTCAAACCCAATTGCAATTGGATCTTCAAAAGAAGTTTATGCGTTTTTAAAAGAACACTCTTTTAATATGTATTCTGCGACTTTACAAAACTCAAATTCTTATTTAGAAAAAAATTATAAAAATAAAACAGCATTAGTAATGGGCTCAGAAGCACATGGTTTAACGGATTTTTGGAGAGTTCAGCCTGATATCCAGTCTATAAATATACCCATGTTAGGGCATATCGACTCGATGAATTTGTCCGTTTCTACAGCTGTTTTATGCTTTGAAGCCTTAAGGCAGAGACAATCTCAAGATTAATTTCAACCTCCAAGCTCTTATTTTCAGTTTCAACCTTTAATTTTTAATATCTTTACGTTTTAATTTTTCATCAACTAAATATTCATATTTAGTTTCAATATATAGAAATATGGGATGCGGAAGTTGCTCGAGTCAAAAAGATGGTACGCCAAAAGGCTGTAAAAATAACGGCACATGTGGAACGGATGGTTGTAATAAACTCAATGTTTTTGACTGGTTGTCTAATATGCAATTGCCTGAAGGTCAAGACGCCTTTGATATGGTAGAAGTCCGTTTTAAAAACGGCAGAAAAGAATTTTTTAGAAATCCAGATAATATACAAATCTATATGGGCGATGTTGTAGCTACAGAAGCACAACCTGGCCATGACATTGGTACTGTTAGCCTTACAGGGGAATTGGTAAAAGTCCAAATGAAAAAGAAAAAAGCCAAACCCGAAGGCGATGAATTCCCAAAAATTTACAGAAAAGCCAACCAAAAAGATATTGATGTTTGGCAAAAATGCCGTCAGAGAGAAGAAGAAGTAAAAGTAAAGGCCAGACAAATCGCTATCCGACTTAAGCTGAAAATGAAAATCAGCGATGTCGAGTTTCAAGGTGATGGCTCTAAGGCTATATTCTACTATACAGCCGAGCAGCGTGTTGACTTTAGAGATTTAATTAAAGAGTATGCTTACGTTTTTAAAGTACGCATAGAAATGAAACAAATTGGCTTGCGTCAAGAAGCTGCTCGCCTTGGTGGAATAGGCTCTTGTGGCAGAGAATTATGCTGCTCAACTTGGCTTACGGATTTTAGATCAGTTAAAACCTCCGCAGCACGATATCAACAACTGTCTTTAAACCCATTAAAATTGGCGGGTCAATGTGGAAAACTCAAATGTTGTCTAAACTACGAGTTAGATATGTATGTTGAAGCATTAAAAGATTTTCCAAAGTCTGATTATAAGCTGGTCACAAAAAAAGGTAAAGCCAGCCTACAAAAGATGGATATTTTTAAGCGAAAATTATGGTACGCCTATTTTGATGAACCTAACCCGTGGCACGAATTGGATGTTGATGACGTCAATGACATTATAAAAGCAGAAAAACAAAACAAACCTGTAGATTGCTTAGAAGATTTTGTAGATGATACGCCAATACAAAGCATAGACTATTCTAATGTTGTTGGTCAAGATAGTTTAACGCGTTTCGATAAGCCCAAACGCAAAAAACGTCGTAATAAAAAGAGAAAGCCAAGACAAAACCACCACAAAAAGAATTCAAACAAAAATGCTTAAACGATTTTTAATATTAAGCTTTGTACTTTTCAGTTTTGGTGCGTGCCATAACGAGCCTTTTTATTATAAATCTAAGTCTTATGATGGATTTTGGCATAGAGATTCTGTAGCCAATTTTGAGTTTAAAGCGCCTGATACAATCCAAAACTATAACTTTTTTATTCATATCAAAAACACTTCAGATTATCAATACAGCAATTTATTTCTAATCACATCTATGCAATTCCCATATGGTAAGGTTATTGTAGATACTTTAGAATACAAAATGGCGTTTAAAAATGGAGAGCTTATGGGACAAGGTTTTGGGAGTCTAAAACACAATAAATTATGGTATAAAGAAAACCTTAAATTTACAGAACAAGGAGAATATCACTTAAAAATAAAACAGGCAATGCGCAAAGCCAATGAAATTAATACATTAAATAAGCTTAAAGGTATTGAAGAAGTTGGTTTTAGTTTCGAATTAGTTAATCCAGATAAACTATGACGACAAAAAAGAAAAAAACAAACTTTAATAAACACATCAAAAGATTTTGGGTGCTTTATGTGTTGTTATTTGTTTCAGTTATATCAATATTTCTATTGGCCAGTGTTGGCGTTTTTGGAAAAATGCCAAGCTTTGAACAGTTAGAAAATCCTCAAACTAATCTGGCTACAGAAATCATTTCTCAAGACGGGAAAACCCTCGGTAAATATTTTAAACAAAACCGAACTCCAGTAGACTATAATCAACTCCCAGAACACTTGGTTAACGCATTAGTTGCTACTGAAGATGAGCGCTACTACTCTCATTCGGGCATTGACGCCAAAGGAACTTTAAGAGCCATTGCTTATTTAGGCAGTAAAGGTGGTGCCAGTACTATAACTCAACAATTAGCCAAGCAATTATTTACGGGCGAACGCTCTAATAATAAGGTTGAAGCCGTTCTACAGAAAGTTAAAGAATGGGTTATTGCTATTCGTTTAGAAAAACAATACACCAAAGACGAAATCATTGCTATGTATTTCAATATTTTTGACTTCACACGTGGTGCTGTTGGTATCCGTTCTGCAGCGCGGATTTATTTTGGAAAAGAACCTCAAGAT
>JASMTR010000115.1:0-2974 GCA_041694175.1 Bacteroidales bacterium
AAAACTTTCATCATTATAAAAATTCACCAATTGTTCAGCAATCATTTTTGCAGAATGAATTGCCATAGCCATCCCATTGCCACAAAGTGGATGTATCAATCCCGCCGCATCACCAGCGTATAAAATATGTTTGTTAACTGTAGGTTTGTTTTGAAAAGAAATTTGAGCAATGCTAAGATGCTTGTCAAAGGCCAATTCAGATTCGTCTAAAAAAGCCTTTAAAAATGGATTTTGAGTTAACACTTTTTGGTTAAAATCTTCAATAGATTTGTAGGTTTTAAAACTGTTTTGATGCACCAAATAGCACAGATTGATGTGGCCATTTTCAACCATAGATAACCCGC
This sequence comes from Bacteroidales bacterium, assembly GCA_041694175.1. Taxonomy (GTDB): domain Bacteria; phylum Bacteroidota; class Bacteroidia; order Flavobacteriales; family Flavobacteriaceae; genus Psychroflexus. Next base: position 345 of record JASMTR010000115.1, read on the forward strand.
AATAGCCACCTTTAAAATTGTGTAGTTCTACAAATTGTTTATCAAAATTTGAAGTTTTGTAATGCGCTTTGATGCCAATCCAAGGCGTTTTGTGTTGTATAAATTGGCGCTTAAGTGTTTTGTCTAAACCCGACCGCTTGCCATGGGCCGCAATAACAAAATCAGATTGTATGCAGAGATTTTTGGTTTGGGTGAGGAAATGATTGTTTTGAAATTCCGTTTGCTCAACCTCATCATGGATAATCTCAACGCTTTCAGATTTTGCCTTTTTAGCTAAAAGATGGTCGATAGCAAACCGGCTGATGCCAATGCCACCAAGCGGTAATTTGTGTTCAATGCTTTGCCCGTTTTGATGAGAAAGCTTGAGGTGTGAAATGTTGATGGCTTGATGTGCAAACAAATTAATACCAAGAATTTTGAAGTAAGGCAAAATTTCCTTTGAAATATATTCGCCACAGACTTTATGGCGCGGATATTTGTGTTTTTCTAAGAGCACCACATCTATCTGATGCTGCGCCAAATGGATAGCTGACACCAAGCCCGCTAAGCCACCACCGATTATGCAAACCTGTGTTTTTATCACGTCTGCAATTTACTGAATTTATAGGATGTAAATTTGGAGTTTTTTAAAATTATAGGGTTTGTTTTTTCAAAAAATGTCTAAGTTTTATAAATAAAACCTCTGCTATCAATTTTTGAAAAGGCTTCTTGAGGTTGGCTCCAACTGTAGGAAAAAGCCAAATCGCTTAGGGTAGCAATGAGGCCTTTATGCGGGTCAAAAAGCAGGCTATCTTTAAGATTTTGTGTTGGTGGATAATAAATATGAAGCGTGCAAACCATTTCAGTTGTTGACTTATTAAACACTTGGTGAATCGCGCCTTTATTTTCGTAAATTATGCTTCCCCTTTTGTAGGTTTTAATAGTTTTTCGCTCCAATAGCCTTTGTTTGGAATCAAATTTATATTCGTGTTCTTCAATTTTCCCATCCAAAACTTTGATGACGCCTTTAATATTTTTGTGTTGATGAATACTTGACGAGACGGCTGCTGGCCACAGCATCAAATAGACTTTAACAAAATCATTTAAAAGTGGTACTCGGTGATAACCTCTAGTGGTTTGGTTGGCATCGATGCTGTACCTGGAAGTGTCAATATCTTCACTGTTTAGGATTTCACTTATGCGGGTTTTGTTAACGTCTTTTTCGTCTAAGTCGACTAGTTTTTTAATGAGGTTATGCATAATTATATTGTTTGCTGATTAAAATTTTAGATAATTCTAAAGCTTGATTTCTCAACTCATTTACAGCGGTGCTTTCCCAAAGCTCACCTTTTAAATTTGGACCTAGTGTAAAAATATTGTTATTGATTTGACCATGTTTATTTATGGTTTGGTAGGTTGGTGTATGGGTTTTTAAACCGAGTTTAAAATTATCTTGTGTAATTATACCTTAGGAATAGCAGTGTTTTAAAAATTGATTTGGAGTTTTTGATAAATCTAAACTTGGACCAGTGCAATTGATAATCCTCGATACTTTAATTTCATCAAAATTTTTCAGAGCTTTATCATAAAACTTGATATTTAGTTGAGAAGTTTCCAATTCTATTTTTGAAATTTTACCAGCTATGATTTGTAAAACCCCGTCAATTTTTAATTGTTGAATTTTATCGTGGATTTGCATAGGCAAACGATGTCTTGCTACACCCCAAAGATGCCGAAGTCGTCTTAAAAACATAGATTGTTCTTTATTTGAAAAGTTTTGCCAAATAGATTGAGATTTAAATCTTAAAGAATCGACAATAGCTTCTGCTGAAATCCCTAAGCTTCTCAGTTTTTTTCGATGTTTATTGAATAAAGAGAGTAGGTCTAATAAACTCATATCTGGCTCTAATTGATTGATAAAGTCAGCATACTCGTAAACATTTTTTCTATGAGGAATCAGATTAAACCCGTTAGGTGAAATGGCATAAATTTTATGTTCAAAACCATTTTCTAAAAGTCCTAAAACCGTGTCAACCATAGTTAATCCATTACCAATAATCAATACGGGTTTTTGCGTATCGATATTGGATACCGTTTGTTTTTGCCAAGGGTTTTGAAAATACTTAGACGAATTTAAAATCTCTTCAGGTATACCTTTTGGTGTTTTTGGCGTTAAATTGCCCGTGGCAATGACGCATTGATCAACGCTCAAGTCTTGTTTATTATTTAATTTAAGAATAATCTTGTTATTTACTTCCTCTAAATTTTCAACTCTAGTGTCGATAAATTTAAATTTTACATTGGACGTTGCGGAGTAAGTTTTGTAAATGCTAAATAAATATTTACCATAAATCTGTCTGGGAAGAAATGATTCTGCAATCAATTTTTCATTTGTATCAGGAAACAGATTTTGCTTGACGACCCAATGGAGAAGATGATTTGGTTCATCGGGAAAAGCACTCATCTTTTTGGTTTTGACATTTAAAAGATGCTGTTTTGAATAAGGATTGTAGGCGGTTCCTTTTGCCAAATGTTGTTGTTTATCAATAAGATAAGTACAAATTACTTCAGAAGAATTTTTGGCTATATGTATAGCTGTCATTAATCCTGAAAACCCAGCGCCGATGATTCCAATTTTTGTCATGATAGAT
>JASMTR010000116.1:0-16928 GCA_041694175.1 Bacteroidales bacterium
AAAAATATAATAGTTAATATTTTTTTGTAAGGTTTTGTATAGTTTAAATATTTATAAATGGTAAATAAAAACTCTAATAATTGTTAATACATTTCAATTATAAATCAACTTATCGTAATTTTGAATTAAAATAAAATAATATGGCATTAGAATTAACAGATACAAATTTTGAAGAAAAAGTCTTAAAAAGCAGCAAACCAGTTTTAGTTGATTTTTGGGCTGAATGGTGTGGACCTTGTAGAATGGTTGGCCCAGTAATCGAAGAAATTAGTAACGAATATAAAGACAAAGCTGTTGTAGCTAAATTAGATGTTGACTCCAATCAAGAGTTTGCAGCTAAATATGGTGTTAGAAATATCCCAACAGTTTTATTTTTTAAAGACGGAGAGCTCGTTGACAGAAAAGTAGGTGTTGCGCCTAAAGAAAATTATACTGAAACACTTGATAATCTTTTATAAATTTGGATTTACAACAATCTAAATTTAACTTTTCTCAACTTAATATTTTAGCAAATCAAATTGTTGAGGGTTTTATGTCTGGTATACATAAGAGCCCTTTTCACGGCTACTCCGCTGAATTTGATGAGCATAGACTTTACAATAAAGGCGAGAGTACAAAATTTATTGATTGGAAGTTGTATGCCAAAACAGATAAGCTGTATACTAAAAAATATGAAGATGAAACTAATCTGAGATGTCATTTTATTTTAGATAATTCCTCTTCAATGCACTATCCTAAAGTCGATAAGTTTGATTTGGATAAATGTAGTAAATATACATTCTCGTCAATTTCAATTTTAGCCTTGATAAATATTTTACTCAAGCAAAATGATGCTTTTGGTTTGTCTTTATTTTCAAATCAAATTGATTTTAATATTTCTGAAAAAAGCAGCTATAATCAATTGCAAATTGTTTCTAATACTTTAGAAAAATATTTTAATAACCAAGAATCATCTAAAACAACTGACACGCTTAAAAGTTTACACTATATAGCAGAAAATCTAAAAAGACGCTCTTTGGTTTTTATTTTTTCTGATATGTTTCAAAATGAATCTCAATCAAAAGATGTTTTTGAAGCCTTAAGGCATTTAAAGTATAATAAACACCAAGTCGTATTATTTCATACCACCGATTTAGACAAAGAAATTAATTTTGAATTCTCAGACTTTCCTCGCCGATTTGTTGATGTAGAAAGTCAAAAGAAAATCGATTTATATCCGGAACAAGTTAGAGAAGATTATCAAAATTTGGCTCAATCTTTTAAGTCAGATTTATTGAAAAAGTGTAGACAATATCAAATTAAATATGTTGATGCTGATATTAATAAAGGTTTCGAAAAAGTCATTTTAACTTACCTCTTAGAAAAACAAAACTTTTGATTAATATTTTTTTGTTTTTACTTGTTAGAATTAAAATTCAGTTTATATTTGCATCCGCTAATTGATCTGGTAGTTCAGTTGGTTAGAATACCTGCCCCGCACGTGCGGGAGGGTTGCAAGTTCACTTTAGAATAAGCATTTTAAATAAAGTTCTTAATAAATAAATTTTGGTCTGGTAGTTCAGTTGGTTAGAATACCTGCCTGTCACGCAGGGGGTCGCGAGTTCGAGTCACGTCCAGACCGCATTTACAAAGTTGTGTTGAGACACTTAATTGTGTCTGGTTTGTAAAACCGAAGAGAAGCTTTCCATACGGGAGGCTTTTTTATTTTATAATACCTTCAAGAATCAATTTTGGAATTTCATTTTTAAAAGTGTGAGTGTCTATATCTTTTTTTTCTTGCCATAAATGAAGCGTACGAAGGGATGATAACATCAAATATAAGATAATTTCAGGATTGGAATTTTTTATCTCCTTATTTTCAATCCCCTTTACAACTATAGACTTTAATATTTGCTCGTATTTTAGCCTTTGGTTTTGGAAATCGTTCTTTTTGTGAGTTTTTAAATATTTCCAGTCGTTATTAAGCGTAGCAAATTGATTTGGTTTGTGAACGGCAATATTGATATGAGTTTGGATAATGTCTTCAAGTTTAGATTTAGTATCAATTGTTTTATATTGGGTCTCATTAATTTTTGACATAAATGTGTCAACTAATTCAAAAATGAGCTCTTCTAAAATTTCATCTTTTGAAGAAATATGGTTATAAAGACTTGAAGCTTTTACATCTAAAGCCTTTGCAATGTCTCTCATGCTTACTTGTGCAAAACTTTGTGCTCTAAACAATTTTGCAGATGTAGAAAGTATAATGGATTTAGAAAGGTTAGGCTTACTTATCATCTAGCATGGATTTAAATTTAATTTCATCTATAATAGGGATGTCTAACTGATTGGCTTTATTTTTCTTAGAGGGTCCCATATTATCGCCTGCAACTACGTAATTAATGTTTTTAGAAATACTACTTACCACTTTTCCTCCGTTGTCTTCAATAGTAGATTTTAACTCCTTACGGTCATAACTTTCAAAAACACCAGATACAACAAACTTTAAACCTTCAAACTTTGAAGATGATTGCTGTACTTCTTCGATTTCAAATTTTAAATCATAATTTTTAAGTCTTTTAACAAGATTTGTGTTTGTTGATTCATCAAAAAAATCAACTACACTTTTAGCAATTCTGTCTCCTATTTCGTTGATTTCAATTAAATCTTCAACTTTTGCATCCATCAATGCGTCAATATTTTTAAAGGCTTTTGCTAAAGTTTTGGCTACGGTCTCACCGACAAACCGAATTCCTAGAGCAAATAACACTTTTTCAAATGGGCGTTGTTTTGATAGCTCTATTCCATTTATTAAATTTTGTGCTGATTTTTCAGCCATACGCTCTAACTCTATAACATCCTCTTTTTTTAGTTCGTATAAATCAGCGTAATTGTTTATAAGGCCATTTTCTACCAAAAGGGAAGCAGTTTCTCCTCCTAAACCTTCAATATCCATGGCTTTTCGAGAAATAAAATGCTGTATTTTACCTATCACTTGTGGTGGGCAGCTATTATGGTTAGGGCAATAGTGAACCGCTTCACCTTCGTCTCTTTTAAGCGGTGTTTGGCATTCAGGACAGTTTTCAATGTATTTCGTTGGTTCTGAATTTGGGTCGCGTTTGGTAAAGTCAACTTTAGTAATTTTTGGGATAATTTCTCCACCCTTTTCAACATAAACGGTATCGCCTTCTCTTACATCTAATTTTTGAATTTGATCCGCATTATGTAGAGACGCTCTTTTAACCATAGTACCACTGATTTGAACTGGTTCTAAATTGGCTACTGGCGTTATTGCTCCTGTACGCCCAACTTGATATGTTATTTTGTTGAGTTTTGTTGTGGCTTCTTCGGCTTTAAACTTATAGGCCATTGCCCAACGTGGAGATTTTGAAGTGTGTCCAAGAGTTTTTTGATGTTTAAACAAATTTACTTTAACTACTACACCATCGGTTTCATAAGGGAGTTTATGTCGTTCCTTATCCCAATAATTAATAAAACTAAAAACTTCATTTAAATTATGACATATTCTAATTTCATTTGGCACGTTAAATTCTTTTTTTCTTAGAAGTTCCAAAGCTTCAAATTGAGAGCTTAACTTTAAATTTTCAGCTTGTATGCCGTAAATTAAACAGTCTAAAGGACGTTTAGCCACTTCTGAACTATCCTGTAACTTCAACGAACCAGAAGCCGTATTTCTTGGGTTGGCGTAAGGCTCTAAATCTTGCTCAACTCGCTCAGCATTTAATTTTGCAAAGCCTTCAAAAGGTAGAACTATTTCACCCCTGACATCAAATGACTCAGGAAGACTGTTATTGTCTATTTTTAATGGTAAACTTTTTATGGTTCTCACATTATGTGTGACATCATCACCTTCGTAGCCGTCTCCTCTCGTTACCGCACGAATTAACTCACCTTTTGAGTAACTTAAATTGATTGAAGCTCCATCATATTTAAGCTCACAAGTAAAATTAATATCTTCTTTAATACTTTTTTTTATACGCTTCACCCAATCTTCTAAATCAGTTTTAGAGTAAGAATTAGACAGCGAATACATTCTTTCATTGTGTTTTACTGTGTCAAAATTCTTAGTAACTTGACCACCAACCCGTTGTGTAGGAGAGTTTTTGTCAAAATACTCCGGATGATTTTCTTCTAATTGTTCAAGGTTTTTTAGTTTTTGATCGAATTCGTAATCAGAAATTTCGGGTTTATCCAAAACATAATATTGATAATTATGCTTATGAAGCTCATCACGTAAGGTTTCTATCTTTTTTTTGACGTCCATATTCAAAACTAAAATTTAAAAAAATACTAAAATAATATATAAGCTGTATTTTTGTTTTTTATTTGCACAAAACATTTTATTATGAAATTTAAATTTTTAATTGTTGCGTTTGTTTTAACTTCAATTTCATTTGCACAAACTAAAGTTGGTACTATTAACACAGAGTACATTATCTCAAAAATGCCTGAATTTAAAGAGGTTCAAAAAAAATTAGAAACTTATGGTAAAACTTTAGATGATGGTTTAAAAATAAAGTTTGATGAATACCAAGAAAAAGTGAAGGCTTACACCGAAAAGGAAGCTACCTACACCGAAGCGCTAAAAAAACTAAAGCAAAACGATATTGTTAAACTTGAAGAAGATATTCAGAAATTAAGAACTAATTCTGGTAAACTTTTACAAGTTAGGCAAGATGAATTATTGAGACCTCTATATAATAAAATTGGTAATGAAGTTGATAAAATTGTCAAAGAAGAAGGGTTTACTCATATATTTAATGAAACCAACTCGTTAATATATATTGCACCTGAATATGATATTACTATTAAGGTAATGAAGCGACTAAATATTCCTGTTGAAGAAACAACAACACAAAATTAAAACTCAACTTTATTTAAAATTAAACCTGAAGCTGGAGCAATATGTTCCAGCTTTATTTTTTGTTGACCATCTATGGTTTTTAAAAAGTAATCATAACTCACTTTATGTTGCCCTAAATCAAAGAGCATTCCCATCATTAATCTGATTTGATTTCTTTTAAATCCGGTCCCTTTGACTTTTAGAACGTAAGATATGTCTGGAAAAAAACTCGCTGTCAATTCAGTGTTTTTGTGAAGTTGACAAGATAAAATTTCAGCTGTGGTCTGAGTTAGTGCTTTTGGTCTGAAGGTGTAGGAGTAAAAATCTTTTTCACCTTCAAATGCTTTTGCCGCTTTAGTCATAATTTCAATATCCAAATGGGCTTGAACGTTACACATTAAAGCAGCGCTAAATGGATGAAATTTATCACCAAAAGCAAAATAATAATGATATTCTTTAACTTTTGAGTCTTGAATGATATTAAAACTTTTATCAACTTCTTTAATGTCTAAAGCCTTAATATCAGCAGGAAGGTTGTGGTTAAAAGTGCCTAAAAAAATATCTAAGTTTGGTAATTTTTGATTTGAAAATAATTCTATGTAGGTTTGTTCAGCAGAGACTTTAGCATCAGTTCGACCACAAGCCAAAACTTTTGTTTTGACATCTGGCAAAATAAACCTTAAAGTTTTTTTAATCATTAATTCCACCGTAGGCACTTCAGGTTGAATTTGCCAACCGTGAAAACGGAAGCCTAAGTATTGTAAGCTAATCAGATAGTAATAGCGTTTAGACTGCATTGCTACTGATGTCTATGGTTTAGAATGTTTACAACATCATCAAGTTGAAAGCCTTTAGCACGTAACAAAATGAGATAATGAAACAACAAATCTGCACTTTCGTTTAAAAATAAATCATCATCATCGTCTTTAGCTTCTATGACAACTTCAACAGCTTCTTCACCGACTTTTTGAGCAATTTTATTGATGCCTTTCCCAAATAAAGACGCGACATAAGAGTCATCACTTTGTGCAGAAGTTTGGCGCTCTTCAATCACTTGTTCTAAAGTTGACAAAAACCCATAAGTAGAATGATTATCTTCTCCCCAACAAGTGTCTGTGCCTTTGTGACAAGTTGGGCCTTCTGGATTGACGTAAATTAGCAAAGTATCGTTGTCGCAATCTATTTTATAATCCACTAAATTTAAAACGTTACCACTTTCTTCACCTTTAGTCCAAAGGCGTTGCTTGCTTCGACTAAAAAAAGTGACCTGTTTTGTGCTTTTGGTTTTTTCAAAAGCTTCAGCATTCATATAACCGAGCATCAGTACATTTTTGGTTCGAGCATCTTGAATTATAGCAGGGACTAAGCCGTCATTATTTTTATTGAAATCTATGGTCATATTCTTACTTTAATGTTATTATTCTTGAGTTCTTCTTTTAAAGTTTGTATGGGGATTTCGCCGAAATGAAAAACACTGGCCGCCAAGGCTGCATCAGCTTCGCCTAAAGTAAAAGTGTCAGTAAAATGCTCTATTTTTCCAGCACCACCTGAAGCTATAATGGGTATGTTTAGCATTTGGCTCAGTTGTTTTAAAGCTTCATTGGCAAACCCGTTTTTAGTGCCATCGTGATCCATTGAAGTGAATAAAATTTCACCAGCACCACGGGCTTCAACTTCTTTAGCCCATTCAAAAAGGTCTAATTCGGTTGGAACTTTTCCGCCAACGAGATGGACTTTCCATTGGTTTTTAATCATTTTGGCGTCAATGGCCACAACAATGCATTGGTTGCCGAATTTTGCAGATAATTCATTGATTAACCCTGGATTTTTGACAGCCGCGGAATTTATGGCAACTTTATCAGCACCTGCATTGAGTATAGCACTCACGTCATCTACGCTTGAAATGCCACCACCAACGGTAAACGGAATATTAACTGCTTCTCCAACACGTTGTACCAAATCAATTAAAGTTTTGCGTTTTTCTTCAGTTGCTGTAATATCAAGAAAGACCAATTCATCTGCAGAATTTTCAGCGTATAGCCTTGCCAGTTCCACAGGATCTCCTGCATCTCTTAAGTTGACAAAGTTGACGCCTTTAACTGTTCTACCATTTTTGATATCTAAGCAGGGAATGATACGTTTTGTGAGCATCTTAATTATTTATGAGTTAATTAATCAATATAAGACTAAAAAATCAAAGGTAAATATTCATAAATCTAAAATCTAAAATCTAAAATAATTCTATTTCTTTTAAACTTATCCTGTTCTCATAAATAGCTTTTCCAACGATGGCGCCTTCACATCCTATTTCTTTTAATTCTACTAAATCTTCTAATTTAGAAATTCCGCCTGAGGCAATAAGTTTTATATAATTGTTTTCTTTTAAAATAGATTGATATAATTCAAATGCTGGACCTTCAAGCATTCCGTCTTTAGAAATATCAGTACAAATCGCATATTGAATCCCTTTTGAAACATAATCTGAAATAAAAGGTAAAACCTTGAGTTCACTTTCTTCTTGCCAACCGCTAACGGCTATGTTTTCATTGTAACAATCTGCTCCAAGAATAATTTTTTCTGCTCCGTATTTTGAAATCCAGTGTTCAAATACATCAGGACTTTTAACCGCTATGCTGCCACCAGTAATTTGATGAGCACCACTTTCAAAGGCAATTTTTAAATCTTCGTCTGATTTTAAACCACCACCAAAGTCAACTTTTAATCTGGTCTTTAAAGTGATTTGTTCTAAAATTTTATAATTGACAATGTGTTGAGACTTTGCGCCATCTAAATCTACGAGGTGTAAATATTGAATACCACTGTCTTCAAATTGTTTTGCAACTTCAATTGGACTTTCATTGTATATTTTTTTTGTGCTGTAATCGCCTTTAGTTAAGCGTACACATTTTCCGTCTATAATATCAATAGCTGGAATAATTCTCATAAAATTTTATTTTCGACAAAAGTCGGGCAAATAATTGATATGAAATACAATCTTTTATAAAGTTTAAGTGAAACTTGATGGCACATTTATTCTATTTAAACTTTACATCAATATAAAACTTCTTATTATCTATTTCTACTACTTGATTGGGTTTGATTTTTAAAGTTTTCCAAGTTTCAGCCTCAGGATAAATCCATTTAGAATTTTTATCTACTTTTATTTCTACAGGCATATCAAAATTTTCAACATCCACGTTCCATTTATATTGAACTTGATTTTTAGATTGATTAGATTTAAAAACCAGTTCTGGGATATTCTTATGATATAAATACTGCTTAAAAAATGCAGTCAAATCCTTATTGAACGACTGACTAAAAAATTGAACGACATCCTCTGTCGTGGTCGTTTTATAGGCAAACTTTTTATTAAATTCTTTTAATATTTTCCACCATAAGTCATCATCATCCACAAGCGTTCGTAGCGTATTAATGATATTACTGCCTTTAGCATACATATCTGACGAGCCTTCAGAATTCACTCCATAATTTCCAATGATAGGCCTATTATGGCTAATCATTTGGCGTTGACCATGGGTATAATCTAAAGCGGCTTGTTTGCCATATTCGCATTCCACAAAAATAGACTCCGCATAAGTCGTGAAGCCTTCGTGAATCCACATATCTGCAATATCTTTAACAGAAATACTATTGCCAAACCACTCGTGAGCAGACTCGTGAATGATAATGAAATCAAACTTAAGTCCATAGCCTGTTCCAGACAAATCGCCACCTAAATAACCATTTAGATATTGATTGCCATAAGCTACTGCACTTTGATGCTCCATACCGAGATAAGGTGTTTCTACCATTTTAAAACTGTCATTTTTAAATGGATATTCACCTATTTTTTCGTAAAAACAAGCCATCATCGGTTTCACTTGTTCAAAATGTGTTTTGGCTTTGTCCAGATTGTCTCGCAATACATAATAGTCTAAATCTAAATCTTGAAATTGGTCTGAAAAATGAACATAATCACCTATGTTTAAAGTAATGTTGTAATTGTTAATCGGATAGGTCACTTGCCAATGGTAAGTTTTTAAATCGCTGTTTTGTTCTTCATTTATCAGTCTTCCATTAGATACCGCAACTAAATCTTTAGGCACTGTAATTTTTATTTGGGCTTCATCAGGCTCATCGCTTAAATGGTCTTTGTTGGGAAACCATAAACTTGCGCCTGTGCCTTGTACGGCAACAGCTATCCACGGATTACCATTAGTGTCTTTATCAAAAACAAATCCGCCATCCCAAGGCGGTCTTTTAGCTATGATAGGATTGCCGTGGTAATAAAATGTCAATTGATGCTGTTGACCTTTTTTTAATTCCTTTTCAAAGTTGATAAAAACGGCATTAAATTCTCTTTTGTATTTCAATTTTTTATTTTGAAAAATGATGGAATCAATTTTCATATTTTCAAATAAATCTAATTGCATCATATTTTGATGTTCAATCACTTTAAAATCAATAGCATTGTAACCTGAAACTGATTTAGTTTTGGGGTCGACAGAAATATTTAAATTGTATTTCAACATATCAAAAGCAGTACGTTCAGCTCTTAAGCCACCGCGAAGACTGTCTTTTTTTGTAAAATTAGTTTTATCAGATAGCAACTGCGACCAACAAGAAAGGCCTATCAAAAGGTTAAATAAGATGATAATTGATTTCATAACAATATATTTGAACGTCTAAATTTAAGAGAATGCGATTAATTCAATTCAGTCTTTGTTGTTTTTTTATGGTTTTGATGTCTTGTCAAGATGATAATTTGGTCAGTGGAAAGATATCTAACAAACAGAATCAGCCTTTGGATAGCGTAAAAGTTTTAGTTAATGGCACAGATATTTATACGTTTTCAAATGAAAAAGGCTATTTCGAAATCAATACCAATGGCTTGAGTGATGAATTGTTGTTTGATAAATCGAAGTATGAACTGAAGTTTGAAAAATTAAAAAAAAAATCAACTGATTTAAAAATTGTGCTTGAGCTAAAGCCATAAAATTCCGTAATCTTAAACTTTATTTGAAATTTACAAACCTTTTAATATTGAGTATTTATCCATTTTAAATATCTTATCTTAGCTCTATAATTTTACATCACTTAAATCGTTTAAATATTATATCGAAATCAAAATTTATGACGCGTTTTCTTTCCTTTTTCTTAATATTTTTAAGTCTATATACTTTGCAAGCTCAACAGTCTGTTGGTCATACAAATGTTTTAACGACTTACCAACAAGCTTTGCAACTATATCAGAATCATCAATATCAAGCTGCACAAGCTTTATTCAAAAAAGTTAAACACGAAGCAGAAAGTCAAGAGATCAAAACCAATTCGGCTTATTATCTCGCCAATACAGCCATTCGCCTTAATGAGCCCAATGCGCAACAACAAATTGAAGATTTTGTAAAAGATTATCCTACAAGTCCCAAGCGCAATCAAGCCTATTTAGATGTTGCTGAATACTATTTTAATTTCGGAGATTATAACCGTGCAAAACCTTGGTTTCAAAAAGTGAATACTTCGGGTTTTAGCTATAATCAAAAAGAACAATATCAATTTCAGTACGGCTATACTTTATTTCAAACCAATAACTATAAAGCATCCAAATCTTACTTTGAAAATTTAAGAACTTCTGCTAAATACGGTGCCGATGCTAAATACTATATCGGATATATGGCTTATCAAGAAGACCGTTATGACGAAGCCACTGAACTTTTTGAAGAAGCTAAACAACAAGGCTCTCAAAGAGAATTGTCTTATTTTATGAGTGATATGAATTTTAAATTAGGCAATTTTGAAAAAGCCATTGAACTCGGCTTGGAAAAATTGCCAAAGTCTAATCGTGAGGAGCAATCTCAACTCAATAAAATTATTGGCGAAAGTTATTTCAACCTCAAGCAATACGACAAAGCCTTACCATACTTAAAAGAATATCAAGGCCAACGTGGTAAATGGAATAATACGGATTATTATCAATTGGGCTATACTTACTACAAACAGGGTCAATATGACAATGCCATTTCCGAATTCAATAAAATTATTGATGGCGAAAATGCCGTGGCTCAAAATGCGTATTATCACTTAGCGCAGTCTTACATTAAGTCAGATAAAAAACCACAAGCGCTCAACGCTTTTAAAAATGCGATGGAAATGGAGTTTGACAAAACCATTCAGAAAGATGCATTTTTAAACTATGCTAAACTCAGTTATGATATAGGAAACAGCTATGAAAGTGTGCCAGTGGTGTTAAATAGATTTTTAGAAACTTATCCAAATTCTGAAGAAACTAAAACCATCAAAAACTTATTGATCGATTCTTATTTGACTTCAAAAAATTATAAAGAAGCCATAGATTTACTTGAAGAAAGTAAGCAATACGAAGACAAAATCATCTGGCAAAAAGCAAATTATTACTACGCTATTGAGTTTTTTAGAACTGCGGAATACCTTGAAGCTTTAAAATATTTCAATCAAAGTTTGTCTCAACCTTTAGATAAAAAAATAACTGCAAAAGCCACTTATTGGAAGGCTGAAACCGAATACAATTTAGGTCGATTTGAAGAAGCGCTTATTGGCTTTAAAACCTTTGAAAGTTTACCAGATGCAAGACAAGTTGAAGAATTTAAAAAAGTAGATTACGATATTGCGTATGCGTATTTTAAAACAAAAGCTTATGAACAAGCCAAATCCCATTTTAAAATAGCGATTATAGACTTAAAAAACCAAGACAAATTATTTGATGCTTACGTGAGATTAGGCGATACTTATTTTGTGACTAACGATTATTGGTCGGCTATGGAAAACTATAACAAGGCTCTAAAAATGTCAGGTTATAATAAAGACTATGTGGCTTATCAAAAAGCAATGAGTTATGGTTTTGTGGGTAAAAATGAGACTAAAATCAAAGAATTAAACGAATACGTTTCCAGTTTCAAATCATCAGTTTATCTCGATGATGCGTATTATCAACTCGGCAATACTTACATCGCTGAAAACAATAATACAAAAGGTCTGCAAGCCTACCAAAGTTTGATGAATGCACGACCTCAAAGTCCATTTGTGCCAAAAGCTTTATCAAAAATTGGTTTGACCTATTACAACACAAATCAAAATAAAAACGCTCTGGGTACATTAAAAAAGTTAGTAGCTGATTATCCTGCAACAGATGAAGCCAGACAAGCTGTGCAAACTGTCAGGTTGATTTATGTTGACCAACAACAACCCGAAGCTTATGCCAATTGGGTTAAAGGTTTAGACTTTGTAAATGTAACCGATGCCGAAATAGACGATACCACCTACGAATCCGCAGAAAACAAGTTTATTGACAACAAACCAGAAGCTGCCATCAAAGGCTTTGAGAATTATTTAAAGCAATTCCCTAAAGGTATTCACGCTTTAAAAGCCCATTTTTACTTAGCTCAACTGTATTACAATAAAAATGAATTTGAAAACAGTTTACCACATTATCAATTTGTTGCCGAAGCATCGAAATCAGAATTTTTAGAAGAGTCTTTGCGTAAATTATCACAAATCTATCTTGAAAATCAAAACTATCAAGATGCAATTACTTATCTGAGTCAATTAGAAACCGAAGCTAATTTTACAGAAAATAAAATCTTTGCACAGACCAACTTAATGAAAGCTCACTACAAACTTGAAAATTATAAAAAAACACTCAACTACGCTGATGATGTTCTAAAAATGGAGAGTGTTGATGATCAAATAAAAAGTGATGCGTATATTTTCACAGCCCGTTCAGCCATAGCCACAAATGATGAAGAACGCGCGAAAACAGCTTATCAAAATGTAGGAAAAGTGGCTGAAGGTCAACTTATGGCAGAAGCTTTATATTACAAAGCCTATTTTTTAAATCAATCTGGAGATTATGAAGCTTCTAATATGGTGATTCAAAATCAATTATCTAAAAATTACTCACGTTATAGAGAGTTTGGTGTAAAAGCTTTAGTCATCATGGCTAAAAATTATTATGCTCTTGATGATGCCTATCAAGCTAATTATATTTTAGAATCAATTGTTAAAAATTACAGTGATAAATTTCCAAAAATTGCTGAAGAAGCTAAAAAGGAATTAGATATTTTAAAAGCTAAAGAAGCTAAAACTAACGCTTCTGTAGATCAATCCAAAACACAAATTAAAGCGCAAGACAGTCTAAAAAATTGATAAGTTTTTTAATTTCTATCTATGATTATTAATAGATTATAATAAGTTAAGTTTCTTTGTTAGGTTTTGAGACTTATAATTTAAGTCTTAAACCCTCAACTTTAATTATATTTGCTTTCAATCACAAAAATTTTCAGATATGGGTTTACTCGACAATAAAAACACATTGATTACAGGTGCAAGCCGTGGAATAGGTCGCGGTATTGCTTTACATTTTGCCAAGCAAGGTTCAAATGTTGCATTCACGTATAATTCGTCTGCTGGTCCAGCTGAAGAATTGGTTAAACTTTGTGAAGCCGAAGGTGTTAAAGCTAAAGCTTATCAATCTGATGCTGCCGACTTTGACCAAGCACAAGATTTAGTTAAATCAGTTTTGGAAGATTTTGGTCAAATAGATGTTTTAATCAATAATGCAGGAATTACCAAAGACAACCTGATGATGCGTATGAGCGAAGACGATTTTAATAAAGTCATTAAAGTCAACTTGAATTCTGTTTTTAATTTAACTAAAGCTATATTAAGACCAATGCTTAAACAACGTCACGGCAGTGTCATCAACATCAGTTCTGTAGTTGGTGTTAAGGGTAATGCAGGTCAAGGTAATTATGCCGCTTCAAAAGCGGGAGTAATAGGATTTTCAAAATCTATGGCACTTGAACTGGGCTCAAGAAATATCAGGACTAATGTCATTGCACCTGGTTTTATAGAAACCGAAATGACAGAAAAATTAGACGAAAAAACGGTAGAAGGTTGGCGACAAGCTATTCCATTAAAACGTGGAGGAACACCTGAAGATGTAGCCAATGCTTGCGTTTTTCTTGCCAGTGACATGAGCGCTTACATTACCGGGCAAACTATAAATGTTGATGGTGGTATGCTTACCTAAATAGCATTTTGAAATGCTGGTTTTGAACCTTTGTGTATGAATGAATTTGACGTGTTGTGGATAGTTTTGATTGTAGTCTTAAGCCTCGGGCTAACTTGGTTTCAATATCAAAAGCAATTTAAAAAACAGTCTAAAAGAGCCTTTCTATTTGCAGTTCCAAGATTTTTAGCCTATTTATGTTTAGGTTTATTGTTACTGAATCCACAAATTAAACAAACCAAGTATTTTACTGAAAAACCGAACTTGGTCATTGGCGTAGATAATTCTATGTCAATTGCTAAATTGACAGATACAGCGGTTTACAAGTCAAATCTTCTAAAGTGGCTTAATGATAAAGACTTAGCCGATAATTTTAACCTTCAACTCTACCAGTTTGGAGAAAATTATGCAACATTAGACAACTTAGATTTTGCTGACTCACAAACCTATATCAGTAGTTTTATACGTGAAATGTCTAATATTTATCGGTCAACTTCATCACATATTTTGTTGTTTACCGATGGGCAACAAACCCTTGGACAGGATTATCTCTATACCGCAAAGTCATCTCAAAAAAATCTAATTCCTGTTGTAGTAGGTGATACCACCAATTATAAAGATTTAAAAATAGACCGTATTAATACCAACCGTTATGCCTTTCTCAATAACCAATTTCCCGTAGAAGTCTTTTTGAGTTCAAATACTGAAAAGGATGTCAAAACAGACTTTGTTTTAAAACGACAAAACAAAGTCATTGCAAGAAAATCTATTTTTTTTAACAAGAACAACAAAATCCAAAATTTTGAAATATACTTAAAAGCCAACCAATTTGGGGTAAATACCATCACAGCTGAACTTCAACCTGTAAATGAAAAAAACACCCAAAACAATACCCAACAATTTGCTGTTGAAGTGATTGACGAACGCACTAAGGTTATTATATTGTATAATACATTACATCCTGATTTAGGAATGCTAAAAAAAAGCATAGAATCTAATCAACAACGCCAAGTTCAACTTAAAAAAATTGATGAGTTCAATGAAGATTTAGCAACTTATAATCTGATTATGCTTTATCAACCTGAAGCTAACTTTCAACAGATTTTAAAAACTATACAAACTCAAAATTTGAACCATATTGTCATTGGTGGTACACAAACCGATTACAATGTTTTAAACAGAAATCAATCTCATTTCAATAAAACTTTATCTCGTGCTACTGAAGATTATTATCCTGAATTAAATGAAGGCTTTAGCAGTTACCAGATAGAGGACATTGGTTTTGCAAATTTACCACCCTTAAAAAACACTTTTGGTGATATTGAAATGACTGCAGAAGGAGACATTTTACTGTATCAAAATATTGATGGTTTTTCTACTCGACAACCCTTGTTAATGACGGTTTCAGAAAACAATCAAAAATCAGCATATTTATTTGGCGAAAACCTATGGCGATGGCGTATGCGTTCATTTGTCGATCAAGGCGATTTTAAAAGTTTTGACCGTTTTATGGATCAATTAATACAATTTGTTAGTTCTACAACCACTAAAAAACGATTAGTTACTGATGTGAAGTCTTTTTACAACAAAGGCGAAAACAATATTATTAGCGTTCAGTATTTTGATAAAAACTACAATTTTGATCCTAATCAAAAGATAAACCTTAAGGTAACAGAAGAAGCAACCAACAAAAATTACTCCTACACCTTCATTTTAAAAGACCAAAACTATTCCACTAAAATCAACGATTTACCAGCAGGAGATTATAATTATCAAATCTCTGTTGAAGACCAAAACATCTCTGAAAGCGGACAATTTACACTTATAGATTTTCTGTTAGAGAAACAATTTTATCGCGCCAATGTTGAGAAACTTAAGCAGATTTCTGACACTTTATTTTATGCCAACCAACTTGATGGTCTCAAAACTTTTTTGACATCAGCTCAAAAGTTTAAACCACTCCAAAAAACCTTAGAAAAAAAGCAATCTTTAATCGATTGGTGGATGCTATTCATTTTAATAATCGTATTTTTGGGGATTGAGTGGTTAAGTAGAAAATACCACGGATTAATATAAAATAAAATTATGGAAAAATTATCAAAATCAGTCGTTGCAATAATTATTGTAGTGATTGTTGGCATTATTATTTTGGCTAATACTGTTGTAACTATCGGATCAGGTGAAGCTGGGGTGTTATTTGAACCTTTAGGTGAAGGTGTGGTCACTGATGAGCCAGCCTTGGGTGAAGGTTTTCATATCATAGCGCCTTGGAATACTGTTTACGTTTACAACGTTAGACAGCAATCTATCGATGAAAAAATGACCGTTTTATCTTCTAACGGATTAGATATTAAATTAGACGCCACTATTTGGTTCCAACCACAACCTGGACAAATTGGGCTTTTACACCAAAAAAGAGGCGAAGATTACCTCGAGCTACTCATTAAGCCAGCGGTTCGTTCGGCTACAAGAGCTGTTGTAGGTCGATATAAGCCAGAAGAGCTGTATGCTCAAAAGCGCGAAACTATTCAAAATGAAATGTTTGAAGAAACAAAAGCGCTTCTTGAAAATCAATTTGTTCAAGTCAATGAAATATTGGTAAGAGATGTGTCTTTACCTCAAACCATTAAAGATGCTATTGAGAGAAAATTAAAGCAAGAGCAAGAGTCTTTAGAATATGAATTCAGGTTAGAGAAAGCCGAAAAAGAAAAAGAAAGACAACGTATTGAAGCAGAAGGTAAAGCTGCGGCAAATCAAATATTAAGTGCATCTTTAACCGATAAAATCCTTCAAGAAAAAGGCATTCAAGCAACAATAGAACTCTCAAAATCTGATAACTCAAAAGTGATTGTTATCGGTTCTGGTGATAGTGGCATGCCAATTATTTTAGGGAACAACTAAAGTTTTTTGGAAAACTTCACAATAACAATTCTTAATTATCTGTTAGCAAGAAAAGCATTTTAAAATATATCTTTAAATTTGCAATATGATAAATCAATGGCAATATTTTCATAACTATTTTAACGCTCTCAAGCGGTA
>JASMTR010000117.1:0-2515 GCA_041694175.1 Bacteroidales bacterium
AAGGTTTTCATTTTGGATTTGGCAAATTTCATCGTTGAAATTCAATTTCTCTTTATCCGCATTTTGATTTCAATCATCCGTTTTAATCATCTATTTCAAAACAAGGATTTCATTTTGGTTTTAAAAAAAATCGCTAAAAATAGGCGAGAGTCGTTATAAAAATCAGTCATAATTTTAATCAAATCGCATTATTTAAATTCCATATTTTTTTCCACGAGTGTCGTTCATATATGCACCACAACGGTTTTGTATATGAAAAGTAGCAGTTAAAAGGCGATTTATTTTAGGCTTGTAAACAAAAATAGCAGGAAAGAACTACTATTTGGTTTAGTCTTTCACTGCTATTTTTTATATACTTTGTTGTGAGCAGTTTTTAATTAAGGTATTAACAAGTTTTTCCGCATACTTTAGTTGTAAACGTACCAACCTGCACTTGAACATTAGCACAATCACCAATTCCAGAAATATTTTCGCTCAAATATGATTGAACAGCTCCGCCAACACATTCTTCTGTGCCACTAACGTTGCTACAAGAATCAATTTGAGAATATCCATCTGGACAACTTGCAAAGTCAGCAATAAATGGTCCGCCTCTTTTCGCATTATAAGAATTTTTAGAATCGTCATATTTAAATGATTGTCTGATAATATTGTTTTTAGTATCTATTTCAGTAATTTCTGAAATCGTTGCTTTTCCATCCTTAAAAGAAATATTGATAAAAACATCTGTTACTTCAGAGTCATTTTTTATTAACTCTCTAGAGTCTTTTATCATTAAATCAATTGAAGATTTTATTTTTAAAATTAATTCTTTTTTATCCTTATAATCAAATACTTTGATTTCGTTCCCTAAATCTGATTTGCTTAAATCAATTTTAATTTTACTAAAATCTAAAGAATCTTGTTCTTGACTTATAACTTCTTCTTGAGAGCAAGAATTAAAATTAAAAATCAGAACGATTAAAACTAAATTTTTTATAAATATATTTTTCATAATTAAATGTTTTTAATAAAGTTAATATTTTTTGTTGTAAAATCCTAATTTTCATATGGATGGTCAGTCCTTTTTTAACCGTTTTGATTTTTAATTGCTCACAACGTCTCGCGCATAACATAAGTGGCGACATAAAATGCGCAAGTTTTTCGGTTAAACTTTAAGTTTCTAAAAATACACAAAACTCTCGTTTCAGCAATAAATTCGCCATTTTTGTTATGCGCTGTTGTGCGTCGTTTTTTCTTCACGTTCTCGTTTGGTAATGATATTGGTATATTCCAAATTTTTTAATCCAGCATACCATGTTATATTATTTTTTTGGTCGCGAGCATTCCATAACTTTATATAACCTTTCGTTCTTTCTAATTCGTTTGATATTATAATTCCATTTGTAATATCTTCCACATGAAATGGTTGATTTCGTTCAACACCAATATCAAAATACTCTTGTAAATCTAATTTATCTTTTGAGCCTGTTTCCTGATACCATATTTCAAATGTTCGATTATATATTTTTCCGTAACCTGGAAAATAACTGCAATGAGCTCCACGTCCAAAAAGTTCAGCATATTCATCTGTTTTATAATTCACTGTAGATTCCGTGTCAATTACTTCTAATGGCGATTTAGGTTTATAACATTTTCCTTTTGTTTTATTTGAAGAATACCATTTTGGATATTTCTTTTTTAATTGGTCTATTTCATCATTTTCATTTGTCTTTTGATTATCAGATGCAATAGAAATCGAAACAGCTTTCTTTTCCTTTGGTTTATCTTTAGGTTTGGCGTTTCTTTTTGATTTTGCTATAAAGTATAAAACGACCAAAATAATTATTGCTATAACTATAAATTTCATCGATTATTTGTTTTTAAATGACGCACAACGTTTTGGCTATGAAAAGTAGCGGAATTAAAGCACTTAACTATCAAATGAAAACGAATTTAAATAGAATTATTAACCTAACGGCAAGCACCGCAACCGCTATTTTTTATAGCCGTTGTTATACACAGGCTTTCTAAAATTTTTAATTATGTCAAAATTATATTATCGAATCGCACACGAAGAGACACAACAAGGTTTGTGGTATGATTCAAAAGGAAACTTCACAGGATTAATTCATAACGAATTTAATTTTTGTATGAATACAAATTTACCAATGCCATTTGATCCTGATTTGGTTGGTTGGCTTTCAGCTACTGATTCTTTAGAAGATTTATTCAATTGGTTTTCAAAAGAAGATATTGAAAGACTTGAACAGCACGGTTGGTTTATTACTGTTTATGAGGCTGAAAAAGTCAAGCAGTATAAAAACCATTTGGTAATTTGTCAAAAAACTTCACTTGTTAAGGAACGGTTGTCTTTAGCTTGTGTATAACGGTCTCCGTGTATAGCTAGTGGCGCCAAAATAAGCCCACGAAGCACAGGGTTCAGTCGTTTTAAAAAACAAATTTAGCAAAAAATCCTGAACCATTCGATTTTTCCTAGACCTAAGCCATTAGCTATACATGGTGTTGTCTGCAG
>JASMTR010000118.1:0-7980 GCA_041694175.1 Bacteroidales bacterium
TGGCCAACCATTGTAAAGCTTCTAACTGTTCTTCTACAATGTTGTGAGTTTGAGCATCGTTAAAAGCCTCTTGCGCATATTGATAACTTTGATCCAAGTCTTTTTGAGCATAAAGCACTTCTGCCAACCTTAAACGGGTTTGTATAGCAATAGCCGATTTGCCCAGAGAATCTTTTAACCGTAACGCATATTCTAAATCTTCTTGTGCCGTGGTGGTATTGCCTGCTTTGTATTGGGCATAAGCCAAGTTGTCGAGTAATGCCGCGTAAAGACTCGGAAACACCTGCTGAATATCCGGCACAGCTAAGGCTTTTAGGTAAAGCTCTTGCGCTTTATCATAATCTTCTGTTTGAATATACACCGAACCCATAAAGTTATGGGTTTGAGCTAAAAAAGAGTTATAATTATGTTTAAATTCAGGTTTGTTTTGCTCTAAAACGTTTAAGGCTTTGTTATAATATTCAAAAGCTTTATCTTGATTTTGGAGTTTACCTAAAGTCATAAATATACTTTGGTGAGCAAAAAATAAGGCTCTTTTATTTAAGATTGAATCTGTCTGTATTAAGGCTTTAAAGTTATATTCTAAAGCTTTATTATAATCATTGATATGGGTATAAATATTAGCTTTTGAATTGTAACAATAACTTAAATAAACAGGGTCATTAATTTTTAAAAATAATTCCTCTGATTTATTGATATAAAATAGAGCAGAATCTAAAACAAAATGTTTTAAGTGGTAATCACCTAAATAATTGTAAGCTCTAGCAATATTATATGTATTATCAATATTTAAAGCTTCTGTCTTAATTTCATTAATAAACTTTTTCTCTATACTATCCTCTTTAATATAAATTAAACTGTTAACAATTTTAAATTTATTTCTTAATCGTGTTGAGTCATTTGAGATATTATTTAGTAGATCAAAATACTTTTTTAAAGAATCAACTTTAGTTTTATTATCTATATTAACATCAAAAGATAATTCTATATTTTCATCTAGACCATCAAGAATAATAGTCTCGGTAGTGGTTTGAGAAAAAGAAGACAAACCAAAAATTAAAATTATTGGCTGTATTCTAATTCCCCTTACCAGTTTCTCTAGGATCCACCCCAGGATTAGGTATACTATCCGTTGGGATAACAAGATCATTTTCTCGAAGTTGGATGTCATTTACACTATCTTCAAAAGGTGATTCACTACAACTAATGTTGCTTAACAATATTACTAAAACTAGCCCGAATAGGAATTTAAAATTTTTCATTTTTCTGTTTTTTAATGATTAAACTTTGATAAATTCGGGCGCCCTTATGTTGTTAACAATTTCAAAGTTAAGGACTTACATCAGTATAATTTTACACTAAAAATGTAGTAAATGTTAAATTTTTAAGGTTTTAAAGTAGATAGTCTAAATTAAATTCGTTATAAACAAAAAAATGTTTGAGTGGATTTCTACTACAAATGACATTTTGTTTAATATATTGAAATATAGATAATTACAACACGTAGAGCATTATTAAAAAAGCAAGTCAGTTCGAGTGATTCCGACATTTTCGTCGGAATTGTATCGAGAACTAGGTCATTTGATCCAAAATCTTATTCTCGATACACTTCGGTTATACTCAGTGCAATGCAATTTTATCGCTTTCGCATCAAAAAACTACAACCATTGATGTTTTTAATAATACACACGTTTTTAGATAATTAAAATATACATTCTTTTCTTTTTTGCATTGTCCAAAACCCTTCGAAAAACTCAGGACAGGCTTCAATAAAAAAGTCTGGGCTTACAAATCTTTATCTAAATTTATCATTCAATGCCTAAATTTTAAGAACTCGCTTTCACATTTATCCTTAAATAAGATATACTCGTTTAGCTCAAACAGCATAAAATTTTTAACAGCATTTTCACTTCAAATTTTACGATAAATTTTTGTATGCCGATTTTTCCGATTCTAACTCACAAAAAGTCACTTATGATTAAATAAAATTTGCAAATTTTTCGGTGGTTCGACCTGTCTGAAGTGTTTTAGGATAAAGGGATTTGAGCTAATCTAAAAGTAAGTTATGATTAAAATAAAAGAAGTTTATTCATATTCATTTAGGCCGTAGAGAAGTTGCTTCATTTTTGAACCATTGACTTGTATTGGTTTGTAGGCCACATTAAATTTTTGGACAGCAATGTCTATATCGCTTTTTAATTTTTTATACTCAATTGGCAGTTTGCTCTGGCATTGGTCTTCATTTTCATAACTGTTGAGCATAATTTTAAATTTTTGATAGAAATCTTCGCCATCATTAATAAAATTATTGTACTGTGTAATAAACTGTATAAGCCGATCAATAGGAAATTCTAAATCAATACGCATTCGTAAGCCATCACTGTCTTTAGCCTTATTCATCTGCTCAACAAACGTGTTGAGCTTTTGTCTTACACTTGCCCAATCGTCGTTGTTTCTACAGTCTTCTAGTTGAGCAGCATAACCAATAGGTTTGGTAAAATTTAAAAATAGTTTTTCAATATCGGCTTTTATCGTGGCATTAGATTTTTGAAGAAATGCGGTTTCAAAATATATGGTGTTAAGGTCATTTTGCATTCTTAAAGTAAAATCTAAAATGCAATCTATGTTTTGAAGTTCTTCTTCCTTTTCTTCTTTAGATAGGTCAGATACCATCATATTAGAAAACGTATTGATGACAGAGACTAAGGTATTTGTCCCGAGAACATTAGTTAAATCAAAACCCTCTTTTTTATGTCGTTTTGATTTTACAAGACTTTTTAAGCGGTCGTATTCTGGATATTGATTTGGGTTGGCAATTTTATTGATTTCTGAAAACGTAGCCACAGACGCGAAATGATGATCTAAACTAAGCACTTTTTCATAAAGTAACCGGATAATTTCTAATCCTTTGATATATCTTACTTTGGTTATATCTTTGGCATTAATTTGTTTAAGAGATTGTAGTCTTGTCTTTAATATATCTTTTTGAATGAGCAACTCCACTTTCTGTTCAACATTATCAGATACTTTAAGTTGTTTGTCAATCTTTTGAATTTTTAAATGTATGCTACTTTTTTGAATGTCATAATTTTCATTAATGTTTTCTATTTCTTGAAGCATTTCCTGAAAAATAACATTTGGATCTTTATTAAAATCCTTATGAGCAAGACTTGAATAAGACCAAAACAAAGTAAATATGATAAATGCAAGTTTATACAAAATTATTTTTTTGATGCCGTTAGCGTTACTAATATGCGATATTTATCGTCTATAAAGGTGACGGGATAAGACCCCGATTTCACAGTATTGTAATTGTTAGGTATGTTATGCTGACGCAAAGTTTCATCGAGCATAGTCACATCTTCTTTTATAATAAAATCAAATTGTTTTGATTCGTCTTTAATCACTTCAATATCTTCTTGATTAAAGTAATTTTCTGGTAGTATAAAATATAAAGTATAATAGGCTGTCTTGCTAGCGAGATTTTCAGTATCTTCTATAATTATATCCATGCATGTACCTCGGCCACCTTCACAATCCCTACCTCTGATATTAGTTTGAGCATGAGCGAAAAAGATAGTTAAAATAAATATGAGTAAAGTGTATTCTAAGCTTTTCATGGTGTTAGATTTAAATTATAAAAAATAGTTATGAATATAATTTTAAGTAAAAGTAAATAGAAAGCCAGTTTGAGTATTACACTAAAAGTGCACTAAATGTTAAAGTTTTAGAGTAAACCCAACTCTCGGGCTTTTAAAACCTTTTCCCCGAGCTCAGCTAAAAAAACCTTCCACGTTCTATTTTTTTGGTTATGCTATCGTTTAAGGGTTTTATTAAATCATAAAACCTATATTTTTTTACTCCTTCAAACGCTTACTAAGGTATCGATTAAAATTTTCTTCTTCTGAAGATTTTGTTATGGAGACGTTTTCCCAAAAATTGGTTTTGTATTGATCACCGTTTTGATAAATAAAATCTTCTTTATATTTATCAAACTTATATTCAGGCACTTTAGATTGATAGTTTAAAGTGGTTAAATCAGCGTAAAAAGTATAGGTTTTGTCATATTTTGTAGCCCAGATATTATTGATATACATTTTTTTATATTCTTTGATGTAACTTAATGTATATGTGTCCTCAATAAATCTAAAACTGTATTTTTGTGCAAAGTCAATCATTGTGAATTCTGCTATAAAAATATCAACCTCAGCAGCGTCTTCTTTTTTGCTTGATACTTTTTTAATATTTGTTTCTAAAATCAGTTTAGTATTCGCGTCATAAATCACATAACCTGTAACGTCTAAGCCTTTTAAATTAACATCATCATTAGGGCGAAATTCAATTTTATTAACTTTTCTGTTATCGTAATAGGTTGTCTTAAGTTTAAAAACATATTTTCCTGTATAGGATTTCATAACACTATTCAATGCTAAATTCCGTTCAAAAGCAACTTCATTAAACTCTTTTAAGTCATAGCGTAATGGTGGCTTTTTAATAAACTTTTCCATACCTTCACAATTGCCTTCTTTTACTCTACTGGATTTTAATTCTAATTTGGTTTTCATTTTCCTGCTTTTACCTTTGATATGGTATTTAGAAATCCCGTCCGCAAAAAAACAATAATCATCGTCTGTCTTTAAAATTTCTCTATTGTAACTTGTTAAAATGGCAGTTTCTTTAATTTTTTTCCGAGTTGTTTCTACAACATCTTTTAAAATTTCATTAAGTGGTTTATTGGTTACAATCACTTCTTCTAGAGATTCTTTATACGGGCTTAAGTTGATCTCAACTTGACCACTAAGGTTTATGTCTTTTAAATCAATAACTTTTGTTTTGTAACCTAAATAGCTAAACGTGATGTGGTCAACCTTGTCTTTAAGTATTAATTTAAATAGACCGTTCTCATTGGTAATGGTGCCATAGTTTGAGTTTTGAACACTGACACTGGCAAAACTTAAGGGTTCATTGTTGTCTGCATCTAATACTTGACCAATAATAGTAATATTATTTTTAAAATACTCTGGTGTTACATCTTGACTACTAGAAGTATAAAAGATAATTAAACTAAAAAAAACAATTAAATTTCTCATAATATTAAAATTTAATGCCACATCCCCTAAATATGCATTTTGCAGTTCTGGGCAGCTTAGGATTGAGGCGGTTAGATAAAATTCTACCCTTTTAAAAACCTCAAGGTTTTAATTTACTAAAGCAAAGTTTTAAGGCCTTTATGCTAGCTAAGCATTTTGCATTAGAAAATCTATAACCCATAGACTTTATATGAGTTTAAAAAGTGATAAGTCATTTTTTAAAAAAAAGCCTAATTTCGATACAATCCCGAGTATCTCGGAATCATTCAATTTGACGGCTTTTTGTAATTGAATCCTTAAATTGAATTCACATTAATTTAAACCACTTTCAAACTACACTCCAAAAATAAAGGGAAGATTTGGTTTAAAATTACATTAAAAGTGTAGTAAATGTTAAAGTTTTAAATTTTACCATCCTTAAGCTAATTAATTCCTTAGGGCTTTAAGTAATTTCTTAAAACCTTAAGGAATATTAAACAGTTTTAAATTAGAGAGGTCTAAAACTATATTTCGCTCTCATATCAATTTGATACTAGATAAACTATTAGAAATATAATAGGAATTGCTAATAAGCCTATTACTAAGTATTTGATAATTGTTTTTGTTTTCATTATGACTAGTATTTAATAATTTTAACGTAAAATGATCACATATTTCAATTTGCTCTTATATTATAGTCCATTACAATCAATTAAACAATAGCCTATACATAAAATTACACCAAGTTCGGTTGGTTTATCATTACAACCTCTTGCGCAAGATCTGTAACCATTAGGACATCCTCCTCCACCTCCTGCTGGTTGTAAACTTTGTGCATTAGATATTCTTTCATTAGTCGATTTTACTAACGAAACAGATATAATCTTAAATTCTAATCCATCACGATAACCTGTAACTATCATAGTTCCACCTAAATTCTCTGAATATTCGGAAGCCGTAACAATTTCCGAATTTGTTTCTGTTGTTCCTTTCTGCTCTTTTGAAATTCTTGAAGAATAATCAATCACATTTAATGATTGTCCAAAAGAAAATAATCCAATTAGCATAAATGATAGTGTTAAAAATAAATTTCTCATAATATTAAAATTTAATGCCACATTCCCTAAATGTGCGTTTTGCACTTCTGGGCAGCTTAGGGTTGGGGCGGTTAGATAAAATTCTACCCTTTTAAAAACCTCAAGGTTTTAATTTACTAAAGCAAAGTTTTAAGGCCTTTATGCTAGCTAAGCATTTTGAATTAGAAAATTTATAACCTGTAGATTTTTATGAGTTTAAAAAGTGATAAGTCATTTTTTAAAAAAAGCCTAATTTCGATACAATCCCGAGTATCTCGGAATCACTCAATTTGACGGCTTTTTGTAATTGAATCCTTAAATTGAATTCACATTAATTTAAACCACTTTCAAACTACACTCCAAAAATAAAGGGAAGATTTGGTTTAAAATTACACTAAAAGTGTACTAAATGTTAAAGTTTTAAATTTTACCTTTTACAATCTCAAATCCAGCTTTTTTAAAATCTGGATAGAGGAAATACCAATGCATTTTACCATATATCATGACAATCTTTTTTTCTTTTAGATTTAATATTTTATTTGATATATATGAGTCTCTAAACTCATGTGTAAAGGCAAAAAGAAATTTTTCATTATCTGATTTGCATTCATATTTTTCAAAAGTACCTGTGTTTTTATCACATTCAGACAGTTTGAGTTTACCATATTTAACCTCAATAGAATCAATTATTATATTTTCAGGCATGTCTATTTTAACATCATTCCTATTTAACCCCATTAAATTATAATCTTGTAAAATATACTTTTTCTTTTTAAAACTCTTTGGTAAACTTTCATTATTATTAACCAATAGTGGATTAAAGCCTAATATACTTCTCACCTTTTGCTCATAAAGGTTTTTCTCTAAAGAATCTAAGCCCGATTCCATTTTGATGTTTTCGTAATAAAAACTGTAGTCTTCAGCTCTTAAAGAATCAATTTTTTTTCTAGCTGCATCGAAATATTCTCTTTTACCAAGATGTATCATTGGTAAAAAAACTATATGCTGTCCCGTTTTATGATTCTTTAAAACTTTATAATCTTTTTCAATGTTTCCTCGACTTACCACGTAGCTAGACAAAATACTGCCACAAGATGTAAGAAAAAATGTTAAAAAAATAAGTAAAATAATTTCTCTTTTCATAATATATTTTAAAAAAAACACCCCGTATTTTCTACTATACAGAGTGTTTATTAATTAAGTGTTAATTAAAATGGGGATATAGCATCTAAAGTTCTAATAGTTGTGTCAACCCAACAGTTTGCTTTACATGCCCCTCTACCTCTTATTTTATTACCATCATCGTCAGTATATTTGTCTTTACAAGCTTCTATACATGACGCATGAGGAGACATTCCATCATTTTGATTTTCTTCTCCGTCGCCATTAAAGTTTGAAACAATTCCTTCTTCTACCTCAACTTGAGAGACTTCAGTAATATTAAAATAATTACTTGACATGGAAATGTTAACTAGGTTTTCATAACGATTATCAAAAGAAACTAAAATTTTTACTGAATAGCGATTATTGTCTTTTGTAAAATAGTAAAAATTGACTTCTTCAATTAAACTTTCAGTTTCGTAATCTGATGCATAAAAAGGTAAATTTAGGCTAACCATTTCTTCAAATGAATCACAGAATACTTTGTCACTATTGCTGTTACTAGCAATTACAGTTATTGATGAAAAAAAGAAAAGAAAAAATAACTTTTTAAAATTTCTCATAATATTAAAATTTAATGCCACATTCCCTAAATGTGCGTTTTGCACTTCTGGGCAGCTTAGGGTTGGGGCGGTTAGATAAAATTCTACCCTTTTAAAAACCTCAAGGTTTTA
>JASMTR010000119.1:0-2549 GCA_041694175.1 Bacteroidales bacterium
GTCGCCGGCAAAGCCGTGAGCAAAATTACCTGTACCTGATGTGATATTTTCATCTTCTGATATGTCATCCGTTTCACTTTCAAGTGGTGGTATATCAAAGGCTTGTAAAATACGGTTTCTTCTTTGGTTGAGGTGGTTAAAACTTGCTGAGTGAAGTTTTAAACTTCGCTCACGGTGATATACCTGATTTATCTCAATATAATACACACCTGCTTCTTTTACCATCTTCAGTAACGTTTTAGTCTCTTATTTTACAGCCTCGATTGCTAAACATGTTGGCAATATAAACAAATCAATGAATTCTTTAAAATAGCTAATATGTGAAGTCGTTACAGACTCCTATGATGCTATATGCTTCATGGGTAATTTTGAGGCTTCGAAGTCTAAGACTTCGCAGAGTTGAGCTTTTCAGAATCGACTTCAAAATAAAACCGAAAAACTTACTTTAAAAAGCAATAATTCTTGTAATTTTGCAAAACTTTTCGGCCCTGTAGCTCAACTGAATAGAGCACTGGATTTCGGCTCCAACGGTTGGGGGTTTGAATCCCTCCAGGGTCACGACAAGCGTAAAGCCACAATACCGATAGGTGTTGTGGTTTTTTAGTTTAGGCAAGCGTCAAAAGCCATAAGCTTTTGTAAGTGCAGGCAAAACTAAAAAACTAAACCTGATGCATATCAGGGTTTTGGTTTTGCATTTCCAGCATTGAACCTAAAGGGATCACGGAGTAATCCTCCAGGGTCACGACAAGCACAAAACCACCCTGACGATTCTGTCAGGGTGTATTTTTTTTAGACCAACGGCAAAAGTGCAACTTTTGTAAGTGCAGACTAAACAAAATACAAAACTGCGATAGCAGTGGTTTTGTACCCGCCTAATCGGCAGGGCAGGTTTCCAGCATTGAACCTAAAGGGATCACAGAGTAATCCTCCAGGGTCACGACAAGCGCAAAACCACCCTGACTATTCCGTCAGTGTATATTTTTTATAAGTATCAAAAGTTTCAACTAGAAAATAAAATCAATATCGCATTTAACACTATAAAGGAATAAAATATTATCTTTCCTATTTGTAAACCTAATCTTATGAAAAATCAAATCTTAATTCCCCTGTGTTGTCTTATTTTTGCAAGTTCTTGTAAAAACACAAACGAATTGCAAACCTCAACTCAAGTTCCTAAAGCGCCTAAAAAAGATACGACATTAATCAAACACGGTGATAAGCGCGTTGACCCATATTATTGGTTAAATGAACGTGAAAACCCTGAAGTTATAAAGTATCTTGAAGAAGAAAACAAATACTACGAAACTCAAGCAGCAAGCTTAAAACCTCTTCAAGATAGTTTGTTTACTGAAATCAAGTCCAAAATTAAAGAAGACGACGAAAGCGTTCCTTATAAATTTAACGGCTACTGGTACATTACAAAATACGAGACCGGTCAAGATTATCCTATTTTTACTCGTAAAAAAGAAACTTTAGAAGCTGAAGAAGAAGTCTTATTTAATGTCAATCAACTTGCTAAAGGACATTCCTATTTCAATTTAAGTGGTTTAAATGTCAGTCCAAATAATCAAATTGTTGCTTATGCTGAAGATACTGTTGGCAGAAGACAATACACTATAAAATTTAAAGACTTAAAAACGGGCGAAAACTTAGCTGATGAAATCAAAAATGTAACAGGTAGTAGTGCGTGGGCCAATGATAACAAAACGGTTTTTTATACCCGCAAACATCCACAAACTTTAAGATCCTATCAAATTTATAAACACCAACTTGGAACTTCACCTGAAGATGATGTTTTAGTTTTTGAAGAAACAGACGAAACTTTTAATACGTTTGTGTATAAAAGTAAATCTCAGCAATTTATCATTATTGGCTCAAGTAGTACCACAACAGATGATTATCGTGTATTGAATGCTGACAAACCAGATGGCGAATTTGTTAACTTTACACCAAGACAAAGCGGTTTAGAATACGGTATTGCGCATTTTCATGATTCGTTTTACATTATGACCAATAAAGATAATGCCACTAACTTTAAATTGATGAAAACCCCAATTAACCAAACTTCAGTAGAACATTGGGAAACCGTAATGCCTCATCGTGAGAACATTTTACTAGAAAATATTGACATTTTTAAAGAATACTTAGTCACTACTGAACGGCATAATGGGTTAAGCAAAATACATGTAATGTCTTGGAATGATTCAAACGATTATTATATTCCTTTTAATAGCGAAACTTATACTGTTGGTACAAGTGCTAATTTGGAGTTTGATACGGATAAATTAAGATTTACGTTTACTTCATTGAATGTTCCTCCTTCAGTGATGAGTTATGATATGAACAATAGACAATTGACCATATTAAAACAAAAAACTGTTCAAGACCCAAATTTTAATCAAGATGATTATGAAACCAAACGGCTTTGGGCTACTGCCGATGATGGTACAAAAATTCCGATCTCCATTATTTACAAAAAAGGCTTACAACGCGATGGTCAAAATCCTTTACTCCAATACGGATATGGCAGTTATGGTGCAACTATAGAT